>NZ_JBSFQF010000012.1:0-125861 GCF_053588575.1 Gordonia sp. NPDC003429
CGGCTTCCGCAACCTCAACCACTACATCTTGCGGTCACTCATCCACTCCGGCCAACTCGCAGAACGACTGCATGCACTCTGAATCCGGAAGAGCCTTTTTGCCTCTGAGGCAGCTGGCCCAAAGCCTCATAGTGCAGGCTTACTTACCACCTATCCGAAGCGCCTCGCCCTGACCAGAACACGGCGTAAATCGACTGCACTCGAAGCGCGCCCGGGATTGTCACACCCTCTCGTTATCGTGACCACAAACATTCGTCATCGAATTGATTAGGACAGCCGTGCGCACCGTCATCACAACAATCTTCGCCACCCTTCTGCTCGCCATTCTTTCGGGCATTGCGCTGCCGGCCGCGTACGCGGACCCACCGTCGACATCGCGCTACATCGCGGACGACGACTGGGCCGGATACGTCGATGTCTCGAATATCAGCATGCGCGGCGACACCTTCAGTTTCGTCGTCACCATCGACGCGACGCGTGGCGCAGTGCCGGTCAATCCGCTGTACTTCATCGCGAAAGCCGACGACGGAACCACCTACGACGAGCCCGACTACACCTACACCGACCTGCACTCCGGTGACCTACCGGCGGGCGAACGTGTCAAGGGCATCGTCGCATTCGGCATCTCCGGGCCCCGCCCGACCATGATCGAGTACGAAGCCCCGCTCGGCGAGATCCTCGCGAAGTGGACGATAACGTGGCGCACCACTCCGCAGCCCAAGCAGCCGGTCTCGCCGTTCGGATCCTCCTCGTAGCCGCCACAAGCGACGGCACCGTGGACACTTACCTTCACTTATCTGGTAACTGAGGGTGTGGCGCCGATGTGCCATCGATGGCACGCCACACGAGCTGTCAGCCTTCGCCGCTTCGTCGCGTGGCCGCTACCGCCGCCTGCCCGTCCTACCCTGAACCCATGCCCGCCACCGGCCCCCGACCCTTCGTTCCGCGCACCCGCGCAGACGTCATCGACGATCTGCACACCCGACTGCGGCTGACCCGATGGACCGATGCGCCGTCGAACTCCGGATGGTCCATGGGCACCGACCTCGCCTACCTCCGCGAACTCACCGACTACTGGCTTCACCATTTCGACGGGCCCGCAGCCGAATCCGCGTTCACCGCCTACCCGAACCAGATTGTCACCGTCGACGGCCTCGATATCCATCTCATCCACGCCGAGTCCACCGCGGGCACCCCGTCGATGCCGCTGCTGCTCGCCCACGGGTGGCCCGACTCGTGTTGGCGTTACCTCAAAGCCATCCCGCTGCTCACCGACCCCGCCGCCCGCGGCGGCGACCCGGCCGACTCGTTCACCGTCGTCGTCCCCGACATGCCCGGGTTCGGCTACTCGGCACACCCACTCGACACCACCCTGAACACGCGCGACATCGCCGGGCTCTACGCCGAACTGATGACCGCCCTCGACTACCACCGGTTCGCCGTGGCCGGCGGCGATATGGGCAGCCACGTCGCCCGCTACCTCGCGCTCGATCACCCCGACCGCGTCATCGCCGTACACCGCACCGATGCCGGTCTGCCCCCGCCCGGCATCGACCCCGCCACCCTCACCCCCGACGAACAGGCATGGCTCAGCGGCGCCCAGCAATGGGCCGCCGCCGAGGGCGCCTACGCCGCCATCCAGAGCACCAAACCGCAAACCGCTGCCGCCGGTCTCGCCGATTCGCCGGTCGGTCTCGCTGCCTGGATCGTCGAGAAGCTGCGTTCCTGGAGCGACTGCGACGGCAACCTGGAAAGCGTCTACACCAAGGACGAGATCCTCACCCTCATCACGCAGTACTGGGTCACCAACACTATCGGATCGTCGATCCGCACCTACCGGGCCAACGCCGCCATCCCCGTCGCGCAACGCACCCGCCACGTCGAAACACCCTCAGGTTTCACGATTTTCGGTGGTGACGTGGTGCGTCCACCGCGGGCCTGGCTCGAACGCACGGCGAACACCGTCTACGTGTCCGAACCCGCGCACGGCGGCCACTTCGCGCCGTTCGAGGTGCCCGACACCTACGCCGACGAACTACGCACCTTCTTCCGCCCCTTCCGTCCGCCGACACCGCCGGAACCGCGACTCTGACCCCTCGGGCAATGTCCGATTTGATCGGCGAAACCGCACCCCGACGCACGCGCCGCGTGCAAAGCTCAGAAGGAACCGGTCGCCCCACCCCCGACGCGCCCGCGAGCCGTCGCCGCCCCGAAGAGAAGAGCAGGAATCCCATGCTGAGCACGATGCAAGACGCCCCACTGTCCATCGCTCAATTGCTGCGTCACGGCAGCGGCGTGCATGGTGACGCGGAGGTGGTCACCTGGACCGGCGACGGGTCGCGCCGGCGCAGCTACGCCGAGGTGGGTCGACGCTGCGCCCAACTGGCACACGCCCTGCGCGGGCTCGGCGTCGACGGCGACCAGCGCGTCGCGACCTTCATGTGGAACAACGCCGAGCACCTCGAGACCTACCTCGCGGTGCCGTCGATGGGCGCGGTGCTGCACACCCTGAACATCCGTCTGTTTCCCGAGCAGCTCATCCACGTGGCCAACCACGCCGAAGACCACGTCGTCATCGTCGACCCCACGCTGGTCGCGCTGCTCAACCCGCAGCTCCCACACCTCACCACCATCAAACACATCATCGTCACCGGCGACTCCACCGAGGGCGTCGAAGCCCCCGACGGCGTGGCGGTGCACTCCTACGAGGCGCTGATCGCCGAACAACCGGTCACCTTCGACTGGCCCGAAGTTGACGAACGGTCGGCCGCCGCCATGTGCTACACCTCCGGCACCACCGGAGACCCGAAAGGCGTTGTCTACTCCCACCGCTCGATCTACCTGCACTCCATGCAGGTGTGCATGACCGAAGGACCCGCACTCAAACAGGGCGACCGCGCACTGTGCGTGGTCCCCCAATTCCACGCGATGTCGTGGGGACTTCCCTACGCCGCGTTCATGATCGGGGCGTCGCTGATCATGCCCGACCGGTTCCTGCAGCCCGAACCGCTCGCCGCGCTGCTCGCCGCCGAACAGCCCACCGTGGCCGCCGCGGTGCCCACCATCTGGCTCGGCCTGCACCAGTACCTCGTGCACCGCCCGCAAGACATCTCGCACATGAACGACGTCCTGATCGGCGGGTCGGCGGTGCCGCCGTCGCTGATGCACGTCTTCCAGGAGGAGCACGGCGTCGAAGTGATCCACGCCTGGGGCATGACCGAGACGTCTCCGCTCGGATCGGTGGCACGCCCACCGGCCGGCACCGAGGGCGAAGAGCGGTGGCACTACCGCTACACCCAGGGCCGCTTCCCCGCGTCGGTACAGGCGCGGCTCGTCGACGACCAGGGTGAGGTGCTCCCCCACGACGGCAAGACGGTCGGCGAACTAGAGGTCCGCGGACCATGGATCACCGGCTCCTACTACGGCGTCGACGCCGCCGACAAGTTCGACGACGGCTGGCTGCGCACCGGCGACGTCGGCACCATCACCCCCGACGGCTACCTCACGCTGACCGACCGCACCAAGGACATCATCAAGTCCGGCGGCGAATGGATCTCGTCGGTCGACCTCGAAAACGCCGTGATGGGTCACCCCGACGTGATCGAGGCCGCCGTCATCGCAGTGCCCGACCCCAAGTGGGACGAACGCCCGCTGGTGGCCGTCGTACTAGGCGAGGGTTCGTCGGCCACCCCCGAATCTCTGCGAGAGTTCCTGTCCGACAAGGTCGCCCACTGGCAGCTCCCCGAGAACTGGACGATCATCAACGAGGTGCCCAAGACCAGTGTCGGCAAGTTCGACAAGAAGCGGCTGCGCTCGCAGTTCCGTGACGGCGACCTGTCGGTCACGCGGCTCTGACCGCTCCCGGGCATCAGCGCCTGATCACGTCCCGTCGTGTCGGTCGCGCAGATGAACGCCGATACACATTTGCCAGATCACGGCGAGATTGCCGAGCACGGGGGGACTTCTCCCCATTCTCAGCTACCGGGCTTCTCGGGATGCTGATGAGGCAAGCGCAGGACGCATATCCCTGAAGTTCCTGCGGCAGAAGGGAAATACAATGATCATCGCCATCTGGAATGTCTTCGCATCTATCTGGAACCTGGTCGTCAGCATCATCTGACATCTGGTCCGTCAGTCCGTAGCGCTACGCCCGGCCCGTGATCGCACGGTCGCCGGGCGTAGTGCTGCGACCGGACCGGACCACTGACGATGTACCACAATCGGATGAATGGCCTTTGACGCCATTCCCCCAGCTAGTGCCGGTACGGGCGGCGCTCGACCACACCGCCCCTTGATCTCCCGGAGCACTGCGCGCAGTCTGAGGAAGCAGTCATAACCCCAGAGCCACTTGTGCTTTGGCTATCTAAGGAGATCACCATGTTCACCGCACTCTGGAACTTCTACGAATCCATCATGCACATCGTCTACTCGATCTTCTACTGACGCACTCACCCTGAGTCTCAGCCGAAAGGATTGAGCCGCAACTTCGGTCGCGGCTGACCGGCAACCGCGGCAACGGTCCGATCACGCGCGGGCCGGCCCTCGAACCGATGCGAGAGCCAGCTCACCGCCAGCGGCCCGGACAGTGCCAGCAGTGAATAGTGTTCGGCCACAAGGTCACGCACGTACGTCACCGGGACACCGTGCTCCCGGTACTTGGCCACCTGCTCGTCGACATCCGCGGCGGCGATCACCTCGTCGTGGATCGCTTGGATCACGAGTAGCGGCACGCCCGGATTGTGGGTGCCGAGTTGCACGTCGCGCATCATCTCGACCATCTCCGGCTCGGCCAGCACGTCGGCGAGCGGAGCCGAGAGGTAGTCGTCGAGGTCGTGATTGCGGAAACGCCGGATGGCATCACCCGTCGGCAGGTCCACTGCCTCGGCGAGGTACTTGCGGCCCCTTTCCGTGGCGTACTTGTCGATGACCTTCTTCAGCCCCGGATAGACGCGCTGCAGGCCGGCGATCACCAGGATCGGCAGCCCGGCATGGAATCCGCCGTTGAGGCGCAGCAACGCCTCGGCCATGTCGCCCACCGGCGATCCGAGCACCGCGCCGACGATGTTGAGTTCGGGTGCATAGGTGGGCGCCATCTCGGCCGCCCACGACGATGCCATGCCGCCGCCGGAGTACCCCCACAACCCAATCTGGGTATCGGCGCGCAGATCGAGCGGTTCGAATGCGAGGGTGGCGCGGACGCCGTCGAGCGCGCGGTAGCCCGGTTCGCGCGGGGCACCCCACGCTCCCTTCAAACCCTCGTGATCGGGGATGCTCACCGCCCACCCCTTGGCCAGTGCGCGCCGCACCACCATGAACTCGAACGGCGCGACGCTGCGGGAGGCCTCGGCCCCCTTCTGCAGTGCGTACGAGGGGAAACACTGCGAGGTCACCGCGTCGATGGCGCCCTGGAACGAGAGCAACGGGTGCTCGGTGGTGTGCCCGTCGGGAATCACGACGGTGGTGACCGTGACGTCGGGCATCCCGTTGAGGTCGCTGGTGCGATACAGCAACTGCCACGCCCGGTGGTGGGACACCCAGAAGTTCTTGAGCACCACCTGCCGACTGCGGATGATCTCGCCCGGCCGGAGTGCGCCGAGGTCGTCGGGTGCCTCGTAGAACGGGTCGTCGACCGGCAACACCGGCTTGCGTTGAGTCACCTCGCCCTCAGGTGCTACCTGTTCGGCTGCTTTCGACATCGTTGTCCCCTATTCATGTGCGCGTCGCCCCCATGCCGCTGACACCAACGTCACAACGCCTTCAAGAAACATTCTGCTCCGCTTGTTTCCAACGCGTACGAGTAGGCCGTGATTCCCGGTGAGAAACCGGTCACAGGAGGCGCCCATACGTCCGTGACCTCGCGGTATCGGGTAGTCATCCTCATTGTCAGACCCCTCACATACCGTCTTCATCGAACACACATTCGTATAGCGGCGCGTGTCGCACGACGATCGGGGGTCCCATGTCCACCAGCAGTTTCGACGATCTCATCGACGACGCCTGGTCCGAATTCAGCGCGACGCTGCTCCCGCAGCTGGGTGATCTCGAGCCCGGGCAGTTCGTCGAGATCGCACGTCAGGACGGCCTGACCTATCGCCCGCTGATCGTGGTCGCCATCACCGGATCCGGGCGCATCCGCTGCAACATCAGTGGGTCGGCGCTCCCCATCGGCGGCCGCCGCGAGTGGATCGCGATCCGACGCGATCTCGCCGACCTCGGCTGGCGCTATCTACCCCGCAAGGACCAACACATCGCGGAATCGGGCAAGCGCAGTGTCGCGACGTTGAGCACTCTCGCATGCCGCACACTGCGCGAACTGTGGGGCTTCGCGCATCCGTCGTTCGTCACCATCCACAATCCGTTCCGGCGGGTACCCGATCTGCCGCGGCCCGGCACCACGCCCGGTCGCCGACTGAGCGCGGTCCCCGATCCGGCCTCGCCCGCGAGCCCGCCGCTATCCGATGCTCCCGGGATCATCGTGCCCACCGACGACGACCACCTGCTGCACCTGGCCCGCGACCTCGTCGCCGACGATCTACGTCAGGACCTGACCATTCAGGACGGGTGGATCGAAGTGATGCCCACCGACCTCGACTCGCCGCCGTGGGGGATCTTCGCAACACCGCACGGACCGAGCCTGGAGTTCGTCACCACGCTCACCCACCGGCTGACCGACCCCGCACTTCTCGGCAGCCTGATCGTCGAGCACTCGGCGGCCTGGCCGGAGATCGCGTTCACAGTCAGCGACGATCACGTCTACGCACGACGCATCTTCGACGGCGCGGTGTTCCACCCCGACAACCTCGCACTGGCCCTGTGTACCTGGCTGCGTTTCCTCCGCGAGGCCGCTTTCGACATCGTCGACGCCCTCAACGCCGGTGGTCCCGGTGCACACACGTGCGCGCACAGCACCATTCCGGTTGGGCTGCAAACACTTTTCGAGATCGATACCTCCACGGGCCTCACCCCGGAACGCATCGTGCACCTGACCAACGCCAAGATCGACCGCCTCGTGGAGTATCTCGACGTCTGCCGCGCCCTGGCCCAGGAAGCGGCGCGAAGCAGCACCACACACCACCCTGTCGCCGCCTTCTACGAGCACTTCGTGGGGTTGCTCGAGTCGGCGGTCCGTCAAGTGGAGAGCAAGGGCGCATGACCCGCGCCTACGCTGGATTTCATGCACTTCGTCATCTACGGCGCCGGCGCGGTCGGCGGTGTGATCGGAGCGCACCTCGCGCTGGCAGGTGTCCCTACCACGCTGGTGGCCCGTGGGGCGCATCTGCAGGCGATCTGCGACCACGGCCTCCTCCTCGACACGGCCGGACACCGGTACGCAATCGACGCGGTGACCGCCGCGGGCGCAGCAGGCGTGCGATGGACCGACGACACTGTGGTGCTGCTGTGCGTCAAATCCCAACAGACCGCGGCGGCTCTCGCGGACCTGCGCACGCACGCCCCGCGCCGGACGCCCATCGTGTCGGCGCAGAACGGCGTCGCCAACGAACGAGAACTGCTGCGGGTGTTCCCCAACGTGTACTCGATCTGCGTCATGCTGCCGGCGCTGCACCTCGAGCCGGGTGTGGTGATCCAGGGGTCCGACAATGTCCCGGGCATCCTCGACATCGGCTCGTATCCCATGGGTACCGACCCGACGGCCGACGAGATCTCGACCGCACTGCGCGCCGCGGAGTTCTGGTCGGAGCCCCGAGACAACATCATGGCGTGGAAGTACCGCAAACTGATCATGAATCTGGTCAACGGCATCGACGCGGGGTTCCGGCGCGACGATCCGGCCTTCACCGAACTGTGTCGTCGTGCGCGGGCCGAAGGGGAGGCCGTGGTGGGAGCGGCAGGTATCGACGTGATCTCCGAAGCCACCGACAAACAACGCCGTGCCGACGCCATCCACCGCCGCGACACCGGCGAGAACAGTCTCGGCAGTTCCACCTGGCAGAGCGTCGCGCGCGGCACGGGCAGCGTCGAAATCGATTACCTGTCCGGCGAAGTGGTCCTGCTCGGCCGACTGCACGGTGTCGCAACACCGGTCAATGAACTGGTGCAGAACGAGATCGTGCGCCTCGCCCGGGAGCAGCGCCCACCGGGCAGCCTCGATCCCACCGAGGCCCTGCGCGCGCTCGACTCCTCCTAGCCCACCTCAGGACGGGCCGCCTCACCACACATTCGACGACAGAGAAGAGGGACAGCACCCATGGATGACGCGGCGCTGATGGCCTTGCCGAAGGCCGAACTGCATCTGCACATCGAGGGCACCCTCGAACCGGAGATGGTGTTCGACATGGCCGCCCGCAACGGTGTCGAGTTGCCCTACGCCTCTGTCGACGACCTACGCCGCGCCCACGCGTTCACCGATCTGCCGCACTTCCTCGACCTCTACTACGCGTGCATGGCGGTGCTCCGCACCGAACGCGACTTCGCCGATCTGGCCGAGGCCTACCTGCGTCGCGCGGGCGCGCAGGGCGTCCGCCACGCGGAGATCTTCTTCGACCCGCAGGCACACACCTCGCGCGGCGTCCCCATCGGCGCCGTCGTGAACGGACTGCGCAGCGGCCTCGACGCCGTGTCGGCGCAGACCGGCATCCACGCCGACCTCATCGCCTGCTTCCTGCGCGACACACCGGTTGCCGACGCCCACGCCACCCTCGACGCGCTGGCCCCGCACTTCGGCTCCATCATCGGTGTCGGCCTGGATTCGGCCGAGGTCGGACACCCGCCCGGTCAGTTCGCACCGGTCTTCGATCGTGCACGCGAGGCCGGCTTGCACGTGGTGGCGCACGCCGGCGAGGAGGGACCACCCGAGTACGTCTGGGAGGCGCTCGACGTGCTCGGCGTCGAACGGATCGACCACGGAATCCGCGCCCTCGAAGACCCTGCCCTCATCCGGCGCCTCGCGGCCGACCGGACACCACTGACCGCATGTCCGCTGTCCAACGTGCGTCTGCGGTGTGTGCCCACGCTCGCCGACCACCCACTGTCGCGCATGCTCGACGCGGGACTGCTGGTGACGATCAACTCCGACGACCCCGCCTACTTCGGCGGCTATGTGGGCGACACGTTCGTCGCGATCCGCGACGAGCTCGGCGTCGACGACGAGGAACTCGTTGTGCTGGCAGCCAATTCGTTCGCCGCATCGTTCTCTCCGACGCCCGACGACACCACCACGTGACCCGGTCCCGGCGAAGCCGGTAACCGGTCACACCCCCACACCGTCGCGACACCACACCCGCACACATCCCACCTGTTAGGGTCTGTCCACGCAGAGCTGTGCTCTGTCCGCAGACTCGTGGGGGAAGACATGAAGAACCGCGCACTCGCACTCATCGTCGGAGTGCTCGCCGTCGGCGGGATCACCATGACCGGTGCCGGCAACGCCCATGCCGCGCAGACCGAGACTCACGGGAACACCACCTACATCGTTTTCACCCATGACGAGACCATGAAGATCGCGGGCACCGGCGTCGAATCGATCCTCGACGATCCCGCGGTACGCCCCTACTGGTCGGCCGGTCCCGACCCCAAGTCGCGCGACGTCCCGTTCTTCGTCCCCGGCCGCGGACTGATGGTCCGCACCAGTGCGCAACGCCTCGTCGAAGAGGCCGCGCAGAAGGACGGCGGACGAGTGATCGTCGGGATCACCAACCGCGACGCGCCGATCACGCTCATCACCCGCTGGCCCACCCAGCCCTGAGACAAGTACTTGTCACATTCTGTGGATACGACCGTGTCAGCGGTTCGGTGTGGGTGGGGGTAGGCGATCGTTGACCGGTGTGTTGTGCCCTCCAGCCACCCACCACTGACCCTCGTGTTTGATCAGGACATACATCGCCATCTCACTGAAGCCCCCGTTAAGAGCGGTTCGTCGTATCTGGGCAACGGCAACATCGGGTGCCGGCAGCATGATCTGTGCCAGCTCGAATCGTGACGCGGGTGCGACCGGTACCCCGTCCATCATTCGATGATGAATGGGGTTGAGACGGTTGTAGCCTTCAAGTACAAGCCCTTTGGGCGTCCCCCACAGAATGTCTTCAGCGAACATTTCGTCGTAGATGTCCGCGTTGCCGATGTCGAAGCCTCTTTGGAGGTGATCGATCAAGCGCTCCACGGCGGCTTCGGCGTCGCTATTCGCGCGGTGCAGGTGTGGTCTGGATGACATGGCCACACACTAAGACCTCAAGTGAGGTTCGGGTCAAGGCCTTGTCAGGGGTCGCGCCGCCCCGCCGAGGGCCATCCACAGTTACTGATCATTGCTCCTGCGGCATAAGCCCTCGGGAGTCACCTCCCTTTTACGCCGCGTGCACCGATAGCTTCCGCATCGCGTACACACGCCCGTAGTTTCGTCGCAGATCGAACATGCGGTCCGCCCATGCGGACCGGTTCCACCGTGAACCACTCAACCCATCGTCGGCGCCGCACCCGGTGCCTGATGTGGCCTGCGCGAAATACCTGAAGGAGATTCCGATGACCCAGATTCAGCCCGCACCCGCGTCCGTCGCACCGCTGAACGTCAGCACGTTTCCCGCCGTCCTGGCCCGAGTTGCCGACGGTGCGGTGCAACGCGAGATCGACAACGTCAACCCATTCGAGCAGGTCAGAGAGGTAGCAGCCGCCGGATACGGGAAGCTGCGCCTGCCGGTCGAGCTCGGCGGTGCGGGCGTCACACTGCGTGAATTGTTCGCCCGGGTCATCGATCTCGCTGCCGCCGACCCCACTGTGGCGCACATCTACCGCACCCACTTCTGGCTCGCCGAAGAGTTTCTCGCGACAGACACCGACAACGCCCGACGATTCCTCGACCTGATCGCCGAGGGCAGGGTGTTCGGCAACGCGACCAGCGAACGCGGTACCAAGGCGGCCGGCGACTTCGAGTTCAACACCACCCTCGCGCCCGAGGGCGACCATTTTGTGCTCAACGGTGAAAAGTTCTACACCACCGGCACATTGTTCTCCGACTACGTCAGCATCTGGACCGTCAAGGGCACCAGCCTCACCTCGGTGGTGATCCCCACCGACCGCGACGGCGTCGAGATCCTCGACGACTGGGACGGATTCGGGCAGCGCCGCACCGGATCGGGCACCACACGGTTCACCGATGTGAAGGTCTACGCCGACGACATCCTGCGCGAGTTCCCGCTGGATCAGACGCCGCCGCAGTCGACCCAGGGCTCCTTTGTGCAGCTGTACCTGCACGCCATCGTCGCGGGGATACTGCGTTCGATCGTGACCGACGCAAAGGTGTTGGTGGACAACAGGAGCCGAAACTTCTCACACGCTTCGTCGCCGATTCCGGCGCAGGATCCGTCGTTGCAGCAGGTGGTCGGCGAACTCGCCTCGCTGGCCTACGTCACCGAGGCCGCCGTCCTCGTCGCCGCTGAGGCCATCGACGCCGCCACCGATTCGGCGGTCGACGGCATCCAAGACCCCGAACTCGCACAGGCCGCCGCGCTGGCCGCGTCGAAGGTGAAGGCGGTGATCGACGAGATCGGCACCCGCGCAGCCACATTGCTGTTCGAGGCCGGTGGCGCGTCGGCGTCGAGCCGCGGCAAGGACCTCGATCGGCACTGGCGCAACATCCGCACCATCACCCTGCACAATCCCACCCGACTCAAGGCCCAGGCCATCGGTGCGAGCGTCCTGCTCGACCAGCCGCTGCCCACCAACGGCTACTTCTGAGCAACCTTCAGCGAACGGAGAAGACAAGGCAGGCAACACCAATGGTGCAAGAGATCGACGAGCGCGATCCGGACAACAGGCGTGTCATCGATTCGGTGCTGGAGAAGCTGGACACCTACGGCCTTGGCCGACGACAGTTCGTCAAACTACTCGCCGGCAGCGCAGCCGTGGTGGCCGCCGGCGGCGCACTGGCCGCGACGGGTCGCAGCACTGCGGCGCGAGCAGGCGCGGTGGCCTACACCGACGGCCAGTTCGCGCTGCTGAACTGGTCGTCGACGGGCGACTATCAGGTGCAATGGGCCAACGCCTACAAGGCGGCTGCCGAACAGCTCGGCTACAAACCGGTGGTGCTCGACGGCAAGAGCGACTCGGCGGTGCAGTCGAATCAGTTCAGCCAGTTGCTGACTCAGAAGACCACGGGAATCTTCGTCGGACTCAACGATCCGGGTGCACTTCCCACGCTCGCCCAGGACGCCAACCGCAACGGCGTGGTGTTCCAAGCAGCGTGGAACGCTCCGTCGTGGTACACGCCGTGGGAGAGCGATCGTTATGGGTCCAACTACAATTCGTTCCTCATCCCCGATGAGTACGAATCGGTCGGCAAAGCGGTCGACGTGCTGGCCAAACAGATCGGCGAACAGGGCACCGTGGTCCGCGTCGGAGGCTTCTACCCGTCCATCGACGGCCTGGAAGCGCAACGCAGACTTGCTGTTCACGACACCTTGAAGAAGTATCCGAAGATCCGGTTTGCCGGTGAACTCCACGCGAAGTACGACGCCGACCTGTCGCAGCGCGCGGCCACCTCGCTGCTGACCCGCTACCCGGACACCGTCGGTATCGTCGCGGTCAACGACGACGCGGCCACCGGCGTGGTGGCAGGTATCGAAGCCGCCGGCAAGGTGCCGGGCAAGGATGTCTTCGTCGTCGGCGCCAACGGCTCGAAGGCCGGGATCGAGCGTGTGCTCAACGGGCGGCAGCTGGTCACCACCGGCAACGTGCCCGCCTATCCGTCCTTCGTGACGGTCGCACAGTTCCACGACCGGCTGCGGGGATGGAAACCCGAACCGGCCGAACGCATCTACGGTTGGCACGCCGAGATCATCACCAAAGACAACGTCAAGGCATTCAAATCGCGCTACGTCGACACACCGATCGGTGAATCGTTCGACGTGAAGTTGTTGTCGCGCACCGAGCATCCCGACGACTTCGATCTGCAGTTCGACGCCTATCCCACCGAAGACCTCGACAAGGTGTGGCCGGGCATCGCCAAACCCGACGGATTCACCTACCCCGACGCGTATCTCACCGCACGGCGCAACGGGGACTTCGACCGGATTCGCGCGCTCTACCGCGACCACTATCGATCGCCGGTCCTCGGGCCGTCACCCTACGGGAGGAACCAATGACCGCGAGCACGCCGCGTCTCGAGGCGCTCGGCATCGTGAAGAGTTTCGGCGCCAACCGCGCCCTGCGCGGCGTCGACCTCACGGTGGGTGACGGCGAGGTGGTGGGGCTCATCGGCGAGAACGGGGCGGGCAAAAGCACCGTCCTCAACATCCTGAGCGGAGTGCTGCCCTACGACTCGGGGACGCTACGGCTCGACGGCACCGACATCGCGCCCAAGACCTATCAGGAGGCCAACCGGCTGGGCATCTTCCGGGTGTTCCAGGAGGCCAACCTGATCGACAACCTGAGCGTGTACGAGAACACCTTCTTCGGTTGGGAACACCTCTTCCGATCCCGCGGGCTTCTCGATCGGCGCGGACTGATCCGGGCCACCGAGCAGGCGCTGTCGGATGCGGCGATCGACGGCCTCGACCCCACCGCCACCACCGGAAGCCTCACCCCCGGCCAGAAGCAGAGTCTCGACATCGCCCGAGTGAGCGCGCTGTCGAAGAAGCTGGAGATCGAACGGCCGGTGGTGTTGTTCGACGAACCCACCACCGCGCTCGATCACGAACACGAGGACAACTTCCTTCATCTGCTGCAACGACTTCGCGGGGTCGCGGCGGTGGTGTTCGTCTCGCACCGGCTCCAGGAGATCCTCGACACCACCGACCGCATCACGGTGTTCAAGGACGGCCAGTCGATCGCCGTTCGCCCGACCGCGGGCACCGACGAGACCGAACTGCACCGGCTGATGGTGGGACGAGTACGCACCGAGAACTACTACCGCGAGACCGCGCAGAACCGCGTCGACGACGCTCCCGCTCGGCTGGCCGTGCGGGACCTGTCCGGCGCCGGGGTGTTACGCGAGGCGACGTTCGAGGTTCGATCCGGTGAGATCTTCGGGCTCGCCGGCACCGAGGGGTCCGGCAAGCGGGTGCTGGGCGAGATCATCGCGGGTGCGGTGGCACGTACCGGCGGAACAGTCACCGTCAACGGCACTCAGGTCGACGGCGACATCGGCTCCCATGTGGCGGCCGGTATCGCGTACGTGCCGCCGGACCGCTCGGAGAAGGGTCTGATCACCGCGGCGTCGATCGTCGACAACATCCAGCTCGCCTCGCTCCACGACCTGTTCGCCACCCCGCGGGTGGGGCTGTGGGCGGAGGGACGTGCCCGCACAATTGCCCGGCGTTACGTCGACGACCTCGACATCGTTGCCGAGGGCATCGATGCGCCCGTCTCCTCGCTGTCCGGTGGCAATGCACAGAAAGTGCTGCTGGCCAAATGGCTTGTTCGACAGCCCGATGTGCTCATTCTCGACGCACCGACCCAGGGTGTGGATACCGGCGCCCGCGAAGGGATCTACGACCTGTTGCGCGCCGCCGCGGCAACCGGCACGGCGATCGTGCTCGTGAGCGACGATCTGCCCGAACTCATCGGACTGTCGAATCGCATCGGCGTGGTGACCGGCGGACGCCTCGTCGCGATCGCCGACGCCCCCGCCGAGACGAAACCCGAGGAACACGACCTCGTCGCGCTGATGATTCCCGCCGCCGGCGAACACGCCGATCTCGAACGCGCCGCACCTGCACTCAGCGCTGCACCACCTGCCACTGCGAAATTCACTGCCGCCGAACCCACCACGAACGGATGACACCATGACCGCCGAAACCAATGTCGAGCACGCCGCCACCCTGGTGCGCCCGGCCCTACCCACCCGCGAGACGATTCTCGGCGTACTCCGCCGGCCCAACGTGGCACGCGATGTGCTGCCGCTGCTCGCGCTCGCCGCGCTCATCGTCTACTTCTCCCTGCGCGCCGAAGCATTCTGGAGCGCCGCGAATTTCGCCTTGATCAGCGGTCAGGCGGGCATTCTGCTGCTTGCCTCGCTCGGTGCCACCCTGGTGGTGATCGCCGGCAGCATCGACCTCTCCGTCGGTTCCATCGCGTTGCTGACCGGAACCGTCATCGCCTATCTGATCAGTTCCGGCATCGCGAATCCGGCGCTGGCGATTCTGATCGCCGTCGGTGTCGGCGGTGTGATCGGACTGTTCAACGGCGTGGTGTTCGCCTACGGCAGGGTGCCGTCGTTCATCGTCACCCTGGGCACCCTCTCGCTGTTCTCCGGCATCGCGCTGACCATCCTGGAGGGCTCCACCATCAACTTCACCGACACGGGAATCCGCAATCTGGCCGTCGGACAATGGATTCCCAATCTCCAGAACGCCGCCGTCATCGCCCTTGTGGTGTTCGCCATCGTCTGGTTCGTCTCCCGGCGCACCCGTATCGGCCTGTACACCTACGCCGTCGGCGGCAACGAACGCGTGGTGCAGCTCGCCGGTGTGGCCACCAAGAAGGTCAAGGTGTTCGTGCTCATCGCCTCCGGCGTGACGGCCGGGCTGGCCGGGTTGCTCCTCACCGCGCAGCTCGGTGCTGCCGGGCCCACCCTGGGCTCCACCATTCTGCTCGACTCCGTCGCCGCCATCGTGATCGGCGGCACCGCACTCTCCGGTGGCGTGGGTAGCGTGGCCCGTACCGTGCTCGGCGTGCTGATCCTGACCGTACTGTCCAACGGCCTCAACCAGATCGGCGCCGCCGACTACACGCAGACCATCATCAAGGGACTGGTCATCGTGGTGGCCGCCGTGTTCACCATGGCGTCCCAACGCAAGCTCATCGTCAAATAGACACTTCTCGATCAAGGAGATCCCCCATGCCCAAACCGCTCCGCTACTCCGCCTTCGTCATGAACACCACATCCCATATCCTGCAGGGGCTTTGGCGTACGCCCGACTCCCAGCAGGTGAACTTCAACTCACTCGATCACTGGGTGAACCTGGCGAAAGAACTCGAACGCGGCAAGTTCGACTTCATCTTCTTCGCCGACGTCGTCGGCCTCTACGGCGACTACGACGGCGGCTACCGCAAGTATGTGGAGGCGGGGCTGCAGATCCCCAGCAACGATCCGTCGGTGATCGCCTCGGCCATCGCCTACAACACCACAGACCTGGGCATCGCGATCACCAGTTCGGTGCTCCAGGAGCATCCGTTCAACTTTGCCCGCCGCATCTCCACGCTCGACCACGCGTCGAACGGGCGGATCGCATGGAACATCGTGACCAGCGGATTGTCCAACGCCTCACGCAATTTCGGCTACGCCGACCTTGAGGAACACGACGAACGATACGTGTGGGCCAACGAGTACGCCGACGTGGTGTACAAGCTGTGGGAAGGCTCGTGGGACGATGGCGCGCTGCTACAGGACAAGGTGAACGGGCGTCACGGCGACCCCAGCAAGGTGCACAAGATCTTCCACGAAGGCAAGCGGTACCGCGTGGAGGGTCCGCATCTGGTGGCACCCTCCCCGCAACGTACTCCGGTGCTGTTCCAGGCGGGATCGTCGGCGGCCGGACGCGAATTCGCGGCACGAAATGCCGAGGCGCAGTTCATCATCACCCCCGGACCCGACCAGGCCCGCGCGCTGATCGACGACACCCGGTCGCGGCTACCGTCGTACGGCCGTGATCCGCACGACCTCACCTTCTTCCAGGGTCTGCACTTCGTGATCGGCAGCACCGAAGAGGAAGCGCGACGCAAGGAGGCCGAACTCGAGGAGAACATCGACCTCGACGCCATGATCGCCCACCTGTCGGGTGCCATCGGTATCGATTTCGGCAGCCACCCGTTGGATACGCCGCTCGGTTCGATCGAGACGGACGGCATTCGCAGCGTGCTCGATTGGGTCCGCGAATCGGTCGACGGACGTGAGCCCACCATCGAAGATCTCGGCCGCTTGCAAGGCCGCAGCTCACGGGTCGTGGGAACTCCCGAGCAGATCGCCGACGAACTCGAACGCTGGCGCGACGCGGGGGTGGACGGAATCAACGTGGTGAACGCGACGATCCCCGGCAGCTACGTCGAGTTCATCGACCACGTGATCCCGGTGCTGCAGGACCGCGGTCTGGCGCAGCGGGAGTACGCACCCGGCACCACACGCGCCAAGCTGTTCGGTTCCGATCTGCTCGACGATCGGCATCCGGCGGCGCAGTACCGGGGAGCCTTTGCGCAGGCGCCGGCAGAGGTTGCCGTCTGACGCGGTGGGCGCGTCAACCGACAACCTTTGGCGGGAGGAAACGCCGAAGCGGGTGCGGGCTTAGGCTGAGCCCATGTCCGCACCCGGATCGGACCCGCTGACCCTTGGCCAGAAACTGGTCGCGGTGCTCGAGGGTGGGCATCGCACGGCCACCTACAAGCTGGCGACGATGGTGGCGCTGCTCGAGATCGCAGTGGAGTCCGTCCCCGCCGACCCCGACGCCGCGGTCAGCGTCGACCTCGACGCGCTGGCCCATCGCGTCATCGACCTGTACTGGCGACAGCTACGCCCCCTGGACGGCCACGTGCTGCGGCAATCCAACGACGGTCGGGGCGTGGTGTTCGCGGCGGTGTCGGCCCTGCGTGACGCGACAGCAACGCCCGGCCTGCGGGATCTGCCACTCGAGACCACCGGCGCACACGCGCCCGGCGTGTACGCGCAGTCCCTACTCACCGTCAAACGCAACCTCGTGCGGTATCCGCTGGCGCTGCTACAACGCGTCGGCGCGGGAGCACCACACGAGTGCTTCCTCTACGACGACTCCTGGCTCGGTACGGACTCGGTGAAAGTGATTGCCGCGCACAACAACAGCATCGAACTCTTCCCCGGCGTGTGCGTCACCCTCGCCCGGCTCGCACCACTGCTCAAACCCGCTTTCCAGCTCGCCTGGGTCGACGACGTCCGCCGGATGAACAAGAACGTCCTCGACGAGGGTCCCGACCTCGCGCAGCATCTGTTCGGCTCCGACCGGGTATCCCTGCAGCGGCCGGGGTCACTCCTCGCCGACGAGTTCGGCCGCGACTGCTTCTACTGCGCCGCGCGATTACGCACGGACTCCCACGTCGACCATGTGCTGCCGTGGTCGCGGGTGGGCATCGACGGTCTGAGCAACCTGGTGCTCTCCTGTCCGCGTTGCAACACCAACAAGTCCGACCTGCTACCCGATCCGGTCCACGTGTCGCGAGCATTGGGCCGGGGGCGCGACCGCCTCGATGAGTTGGCCGCATCCATCAACTGGCCCAGCCAGTTTCAGCGTGTCGTCGACGCCGCGCACGGACTGTACGTCACCCAACCCGAGTCGACACCCGTGTGGCGGGGAACCCGGGACATCGAGCTGCTCTCGCGGGTGGACTTCGCCTGGCCGGGCGAATGGTAGTCGCGAGCAACAGGGTGTGCGTCAGTCGGTGGCCTCGTGACCATCAGACTTGCTGCCGCTCAACATGTCTCGCACATCATCGGCGCTGATCGCGGTACCGAAGAGCTCACCGTCGTCGATGACGGCGTCGAAGAGCTCCCGCTTTCGCGCCTGCAGGGCCACCACCTTCTCTTCGATGGTGCCGGCAGACACCAAGCGGTACACCGTTACCGGCCGGGTCTGCCCGATTCGGTGCGCACGGTCGACGGCCTGCGCCTCGGCGGCAGGGTTCCACCACGGATCGCACACAAAGCAGTAGTCTGCCTCGGTGAGATTGAGACCGAAACCGCCTGCCTTCAAACTGATCAGGAACACCTGCGCCGATCCCCCGCTGAACGACTCGATCGCCGCGGCCCGTTGCTTCGCGCTCATCGAACCGTCGAGGTAGCGGTACTCGATGCCGAGTTGGTCGAGGCGTTCGCGGACCAACGACAGGAAACCGGTGAACTGGCTGAACACGAGCGCGGAATGACCTTCGGCGACCAGCTCGGGGAGATTGTCGGCGAGGTAGTCGATCTTGGCCGACGCCACCGAGGCATGTTCGGCATCGACGAGACCTGCATGCAGACTGAGTTGCCGAAGCACGGTGAGCGAGCGGAAGATCGCAAAGCGATTCTCGTCCCAGTCGCCGATCAGTCCCAGCACGCGCTCGCGCTCGCGGGTGAGGTGGGTCTGGTAGATCTTGTCGTGACGCGGTGAGAGTTCCACTGTCACCACCTGTTCCTGTTTCGGCGGCAGGTCGGTGACCACCTGATCTTTGGTGCGACGCAACATGACCGGCCGAATCCGACGGCGCAGCAACTCCAGTCGGCCTGGATTGCTGCCGTTCTCGATCGGCCGGCGGAAGTACTCGGTGAAGGTCTTCGGCGACGGGAACAGGCCCGGCACGGTGAGGGAGAGCAGTGACCACAGTTCCATCAGGTTGTTCTCCATCGGCGTGCCGGTGATGGCCACCTTGATTTCCGCACCGAGCCGCCGCGCACATTGATGCGCCTTACTGTGGTGATTCTTGACGAACTGCGCCTCGTCGAACACCGCCACCGCCCACCGGAATTCATCGAAGCGTTCGAATTGCAGTCGCAGCAGCGTGTAGGAGGTGACCACGATTCGTGCATCACCGATGCGCTCATCGAGGCAGATGCCGGACCTGGTTCCCATCGCCGACACCGCGACGGCCGGGATATCGGGCACAAAGCGTTGCGCCTCTCGGATCCAGTTGCCCACGACGCTGGTGGGTGCGACCACCAGGATGCGGGCGTCCGGATCGTCGGCCACGACATCGGCCGCCAGCGCCAGGGTCTGCACCGTCTTGCCCAGGCCCATGTCGTCGGCGAGGATCCCGCCTATCCTGTTGCGCCACAGAAACCGCAACCAGTCGAGGCCGACGCTCTGGTAGTCGCGCAGCTCGGCGTGCAGTAGCACAGGCGCCGGACCCGTGGTCGGGGGTTCGGCGTCGGCGAGTGTGGCTATGCGTGAACGCCATTGGGCGAGTTGCTCGTCGATCACGCCGAGCGCGAGGAGTTCGTCCCACAGGGTGGCGTGGACCGTACCGCGGCGAATCCGGCCGCGATCCACCTCGCCCAGCGACTCGGCCTCCTCGACGAGTTCGGCCAGCCGGATCAGTTCGGGATTGTCGAGCGAGAAGCAGACGCCGTCGGCGAGCAGCATGTAGCGTGTGCCCGCCGAGAGTTCGCGCAGCACGTCGGGCAACGGGATGGCGTGGCCGTCGATCTCGACGGTGATGCGCAAGTTGAGCCAGTCGTTGTCGGGCGAATCGTCGGCGCCGATCTCAATGGTGGGTGCGCCCTCGGCGAGCCGGTAGGTCGGGTCGTCGCCGATGATCACGACGTCGATCAGGCCGCCGTCGGTGAGTTCCGGAAGGATCGTCGTCCATATCATCGCGAGGTCCGACGGCGAGAGAGTGTAGGTCTGCAGTAGCAGGTCGAGGTCGGCGCGGCTGATCGCGGCGTCGGGGTCGGCGGCGAGATCGGCCACCGCGACGAGCGACCCTCGATTGTGATGAGTTACGTTGTGCCGCTGTGATTGTCGCACGTATCGTTGCGCCTGCTGGTGCCATCGGGCACACGCGTTGGCGACCTTCTCGAAGGCCGGTCGGGCAGCCGACCACATCCGCGCCTCGACGTCGGCATCCCGATACGACGCACCGCCGGTTCGTGAACCCCGGTCGAAGGTGCGCAGGCGTTCGTCGACGCGGTAGCCGATGCACCAGGACGTGTGGGCACCACCGTCATCGGTCATCCGCAACGTGAGGACCGGGATCGGACCCACCACCTCGGGCATCGTGATGGCACCGTCGTGCACGTCCACCGATAGGTACGACGACAGTCCCGGCAGCACTCCGGTAGCGAATTCGGGAATGTCCTCGGCCGGGATGCGGAGCGACGGAGAGCTCACCAACTGTTCGAACGCGGTGCGCGACGGTGGCGCGGTGAACGGGCCGAGCAGCAGCAGATCGTCGACCCTGCTGAACATGCCGTGCGGTGATGCGCGACCGATCAGCCCCACCGGTTGGCCGTCCCACGCGGCGTGATCAACCTCGATCCGTGGCGTCACCACCGCGTCGGAACCGTCACGGCTGATCGTGATACCCGCTCGCGCACCGTCGATCAGCTCAACGCGGGTAGCACCGGTGGATTGGTGCGCGACGAAAGTCACCCCGGCGTCGCGCGCCGCGGCCAGCAGTTCCCAGATGTCGGTCGGTGCGTCGGTGAGCGTGACCACATCGTCGAACCCGTGTAGCGACTCTGCCCGGACCGCACGGACGATGGCGCGGATCGGAGCGACCACGGCGGGATCGAATCGGTCGAACGCTGCGGTGATGGCCGACGAGAACACAAGCGGCGACCCGATGAACATGCGCCAATGCACACCGGTCCGCACCCACGTGCCTCGTTTGCCGGGCGCCACCAGGCGGAGGGTGGGCGCAGGCCGCGGCAGATAGCCGGTCGGTTCCGGCAACTCGACGAGGATGCCCAACGGTTCGGTACCGGGGTCGTTCGCAGATGACTCACCCAGCTCCCCGAGAACGGTGCGCCACTGTGGTGGGAATCTGGTCGGCGGATTCGGTTGTGCCACAGTGGATAACGACGCGCCCTGGTCGCGAACGGGTGCGGGCACCGGCTCGGTGTCGCGATCTACCGTGCCGGCGGTGAGCAGAAGGGCCACACCGTGTTTACAGCCGCCGCCCACGGGGCACGTGCAACGGGTACGGAGCAGCGCCCGTTCGCCACCAATCCGGGTGAACACGATCGTGGTGGTGTAGATCTGGCCGTTGGATCCGCGACATCGACCGGTCAGCGTGAGTTCGTCGTCGGACCAGCGCACAACCATCACACGGTGTTGACGCGCGTACAAGGTGCCCCGTGCGAGAGCCGCGGCACCGAACTCGTCGATCAGCGCGTCTTCACCGATGACGAGGGGTTGGAGATCGGGCATGGGCACAGCGTAGGCGCGGACGCCGACGAGACGATCGCGCCGAGCCGACTTGTGCACAGCTCGGCTCGGGCCGCCCAGGAGACCGGGCTACTTGAAGACGTCGAGCTTGCCGAACTTGTCGGCGAGCTTGTAGTACACCGCCAGCCGCGGATTGGACTTGCCGTCCTTCATGGAGTCCAGGACCTCTTTGATCGCCGCATCGAGGTCGGCGTCGCTCTGGGTGAGGCCGAGCTTCTTCTTCAGGAAGTTCTCGCGGACCGTCTTGAGTTCTTCGGGGTCACTGGCCGAGACGAGGGCGGCGTCGCGATCACGCAGCACCAGCGCGTAGGTCGAGGCCATCTTGTCGACCACCGCGGTGTCGGCGTCGGGAACGTATGCGAGGACAGACTCACGAGCTTCGGACATCGGATACCTCCGTTGGTTGAGATCCCTTACGACGCCAACGCTACGCCCGCGCCCATCTCGTGACATGGATATGGGTCGCTTGTCCGGTTAGCGCGTGTTCACCGGCTTGCCGCGGTTCGTGTCCGCTGCCGCGGGTGGTCGACGGCCCGCGCGAGCGAATACGACCCGCGCAAATGGCCGAGGCGAACCTGTTCGGGAAGTGATGCGCCCGGCTTGTGGAAGGTCGTGGAGCGAGTCGGTGGGCGACGGCGTCCAACCGCCATGAACCCATCTCCCCCGAGCACCCCATTCCCCAAGGACCGTCACGGCCTGATCTACCACGCGGCGGCGATGGCTGCCGGTTTCACCGACGACCAGTACCGCACAGCGCGACGCCGCGGTGAGATCGTCGCCGTCGTTCGCGGCGTGTGCGTGGAGTCCGCCGACCGTACACCCGAGCAGTTGCATCGCCTGCAGGCACTGGCCATCGCCGAGATGCGAAGCGCCGACATCGTTCTCAGTCATCAGTCGGCGGCGGTGATGCACGGACTCGAGATGCTCAAACCTATCCTGAAGCGCGTGCACTCGACGACGACCGAGGCCAACGGCGGATACCGCACGGCCTCACAGCATCGCCACGTCGGGCCGGTACCGCACGAGCAGATCGTGGTTGTCGACGGTCACCGTGTGACAAGCCTCGAGCGGACCGCCGTCGACATCGCCTGCACGGCGTCGCACGGTTTCGCGGGCGCACTGGCTGTCTTCGACTCCGCGCTTCGACGTGGCGCCGACCCCGGCGCACTGCGCTCCATCCTCGCGCATCGTCGACGACAGGGTGCAGCGCACGCCCGTCGCGCGCTGTCGTGGGCCGACGGGCTCGCAGAGAGCCCGGGCGAGTCGTGGAGCCGCGCCCAGATGATCGACGCGGGTGTGCTGTCGCCACGGCTACAGCATGAGTTCTTCGACGACACCGGCGAGTTCATCGCCCGAACGGATTTCGATTGGGCGGGAAGGGTTGTCGGCGAGTTCGACGGTATGGGCAAATATCTGCGCGACCGGCGCAAGGGCGAGACCATCGAGCAGACGGTGCTGCGCGAGAAGGCGCGCGAGGATGCACTACGCGCACAGGGAATCATGGTCATCCGTTGGATCTGGGACGATCTCGAGTGCGGACGGGTCGTCGAGAAGGTTCTGCGGTGGCTCACGCGGGTGGGGCTGACCGCGGCGTGACGGTCGTCGGCCGAGGATGAGCCCTCCCGCGGACCTTCTCCGCTCCCGCAGACCGTCGACCACCCGCGGGAACAGACACGCCCCGCGGGAACCGGCCGACCGATGGCGGCGCCTGGTCAGAAGGTCAGAACGTGAGACAGCCGCTACCGAGGTCGACGCCCTGCTTCACCGACACCTGGACGCTTCGCAGGCTCCAGCTGTAGAGGAATGGCGGTTTGCGCGGGTCGGTGGTGTTCGGGGTGCCCGAGTACTGCCGCACCGTGATGACGTGCCGGCCCGTCGTGCCCGGGGTCCACAGCACCCGCACCGCGCTCGGACCGTAGGTGCTCGGCGTGGCGCTACCGAAGTACTTGCCGTTGTCGTAGAAGTCGACCGGCAAGAGCGCCGAACGGGGCACAACGTTGGTCTTCACCGTGATGGCGTGCCGGCAGTAGGTGCCCAGCGTCTTGTCCGGGTTTGCCGACACCGTCACCGAGGTGACCGTTGCTTCGGCTGCAGCGGTACCGAGGGTGGTCGCGATGCCGGCGGCCGCGATCGTCGCCGCCAGTGCCGCCACGAGCCGTCGTGCGATGCGGGCGTGGCGTGGCGGAGACTTCTCGGTCACGGGCATGGGTGTTCCTCCCCGAAGTCGGATGCGGTTGCGCGTTTATCGTCGCAGACGCGCTCGGCGTTACCGACGGTGACGGCTCAGATCGCCGAGTCGGGGAAGGCGATCACCGAGAGGAACCGGATGGGCAGCTCGACGAGTTCCACCGGACCGTGGGCGCCCTCGCCGTCGAGTTGCAGGGAGTCGCCGGGACTGAGCCGATACACCGAGCGGCTGTGCGCATAGTCCATGGTGCCCTCGAGCATGTGGATGAACTCGGTACCCGGATGCTGGAAGAGCGGCTGGGTGACCGACTTCTCGCTCAACGTCACCATCAGGCATTCCAGCCGTTTGTGTTCGCCGCGCAACGACCCGAGCATCTCGTACTCGTGCCCCTCGCGGGAGCCCTCCCGCACGATGTGCGAGCCCTCGCCCGCCTTGACGAACACCGCCGACCGTTCCAGGTCGGCGCCACGGAACAGCGAGGTGACCGACACGTCGAAGCCGGTGGCCAGCGCGGCGAGAGTGCTCAGGCTGCAGGACGTCTGGGCGTTCTCGATCTTGGAGAGCATCGCCTTGGAGATGCCCACCTTGGCGGCCATGTCGCCCACCGACAGGCCTTCCTGCCTGCGCAACCGACGCACATTGTGGGCGATGGCGGACTCGAGTTCGAGTTCTTCCACCGGCTGGTCGACGAGACGCTCGCGTGCGGTCCCCGACTGGTTCCGGATCAATGCGTCGTCGGTCACTCCGCGAGCATAACGGTAGACAGAGTTCACTGGCGGTAGCCGCCGCGACCCGGCCGCCCGGATCCGGGCGGGGCCGGGCGGCACGTCGCCGTCGGTTCGGGCGGGTCCGGGCGGCACGAAGTTTGTCGCCCGGCCGTGCAGCGCGCACATCGGCGACGCCGCTCAGCGCATCTCGCCGGCGCCGACGTAGGGAAACCGTGTGGTGAGCGGCTTCCCCTCGGCGAAGCGTGACAACCGGAAATCGGCCTCGGGAATCCGCGGGTCGCCACTGCGACCGTCGACGACGATGTCGGCGACGAGGCGTCCGACGGCGGGCGAGATCTTGAAGCCGTGACCGCTGAACCCGGCGGCGATCACCAACCCGTCGAGCGGGCCCGCAGAGATCACCGGATTCCAGTCGGGGGTCACGTCGTAGCAGCCAGCGTAGCTGCTGGTGATCGCTGCCTCGGTGAGATCGGGGAAGCGGGTGCTGACCTTGTCGACGGTGAGGTCGGTGAAGTCCTCGTCGGCGCGGTTGAGGTAGTTGTCGGGGTCGGCGACCTCGAGTTCGGCAAGGTCGGAGTTGCCGAACAGGATCTCGCCGCGCACGTCGGGGCGCACGTACTGCAACGACACCAGATCCGAGAACACCGGCACCGCACCGAGATCGGTGCCCGGATCGATCATCACGATCTGTTCGCGGTGCACCGTGATGGGCACGTCCACGCCGTAGGCGGCCAGGAACGGCTTGGTCCACACCCCGGTGGCGACGACGACGGTGTCGGCGGCGATGCTGGAGCCGTCGGCGAGCGTGACCCCGGTGACCCGATCGCCGTCGAGCATCAGTCCGGTGACCATGGTGCCCTGCCTGATCCGGATACCCGCGGCGCGTGCGGACGCCGCGAAGGCCTGCGCGGTCTGGTAGGCGTCACCGTAGCCGCCGCGTTCCTCCCAACCGAAGGCCGCGAACGGTGCGAGATCGGCGGCCGGCCACATGCGGGCCACCTCGGCGGCGTCGATCTCCTCGGTCTGCACCCCGACTTCGCGTTGTGCGGCAAGGCTTTTACGTAGGTTCTCGACGTTGGGTTCACCGACCCCGACCACGTACCCGGTCTGCCGGAAGCCGATGTCGGTGCCGAAGATCTCGTCGGCCTTCTCGAACACCTCGAGGCCGACGGCGGCCATCGCAGCCAGCGAACTGACCCCGTAATGGCAGCGCACGATGCCCGACGACTTGCCGGTCATGCCGCCGCCGACGGTGTCGCGTTCGCAGACGACGACGTCGGTGATGCCGCGCTGGGCGAGTGCCCATGCGGTGGCGGCGCCCTCGAGTCCGCCGCCGACGATGACGATCGACGCGGTGTCGGAGGTTGCGGTGTGGGGGGCGGTCACAAGCCTGCCCCCGCTCCGGGGATCCAGTTGGTTCCGGCCAGCGGAATCCGTGCCATCGCCGATGCCTCGATCGAAATCGCCACCAGGTCTTCGGGTTCCAGGTGCTGCAGGTGCGCCTTGCCGCAGGCCCGGGCGATGGTCTGTGCTTCCATCGTCATCACGCGCAGGAAGTTGGCCAGGCGATGACCTCCCTCGACCGGGTCGAAGCGCGCCGAGAGTTCCGGGTCCTGCGTGGTGATGCCCGCCGGGTCCTTGCCGTCCTGGAAGTCGTCGTAGAAGCCGGCCGCCGAGCCGAGTTTCTCGTACTCCTCCTCGTAGCGGGGATCGTTGTCGCCCAGGGCGATCAGTGCGGCGGTGCCGATCGCGACCGCGTCGGCGCCCATCGCCATCGCCTTGGCGACGTCGGCGCCGTTGCGGATGCCACCGGAGACGATGAGCTGGACTCCGTCGGTTCCCGACGACCCGCCACGATGAACACCCAACTCCTGCAACGCCTGCACGGCTTGAGGAATGGCGGCCAGCGTGGGGATCCCGACGTGTTCGATGAACACCTCCTGCGTGGCGGCGGTGCCGCCCTGCATGCCGTCGACCACCACCACGTCGGCGCCCGAATGCACCGCGAGTTTGACGTCGTAGTAGGTGCGGGTGGCACCGACCTTCACGTAGATCGGCTTCTCCCAGTCGGTGATCTCGCGCAGTTCGTTGATCTTGATGGCGAGGTCGTCGGGTCCGGTCCAGTCGGGGTGGCGGCAGGCGCTGCGCTGATCGATGCCCTCGGGCAGGGTGCGCATCTCGGCCACTCGTTCGGAGATCTTCTGGCCCAGCAGCATTCCGCCGCCGCCGGGCTTGGCGCCCTGTCCGAGCACGATCTCGATGGCGTCGGCCTTGCGCAGGTCGTCGGGGTTCATGCCATAGCGCGACGGCAGGTATTGGTACACCAGGTTCTTGGATTGGCCGCGTTCCTCGGGGGTCATGCCGCCGTCGCCGGTGGTGGTGGAGGTACCGACCTCCGACGCTCCCCGACCGAGCGCCTCCTTGGCCCCGGCTGACAGTGCCCCGAAGCTCATGCCGGCGATGGTGACCGGGGTGTCGAGGTGCAGTGGGTATTTGGCGTTGCGGGTGCCGAGGGTGACGTCGGTGTCGCAGCGTTCCCGGTAACCCTCGAGGGGGTACCGCGACATCGACGCACCGAGGAACAGCAGGTCGTCGAAGTGGGGCAGTTTGCGCTTGGCGCCCCACCCGCGGATGTCGTAGATGCCGGTGGATGCGGCCTGCTGGATGGCCGCGATGGTGGTGCGGTCGAAGGTCGCGGACTCGCGCAGTCCGCGCTGAGAGTTGCTGAGGTTCATGGATTCTCCCTGTGGATCTCCCCTGAAGACCGCCCCGCACCGGACGGCTGCGGAGATGTTGCCGCGACGGCCCGGTGGTGGGCGCTGTTCAGGGAGGGGGCGGGTATCGGCGGTCAGTAGGCCGACGAGTTGTCGACGTGGAAGTGGTACAGCTCGCGGGCGGAGCCGTAGCGCGTGTAGGCGGCGGGATCGTCGTCCTTGAAGCCCGCAGCCTTGAGCAGGCCGGCGAGCTCCTCGAGGTGCTCGGAGCGCATCGGCTTGGCCACACAGTCGGCGCCGAGCGATGCCACCGAACCCCGGACGTAGAGCCGGGTTTCGTAGATGGAGTCGCCGAGGCCGTGGCCGGCGTCGCCGCGGATCACCATGCGGCCGGCCTGCGCCATGAACGCACTGTTGTGTCCCACATTGCCGCCCACCACGATGTCGACGCCCTTCATGGAGATGCCGCAGCGTGCGGCGGCGTCACCTTCGACCACCAGCAGCCCACCGTGGGCGGTGGCCCCGGCCGACTGCGACGCGTTGCCCTTCACCACCACGGTGCCGCTCATCATGTTCTCCGCGACACCGGTGCCGGCGTTGCCGTTGATGATGATCTCCGCGCGCTGGTTCATCCCCGCCGCGTAGTAGCCGACGTGGCCGTCGATGGTGATCTTGACCGGTGCGTTCACCCCGGCGGCCACACTGTGGGCGCCATGCGGGTGCTCGATCACGAACTCGCCGGAGATCTCGCCGTGCAGGGCCGAATTGACCTCTCGCAGTGGCGTGGTGGCGAGATCGAAGACGATGCGATCGGTGTTCAGCGAGTCCATGCGTAGACCACCTCCGGTTCGGGTTCCCAGATCTTGGCGTTCTCCACACCCGGCAGCTGTGCCAGGGCGCGGTATTCGCTCGCCATGGCCACCCAGTCGGGGGTCTCGGCGATGACGGCGGGCTTGCAGGCAATGGCGTCGCGGACCACCGCAAACGAGTCGTGGTTGGACACCAACAGGGTGTAGAAGCCGTCGAAGGTGGCGCACACCTCTTTCAGCGCGGTTTCGACATCCTTGCCCTGGGCGAGCTGGTGGGCGACGAATCGGGCGCCGACCTCGGTGTCGTTCTCACTGTCGAATTCGACGCCCTGGGCGCGCAATTCGCGTCGGATGGTGGCGTGGTTGGAGAACGACCCGTTGTGCACCAGGCACTGTTCGGGGCCGACGGCGAACGGGTGGGCACCCGAGGAGGTGACCGCCGATTCGGTGGCCATGCGGGTGTGACCGACCCCCTGCCAGCCCGACGCGTCGGCCAGTCCCCAGCGCTGCGTGAGGGTGCGCGGTGCGCCGACGCCTTTGAGCACGGCGAGGTCGGCGCCGAAGCCAGCGACGAGCGCCTCGGGGTAGGCGGCCCGGGCCGCGGCGAGCAGATCCTCGGAGTCCAGCGGTGCCGACAGCAGGAGGGTTTCGTCGACGCGTTGCGCGGCGACGGTGGTGCCGAGTGCCGCGGTGAGGGTCTGCGCGGCATCTGCCGGATCGACGTCGACCTCCAGCAGGCAGACGCAGCCGTGGCCGGCCGGTGTCCAGGAGGGGTTGCCGTACACCGCGATTCCGGCGGAGTCGGCGCCGCGGTCTTGCATCTCACCGAGCATGCCGGTGAGCAGTTCCCCGAGACGGGGATGGAGATCGGGGTTGCGCAGATGCAACCCGACGATGCCGCACATGGTGGGCCTTTCTGTGTGGGGTGGAGGGCCTAGAAGGCGGTGAGGTACTGGTCGACTTCCCAGGCCGACACGTCGGAGTGCCAGGCGAAGAACTCCTCCCGCTTGAGATGCGAGAAGTACTGCGACACACGCTGCTGGTCTGCCGGCCAGTCGTCGGGGACGGCGGCGTCGAGGGTGCCGGCGATGATCCCGTCGGCGTCGAGGGCCTCGACGGCGTGCAGCAGGGTGAGCGGGAGCGACGGGACGTGGCTCGGGCAAGTGCCCAGCTCGCCGGGATCGAGACTGCGCTTGATGCCGTCGAGTCCGGCACCGAGCGCCGCGGCGATCGCGAGATACGGGTTGGCCGAACCGTCGCCGCCCCGTAGCTCCACGCGCTGTTCGTCGGGGACGCGCACGTAGTGCGTGCGGTCGTTGCCGCCGTAGGTGGGCACGCGCGGTGCCCACGACGCTCCGGAGCGGGTGGCGGTGGCACCGGTTCGCTTGTAGGAGTTCACGGTTGGTGCCATCACCGCCTGCAGGGCGGGCGCGTGCTCGAGCACGCCGCCGACGAATCCGTAGGCGGTGGGTGAGAGTCCCAGTCCGCGCTCGTCCTCGGCCACCGACCCGGGGAACACCGGGTTACCCGCCGAGGTGAGCGAGAGATGCAGGTGCAGACCGGAACCGGTGCGCTCGGCGAACGGCTTGGGCATGAACGTGGCCACCATGCCGCGCTCGGCGGCGATCGTGGAGAGCAGGTAGCGCAGCGTGATCACCCGGTCGGCAGTGGTCAGCGCCTCGGCGTAGGCGAAGTTCTGCTCGAACTGCCCGTTGCCGTCTTCGTGATCGTTGGCGTAGTTGCTCCATCCCAGCTGGTTCATCGCGGTGGACACCGCGGTGAGGTGGTCGTACATGCGGGTCAGTCCGCGCACGTCGTAGCAGGGGCGATCGGAGTCGTCGGCGTCGTCGGCGGTGGTCAGTGAGCCGTCGGGCGCACGCTTGAGCAGGAAGTACTCCACCTCGGCGCCGACCCATGGTTCGAAGCCGGCGTCGGCGGCGCGCTGGATGACCGACTTGAGGATGTTGCGGGGGGCGAAGGGCCACGGCTTGCCGTTGACGTGCGGGTCGCAGTGGACGATCGCCAGGCCTTCCTTGATGAACGGGATCGGCAGGAACGACGACACGTCCGGGATGGCCATGAGGTCGGGGTCCTTGGGCTCCTGCCCGATGGCGCCGACCGCGTACCCGGCGAATCCGACTCCGTCGGTGGCCAATTCGTCCACGGCCTCGACCGGGACGAGTTTGGCGCACGGCTTGCCGCGGAGGTCGACGAACATGGCGAGAATGAACTTGGTGCCGCTCTGCGCACACAGCGTGGCGAGGTCGGGGGCGGTGGATGTGTCAGTCATGGAGGTGCTCCGGGGGTATTCGGTGGGCGTGTTCTCAGTATGTCTACTCGTATGAACCGTTGTCTAGTCCTAGTAGACACTCTGGGTGTTGCGTTTGTGTTACTCGTCGGTGAGACGTGGGTATCGACCACAACTCGACCGCTGACAGCACCGACCGCCCACGGCGCGCGCCGGGCACGGGGCTCGACGGTGCGCTCATGGGCGGTCGGGTGACAGACTTCTCGGTCGCCGTGTGGGGGCGGGTCAGGAGGTTGTGACCGGCTCGGTCAGACCACGCTCCACGGAATCGACTGCGCGCGTGGGGTGCATGCCTCCCAGACCCGGACCGTGACCCACACCTGCTGCCGGGATCTCGTAGGCGGTTTCGGCGTGGATGGTCGAGTCGAGACCTTCGGTCTCGGTCTCTTCGTCGACGCGCAGGCCGATCGTCTTGTCGATGGCCTTCGCGATCAGCCAGGTCATGACGAAGGAGAACACACAGGTCACGACGATGCCGGTCAGTTCGCGCCAGACGATGTCGGCGTCGCCACCGAACAGGATGCCCTTGATCCCGGCCGGTGCCGCCGAGGCGGCGAACAGCACGATGCACAGGGTGCCCACGATGCCGCCGATGCCGTGGACGACGAAGGCGTCGAGCGAGTCGTCGACCTTGAATTTGCTCTTGAAGCTGAGCAGGTAGGCGACAACGGCCGCGGACAGGATGCCGACCACCAGCGCCCCGATGGGGGTCATGGTGTTGGCGGACGGGGTGATCCCGACGAGGCCGGCGATCACACCTGTGATGCAGCCCAGTGCGGTGACGTGGCCCTCGCGCCACTTCTCGATGGCCCAGAAGCCCAGCATGCCTGCGGCTCCGGCGAGCAGGGTGTTCAGCACGACGTACTGGGTGACGAAGTTGGCGCCGCCCGCACAGCTGCCGTTGAACCCAAACCAGCCGAACCACAGGATGCCGCCGCCGAGCAGGACGATCGGCAGGTTGTGCGGTCGTTCGAGCCGTTTGCGCCGAGCACCGAGGACCATGGCCAGCGCGAGTGCCGCGACGCCGGAGTTCATGTGGACCGCGGTGCCGCCGGCGAAGTCGTGGATGCCCACCTTGTTGACGAGGAATCCACCGGTGGTGGTGTCGGTGTCGACGGAGAACACCCAGTGCGCCACCGGGAAGTAGACGAGGGTGAGCCAGATCGGTACGAAGACCAGCCAGGCCGAGAACTTCATGCGCCCGGCCGCGCCGCTGGCGACGATGGCCACGGTGATGGCTGCGAAGAGGATGAACCAGGCCGCGATGTAGAGCACCTGGACGCCGCCGGACCCGTCGTCGGAGAGATGGTCCTGCAGGCCGATGAAGCCGCTGGGATTACCGATGATGCCCCAGCCCTTGACCGACGATCCGGACACCAGGCCGTAGCCGTAGAGCACGTAGATCACGCAGGTGATGCCCATGGTCGCGAAGACCATCGACATCATGTTGAGCACGTTTCGGGAGCCCAGCATGCCTCCGTAGTAGAGCGCGAGGCCGGGGATCATCAGTACCAGGAAGGCGAATGCGGCGAGCATCCATGACAGATCCGCGTGCGCGGCAACTTGTTCCATGTGGGGTGTCCTTTGAGTGGTGGGTGGGGCGGGGTGGTTTCGACGGGCTCAACCAGCGGGTGGAAGGCTCAGCCAGCGGGTGGTTTCGACGGGCTCAACCAGCGGGGGGGTGGTTTCGACAAGCTCAACCAGCATTGGGGCTCAACCGGCGGGTGGTTTCGACGGGCTCAACCAGCGAGGGGGCTCAACCAGCGACGGGGGTGGTTTCGACGGGCTCAACCGGCGGGGGGGTGGTTTCGACAAGCTCAACCAGCATTGGGGCTCAACCAGCGGGTGGGGTGCGGAGGTAGGCGACCACGTCGTCGCGGTAGTCGAGGAAGCCCTTGTAGGCGGCGATGTTCTCGTCGAGGGTTTCGATGACCGTGGCCAGCTGCTCGGCCCAGGCGGGGATGCGGCGGACGTCGTCGAGCGACGCCATGAAGGTGCGGATGTTGAAGGTCACCGCGCCCGACATCGGCAGGCGTACGAAGTGTTCCAACTCGATACGCAGCCGAGCGTCGCCGAAGTTCTTCTGACGCACCATGAGTGGGACATCGCGGCCCCACTCGGGCAGTTCCTCCAGACTCACGTCGAGCTTGTGTGAATCCGACGCCGACAGCGTCCAGTTGACACGTCGGTACACCTGGTCGGCGGGCAGCCGCCGCAGGAACTGTTCGGCGCGGGCCACCACGCCCTGCCGGATCAGTCCGGGCACCGGGGCGTGGATCTCGTACATGTCCATGCCGACGTCGAATGAAACCGACCACGCGGCGGCGAAGGTGACAACGCCGGCATCGAAGTAGAGCCGACCGTCACGCTCCACCACCAGCAGCAGATCGTCGGGCACCTCGCGGGCGAGGAAATCCATCGGCCCGTTGGGCAGTGAATCATTTTCTCCCAGCGCGAATTCCGCATCGGTGCCGAGCAGATCGTTGCGCCAGCGCAGCCGGCCGTCGCCGCTCTCGTCGAGATGCATGAACTGCGGATAGTCCAGCGCGAGGTCGCGCAGGTAGTAGAGCAGCAGATCCCAGCAGGCGACCTCCATGCCGGGGCGGATGCGGACACGGGACGGGTCCTCGTCGAGAATCCGGCGCCGCTCGGCCATGATCTGTGGGTATTCGGCGCCGCCGAGATCGACCAGATGACGGCCCCATTCGCCGCCCCGGGTGGGTCGCGGAACCCGCGCCGGTTCGACGTTGACCGAGTAGGAGAACTCCTCGAGATCGTCGGGGAACGGCCACGGGATGTTCGACAAATGGTCGACGGGCGCTGCGAGGTATTCGGCCGCCGCTCCGGTGGGGGTGTGTGGGATTGCCAGTGTCATAGGTCCACCTCGATGTCCTGGCCGCGCGACACACAGCACAGCATGCTGTCGCCGGCGGCTTTCTCCTCGTCGGTCAGTACGAAGTCGCGGTGGGTCAGTTGCCCCGACCGGACCGGGATGCGGCATTCGCCGCACACCCCTTGTCGGCACAGATTGGGTACTGCCACACCGTGATCGAGCAGGCGTTGCAGCAGCGAGACGCCCGACGGCACATCGATGTGCACTCCCATTCCGGTCAGACGCACCGAGAACGGATCGCCCGGATCCTGTTCGGGTGCGGTGAATCGTTCGAGATGCACACGTGCGCTGGGCCATCCGGCATCGACGGCGAGTTGCTGGTACGCCTCGAGCAGTGGCCCGGGCCCGCACGCGTAGGCGTGTGTCCCCAGGGGCTGGGCCGCGAGCCGGTCGGTGAGCACCTCGACGGTGGATTCGACGGAAGTGGCCTCGTACAGCGTGATCGACGCCCCCGCGGCGAGTTCACGTAGTTCCTCGAGGTGCGCGGCGTGACCCGGCCGGTAGGAGTAGACGATCTCGGCGCCGTCGCAGCGCGTGCGACCGGCGGCGATGGCGCGGGCGTGCGCGAGGATCGGCGTGATGCCGATGCCGCCGGCCACCAGGAGCGCGTGGTGCTGGTCGAGGACGGGCGCGAACATCGACCGCGGGCCCTCCACCTCGATCACGGCGCCCTCGACGAGGTTCTCGTGCAGCCACTCCGAACCACCGCCGGGTTCCTTGCGCAGCACGGAGATTCCGTAGCTCGTGGGGAACATGCCGTCGTCGACCAGCGAGTATGCGTTGCGGTGTTCGCCGGCGGTGACGATCAGGTGGCTGCCCGGCTGATACGGCGTGAGCGGACCCGATTCGTCGATCGGTACGAAGCGGAAATGGGTGATGGCGGAGGTGAGCGGACGCACCTGCGCCACCCGCATCAGCCGCGGTGCGGTGAGGTAGCCGTCGTGCAGGTGGGCGCGCACCGGCGCGTCGGGGGCCAGGGTCATGACTCCTCCAGATCACGGGCGTCGACTGCGGATGCGAGGAAGCTGCCGAGCACCGGGGAGTGGTGCTCGTGGATCTCCAGCGGACGGTCACATCCCGGGCACCGCACCACTCCGCCCGGGATGCCCTCGGCTCGAAACGCGTTGCGGCAGTGGGCGCAGTAGACCGGGAGATCACGGGTGTGGGTGACGTAGCAGGACAGTTCGGGTGCGATGGCCCCGGCGTCGCGCGCTGCGGCCAGCGCGGTCATCACGTCGTACTGTCCGCCGGTGATCATGATGCGGGTTCCGGTGACGGTGTCGGCCAGGGCGGCGGCGAGTTGCGCGCGGTCGGCGTCGGCGGTCATCGAGTCGAGTACCACGAGCCGGGTGGCCCCCGCGCCGGTGGCGGTGCTCACCCAGCCGCGCGCCACGTGCCCCGACTCGTCGTCGCCGCCGATCGCCACCACCAGGAACGACGACCCGGTGACGTCGACCTCCGGCGGTCGCGACGGCCAGATGGGCAGTCCGGGAGCCGATTCGGGCGGTGCGTCCGCGGTGGCGTCGAGGGGTGCCGATGCGCCGTGGGACCGCAGCCATTCGGCGGCCCGGGTGCGGTACTTGATGATGCCCTTGTAGTCGGCCATGTCGTCGGGCAGGTCGGTGAGCACCTTCGCGGTGCGCTCCCGCCACGCGTCGACGGTGGCCAGTTGCTCCAGCGGCAGCATGTAGGTCCGGATGAGGAACATCAGGGCGCCGGAGTCGGCCAGCCGGATGAGGTGCTGCACCTCGACGCGCAGGTGCACGAGACGTCCGAACTCGGCGTCGTCGACATGCGCGATGGCCTCACGGTCGGGTCCCCATTCGGGGTAGAGCTCGGTCGAGACGTCGAGCCGACGGCCGATGGTGAGCGTCCAGTTGGTGCGGCGATAGGGTTCGTGCGGCTGCAGTCGCTTCAGGAATTCATGGGCGCGGGTGATGACACCCATCTGCCGGACCCTCGGCACCGGGCCGTGGATCTCGAGGAAGCTCATCCCGACGTCGAACCCAAAGCTCCAGTCGGCGGCGAAGGTGACCACACCGGCGTCGACGTAGAGGGTGTCGCCGCGCTGGTCGAGCAGCGCGATGTCCTCTTGCACCTGAGAGGTGATGTAGCGCAACGGTTCCACCCCGAGCGATGCGTCGTCGCCGTAGCGGAAGGGCTGCTCGATGCCCAGGATGGAGTTGTGCCAGATCCACGTGTCGGGCCCGGTGGATTCCAGGCGCATCGTGTCGGGGTAGGCGGCGGCGAGTTCGCGCATCATGGTGACCATCGCGTCCCAGGCGGCGGGGCGCATGTGTGGGAGTACCGCGTGCCGGGTGGGGTCGGCGGCGAGAATCGTTGCGCGCTCGTCGAGTTCGGCCTGGTACTCCGAGTCGACGTCGACCACCGCCCGGCCCCACTGGCCGGCGGCGGTGACCACGGTGTGTTCGGCCGGTTCGACGTTGGTGCTGTAGCGGTAGGCGTCCTCGGGGAACGGGAACGGAAAGTTCCCGATCAGTTCGTGTGCGGGGGCTGCGAGGGTCACAGCGGTACCTCCAGGGTGCATCCGTCTCCGGCGCGCGACACGCACGGCATGATCGCCTCGCCGGAGTTCTTCTCGTCGTCGGTCAGGTAGAGGTCGCGGTGCACGGGTGCGCCCGCGGTGACCGGGATCTTGCATTCGCCGCACACGCCTTGCCGGCACAGGTTGGGTACTGCGATGCCGGTGTCCTCGAGTGCCTCGAGCAGGCTGGTGCCCGACGGGACGTCGAGGGTGCGTCTGCTGGTGGTGAGGTGCACGCGGAACGGATCGCCGGCGTCGAGGGCGTCGATGCCGAAGCGTTCGAAGTGCACGCGTGAGGCGGGCCATCCCGCGTCCGTCGCCGCGGTGACCACGTGGTCGATCAGTCCGGCCGGACCGCACACGTAGAGGTGGGTGCCCAGCGGCTGAGTGCGTAGTGCGGCGTCGAGGCGAGTGATGAAATCGGCTCGGGTGGTGAAGAGTTCGGCTGCCGGACTGGCCAGCGACACCACCTCGTCGATGTGGGCGGCGGCGCCGGGGCGCAAGGCGTAGAGCACCTGCACCGACCGGCCCCAGCGACGCGCGGCGCGCAGGTGCGAGAGGATCGGGGTGATGCCGATTCCCCCGGCGATCAACAGGTGCTTGGCGGCGCGGGCCACCGGCGCGAAGGCGCTGCGCGGCGGATACACGGTGAGGGTGTCGCCGACGGCGACGTTGCCGTGCAACCACACCGAGCCGCCATGACCGTCGGCCACCCGCAGCACCGAGATCTCGTACACGCTGGGATGTGTGCCGTCGCTCGTGAGGCTGTAGGCGTTGGTGCGCTCGGCACCGGCCGCTCCGGTGCGGACCACCAGGTGGCTGCCCGGCACGAATCCGGGCAGGGGTGAGCCGTCGGGGGCGGCGAGCGTGAATCCACGGATCCCGCGGGCCTGATCGGTGATGGCGGTGACCACCAGACGCAGGGTTCGCTCGCCCGGCGGGGTGTCGGTGTCCGACGATCCCGGCAATGTTGCGGTCATTTCGTGTTCTCCTGCAAGACCTGTTGCGGGGCTGCGGTTTCCGCGTCGATCATGAAGCCGAGGTAGGCACCGGTGCGGCGCGACACGTGGTAGTAGACGAGCAGCGTGCGGCCGCACCCGGAGCACTCGATGGTGTCGTCGACCGCGGCCGGTGTGGTGGTCACCGTTCGGCAGTGCGAGCAGAAGACGTCGATCTGGCCCGCCGAGGTGGGGACCACGTGGATCTCGTCGTCCTCGAGTCCCGCACGCACGGCCTCCGCACGCAGTCGCAGGCACGCGCCGACGGGTCCGGCGATCAGCAGCCGAAGGCCCACGGTGGCGTGGGTGAGGATCGACCGCAGTTCGGTGGCGGCCCCGGCCACGTCGGCGAGAATGACGTGCCTCTCTGCATCCTCGGGCAGCGCGTCGATCCAGGACCGGACGATGTCTGCGGCATCGGAGTGCTCCGACTCACCCACCCCGACAAGGACATACGACGTCCCCGTGGCATCCGGTAGGCCGGTGGAGGCGGTTGCCGCCGGACGCGCCCAGAGGGGCACGCTGGAATAGGCGATCTGCGACATGGCGGTCAGAGCAGGGTCGAATCGCGGTGACCGGTGTAGAACGCCAGCGCATAGTTCGGGGTGCTGAAGTAGATCTTGGAGCCCTTCGGGAAGAAGATCGCGTCCTTGGCCTTGGCGACGAGGGTCTGCCCGGTCTCCTTGTTCTCGAGGAGGAATTCGCCCTCGAGGACCACCTTCATCTCGTCGTACTCGTATTCGTAGTAGAGCGGGGCCTCGGTGTGGTGGAGTTCGAAGTAGCCGCTGCACATCTCGCTGCCCTCGGGATTCTCGTAGACGTCGCCGATGAAGCCCTGCGTGCCGGGGTACTCGGCGTCGGGCATCTTGGGCAGGCCCTTCCAGGCATCCGGGGTGACCTGGAACGTCAACGCGTTCGTGCTGTCGATCGACATGATTTCTCCTATCCTTGAGGCGACCGGAACCCATCGGCGGGTTCGGATCATGAGAGTGAACGTTGTTGCATCTCATGAGACTCGGTGAACGTTTCAGGGATGTGACACACGTGTTGACGTGTGTGACACTTTGTCCACTGTGGAGAAACTGGGGCCAGTCAGCGTGGGATGATAACCCCGTTCCGGGCGTGTCGCCCGGTGAGTGCGTAGTTGCGAAAGTCACAGTGCGCCAACGTGATTCGTCGGTTATTGAGTTCTTCCGCAGCGCGGTTTCGTCCGGCACAATTCAGCGCATGACCCAGCTTCGCGCGGCAGTCGCGACCCGTCATCGTGTGCTCGCCGCTGCTGTGGCGTTATCGGCAGCGCCACTGCTCTTCCTGGGCGCGGGAGCAGCCGACGCCGACACGTCGTCGCCGGGAACATCGCACTCGGGAACCGGGGAAACGGGCGCCTCGAGTGCGGGGTCCGATACGGGCACGGGGTCCGATACGAGCGCAGGGAGCGATACGGGCGCGGGGTCCGACTCGGGAGCAGCTGCGGGGCCGACAGGAAACACCACCGGGCCCACGACGCCAGGCGCAAGCACCAGCCCCACCGGCACCGGTACCGGCGCCCCGACCACCGCACCCACGGGGAACTCGGACCCTTCGGCTCCCGCACCGTCGGGGTCGGACACGCCGCCCGGCGGTCCCTCGACAACCGAAGAATCCTCGACAACCGAAGCATCCTCGACGACCGAAGCATCCCCGACGAGCGCAGCACCCTCGACGAGTGCAGAATCCCCGACCACCCAGCCCTCGATGTCCACGCCGACCGTCACTCACCAGCCGTCGTCGACCACCCCGTCCGAAACACCCGCCACGCCAACCACAACCAGCGCACCCGAGGGCTCAAAAGCGCCCACCGGCGTGGCGCCGAGTGCACTACTTCCTCGGCCCGCCGCTGAGGGGCGCATTTCGGCCGGGGACACCAGCGCCGACCACACCAACGCCGCCGACACCAGCGCCGACGACACCGGCAACCCGGTCGACACCTCCGCGCCGGTGCTGCTGATGTCCGCGGCGGGTGCCGCACCCGAAACCGTGGCCTCCGAGAGCACGAGCACCGATGACATCGGCACCACGCGTTCCACACCCGCGGGCCTGCTGGCGGTGGCGCAGAGCGCGCTCGTCGGTTCCGCGACCCCCACGAACAACGATCCGCTCGGTTCGCTTCTCTCGTTGTTCTCGCTGCCTCGCGTCGTCGTCCCGAGCTTTCCCCCCGATCTCGACAATCCCGCCTGGGTGGCCCAGTGGAGAGCCTTCGACTCGTCTGTCGTCGTCTGGGTGCCCGGCGCGTCGGCCGTCCTCGGCCGGGTCAGCTTGGCAATCGATGCGTATCTGTTTGTCCGGGCGGTGGAGAACCACGACGAGCCGGGCGTCGCCGACGAGATCGGTTACCTGTCCGGCGACGTGGTGACCATCTACTTCGGCCGTGTTGCGGGAACCGCCGTCGGCTATGTGGTGCACGCTTACGTCGCCCCGACCGTCGCCGAGTGGATCGTGGCCCTCTGAATCCCGGTAGGCACGACTGAAATCGACCTCCACCGAAGCGGCGTTGCACCCAGAATTCTCCCAGGTTGTGCCGATACGGTGGCGCGGTGAGTTCCGTGTCCACCGCAACGCCGCGGTCCACCGCAGCCCCGCGCCGTCTGTCGGCGCCGCGTGCGGGTGCCGTGGTCGCGGCCGTGGCGGCATGTGTGAGCGCTGTCGTGATCTTCGTGATCGCGGTGCGGACCTCTACCGGACAGTACGTCGATCAGCGCGTCCTCGAGTACGCGCGCGAACTCCCGTCGGTCACCCCGATGCCGGTCGGGCTGCGCGTGCCGATCGTGTCCAATCCGCTGCTGTGGACTCTGGGTGCGGTGGCGGTCGTCGCTCTCGTCCAGTCGGGGACCATCCTTTGCCGCCGGTCGCCGAGCGGTTGGGGCCGGCGGGCGTCGTCGACCGCACTGCTGTTGTTGTTCCCGCCGGCGGCCATCCTCGTTGTCCGCGCCCTGCGTGACGGCCTGCCCCGTCCGCAACTGCACGAGTGGATCGCCGAGACTGCGAACTCCGCGCCCAGCGGGCACGCCGCCGCGGTGACGTCGTTGGTGGCCGTGCTCGTCCTCGCCGCCCCGCCGGTACTGCGGCCCGCGGTGGCCGCGATCGGCGGAACATGGTCGGCGGTCATCTGTTTCGGGCTCGTCGCCTCGGGCTGGCATCGTCCGGGTGATGTGCTCATCTCGGCCCTGCTGGTGGTCGGGGCCGCAGTCCTCCTCCCCGACCCCCACCGCGCATCCACCACCCCGATGCCCCGCGGCACATGGATCGCGGTGGCCGCGGTGATCACTCTGGCGGCGCCCACGATCCTCGCCCTGTACTACCCGCGGCCCGAGCAGGTGGTGATCGCGGCGGCGATCGCCTTGGGGGTCGGACTCTCACTGGGAACCCTGGTGGGCGTCACCGACGGTGCGCGCTCTCCGGCGCGGATGCGCTCGTTAAGCTGGGGGGGTGTCCGACACTCCGATCACGTTGTACCCCTCGGGTTCGAGTTCGATGCTCACCAAGGAGATCGTGTGGTCACGAGGGACTCCCGCCCCTGACACCGCGGCGGACGCCGTGTCGGCGACGCCGGGCTCCGATAGCGGCGAGCCGCTCGACCGGGACCAACTGACCGCGCTGGCGATCGGCGCACACATGTCGCTGGCCCACGGGTGGGCGCACGACACCCTCGACATCCCCGCCGACGCCGCGGCGGCGCGCCGCGACATCGACCAATGGTGGGGCATCAGCAGCGGCGCCGATGCGCGCAAGGTGATCGGCCTGCTGCTCGACGGAATGCACAGCGCGGCCTACGAGGTGGCCTATCCGCTGGTCGATCAGGTGGTGAGAAAGGCCGACGGCCACCAGCCGAGCGTTCACCGCGAGTTCCTGCGGTTGCGTGCGGCCACCCGTGGCCTGTACCCGGAGTACTGGGCCGACGCCTATGACACCCTGCTGACGCTGCGTACCTCGAACACGCTTCGCGCTTCGTATGTGGACGCGGGATTTCCGACGCACGTCCGATCGTGGGATCTGGGGCGAATCCAGTTCGTGGTGCGCACAAGCCTCAAGGCCGGCCACATCGAGCGCGACGAATGCTGGCCGATGCTGCTGGCGTCGCTCTCGTCGGCGCGCGGCTATTACGCGAACTGGCGGCAGTTCGCCCACGGCGTGGTCATGGGACGCGCCTTCTGGATGGCGGGCCAGGCGATGCCCGACGCCAAGGACGCCGCCCTGCTCGCGGGCAACTGGGTGAATGCGCTGCTCGCGCGGCCCGCCAGTCCGTGGCGGCTGTTGTCACTCCGTTCGGGGGAGGAAGAGTCGCTCCAGGGCGGCTGAGACCGCCTGCTCGTCGAGCACACCGGCGTCACGGGCGTTCTTGAGCGCTTGATAGCGGCCGAACTCCTCGAGTACGTCATCGTCGGTCGCGGATTCTCTGCTCGACTGCCCTTCTTCGGCGAAGTCGCGGGTGCGCCAGTAGACGCGCTGATTCACCCGCTCGATCGCCTGCCGGCTTCCGACGAAGATCTTGGTCCACGCCTCGTAATCGTGCAGCGCCAGAATCCAATTCCCGTTGTCTTCGCCCCCGTTGGCGATGTCGAGAACCGCGAGCAACGGAATCTCGAAGGCATACCCACCCGAGGTCGAATCGACGTGGACGATGCGCTGCGTGGTGACCGCCAGGTGGCCCCACGACCCCCGGATCCACGCGCGCTCGACGGTGAGCACCAATTCGTCGTCGCGCAGGTAGGACACCAGGCGCCGCCCATCGGCCTCGAGGTCGCGCAACCACCACATGGCGGCGGTGATGTCGGGTCGCGAGGTGGACGGCAAGCCGAAACTCGCCGCGCACCGCGGATCGCGCGGTTCGGTCGGCACCAGGGGGGTCTCGGTCCGGGGTGACTCTGTCATCGGACTCGACAATAGACGGCATCGCACCGCGCCACGTCGCCACCGTCGATCATGCGATGCACTCGTATCGAATCGGACAATCGCGACCAAGTTCGCATCGTCTGCACGCGGGTGAATTCCTTCCTAAGGTAAAGCAGGGTTAACCACCCGTAACCGGATTGCCCGCCACCCGCGGGCATCCGTCATCACGTGTACCTGCAAACCATCCGGGTACCGCACGCACGATCCCGCACCCATCGGGTTTCAGCGAAAGGACGACCGCCACATGGCCACTACCCAGGAAACTTCGGCCGGAGAGACACCGAACTCGCTCGGTTCGAACCTCAAACCCCGGCACATCACCATGATCTCGATCGCCGGAGTGATCGGAGCCGGACTCTTTGTCGGTTCGGCCAATGCCATCGAGAAGGCGGGGCCCGCCGTACTCATCTCCTACGCGATGGCCGGCGCCCTGGTGGTGCTGGTGATGCGGATGCTCGGTGAGATGGCCACCGCCAACCCCGACACCGGATCGTTCTCCGTGTACGCCGACCGCGCCCTGGGCCGGTGGGCGGGCTTCTCGGTGGGGTGGCTGTACTGGTGGTTCTGGGTACTCGTGATCCCGGTGGAGGCAACTGCAGCGGCAGCGATCCTGACCGACCTGGTTGGTGGTGCTCAATGGATTTGGGCGCTGGCGGTGACGTTGCTGCTGACCGTCACCAACCTCGCGAGTGTCGGCAACTACGGAGAGTTCGAATTCTGGTTCGCGCTCATCAAGGTGGTCGCGATCGTCGCGTTCATCCTCGTCGGTGTAGCCGCGATGCTCGGCTGGTTCCCGGATTCCGAGGTCAGCGGCATCAGCCACTTGTGGGAGCCGGATGGCTTCATGCCCAACGGCTTCGGTGCGGTGATCGCCGGCATGCTCATCACGATGTTCTCGTTCATGGGCACCGAGATCGTGACCATCGCCGCGGCGGAGTCACCCGAACCCGAGAAAGGCATCACCAAGGCGGTGAACTCCGTGATCTGGCGGATCTCGCTGTTCTATCTCGGTTCGATCTTCGTCATCGTGGCGCTGATGCCCTATAACCAGCTGGAGAACGGGTCATACCAGTCGGTGCTGCAGGCCATCGGGATTCCCGGGTCGAAGGTGATCATGGACATCGTCATCCTGACGGCGGTGGCCTCATGTCTGAACTCCGCGCTGTACACCGCGTCGAGGATGCTGTTCTCGCTGGGCAGCCGCCACGACGCCCCGCAGGTGGTGCGCACGCTGACCCCCAATGGCGTGCCGTGGGTGGCGGTGCTGCTGTCGATGGTGGTGGGATTCCTCGCGGTGATCGGCAATTATGTGTTGCCCGACAAGATCTTTGCGTGGCTGCTGGCCACCAGTGGCGCGATCGCGCTATTTGTGTACCTGACGATTGCGGCCAGCCAGTTGGTCCTGGGCCGCACACTGCGCCACGAGGGTCATCGGCCGCCGGTGCGCATGTGGCTGTTCCCGTATCTGACCGGTGCGGTCATTACGTTCATCCTCGCCGTCCTGATCCTGATGATCTTCGACAACAATCAGCGTCAGGCGATCGTGTTCTCGGCGATCTCCGCGGTCATCATCGTCGCAGCCGGGATCGTCGTGCAGCGTCGCAGCAGCGATCCGCACCCGGTGGCACCGGTCGGCTGACCTCGTCATTCGGACGACGGTCTCGCCGACACGCCGACCCGCTCGTACAATCGAGCTATGGACGGTCCGCGAGATCGTCAACCGGCACCCTGGTCGTATCGGCCGCCGATCACCACAGGTGTGGCACTGACCATCCGAAAACATCCGGTCAACTTCGGGATCGGCATGCGCCCGTACGTGATGGTGGACGGATGGCAAATGCCCAGCGCGCGTTGGGGTCTCAACGTGATCCCGTTGCCGCCCGGCCCGCACCGGATCTACGTGCACATCCCGTCGCTCTCCGTGAACGACGTCGGGCTGTACAAGATCGGGCGCGCCGAGACGTGGGCGACGGTGTACCCGAACCGGATGACCGAACTCGAGTACCGGATGCCGCTCTGGATGTACCACTACCGCGGTGCGCTCGGCCCGCCTCCCCAGCAGTACAAGGGCGTCGCCGTGTTCGTGGTGGCCAACACCATCGGACTGACTCTGTTGTTGCTGTTCCTTGTCGCCGTGATCGTGTCGCTCGTATGACGAGCCGGATCCTGCGGGTGAAGGACTCCGTCGCGACCACCCGCCCACGTCACGCGTCGGCGAGGGCCGCCGGAGGACGGCAGCACGTCTGGCAGGCCCCGAACGTGCGCCGACATCGCACTGCTTTGCGATGTCGGCGCCCCCGACAACTCGGTCCGAAACCCACACTTCTGATACCGTCGGTATCGAGTCTATGTCCCACAATGGTCCCGTGACGCAGAATTCGTCAAGCTCCGCCGACCCGGCTGTGCCGATCCGACGTCGGCCTCGGCGCGATGACGTGCGCAACGACATCCGGGCCGCGGCCCGCGAGGTGTTCCTCGAGCAGGGCTATGCGGGCGCGTCGCTGGACGCGATCGCCAAACGGGCGGGTTTCTCCAAGGGAGCCGTCTACTCCAACTTCGCCGGCAAGGGCGATCTGTTCCTGGATTTGGCGGCGTCGCTGTTCGCCGAACGATCCGAGATGCTCACCGCCGCGGGACAGGTCCCGGTCCAGACCACCGCCGACCTGGAATCGGCCGTGCACGGCCTCTCGGTGACGCTGCTCAAATCGGTCCGCGACGGGTTTCGCAGCAATGTGCTCTTCGCCGAGTTCCGCGCGGCGTGCGACCGCGATCCGGAACTCCTTGTTGCCTACACCGCACTGCGCACGCGGCTGGCCGATTCACTCGCCGACGCGGTGGCGCAGACGGCGACTGCCCGCGGACTGAAACTGACGGTGCCATCGCACGACGTCGCGGTGCTCGTGCTGGCGGTGATCAACGGGCTCTCACTCGAGCACGTCGGTCACGAGAATGAGCGGGTGATCGAGGCGGACACGCTCACCACGGTGCTGATGTCATTGATCACGCCGGCGTAGCCGCGGCGTCGGTCAGTTTCCAGGCCGCGCCCGCCTCCTGTTGCGCCCAGAATTGCGCGAATCTGCCGCCTGCTGCCAGCAGTTCGTCGGGTGAGCCGCTTTCGACCACCCGTCCGTCGTCGAGCACCAGAACGTGGTCGGCGCGGCGGATACCCGGGCGACGGTGGGCCACGATGATCCTGGTCCGCTCGCGACGCTCGGGGGTGAGGGCATCGTCGGTGTCGGAGAGGGCGTCGACGATGGCACGTTCGTTCTCGTTGTCGAGTGCGCTGGTCGCCTCGTCGATCAGTAGCACCGGAGCGGGTTTGAGCAGTGCGCGTGCGATGCTGACGCGTTGACGCTCACCGCCCGACAGCGCCGACCCGCCCTCGCCGACGCGGGCGCCGAGTCCGCCGGGCACGCGGGCGGTGATCTCGTCGACCCGCGCGCTGGTCGCCGCGGCGGATGCGCGCTGCGGCGACGCGGCCGGATCGCCGGCGAGGATGTTCTCCTCGATGGTGCCGTCGAACAGGTACGGCTCCTGGAACACCACGCTGGTCAGGGCGCGACGGGTGTGCAGGTCGAGGGTGGACGCGTCGACGCCGTCGATGAGGATGCGGCCCGCGGTGGGTTCCTGGAGTCCGGCGATGAGCGCAAGGATGGTGCTCTTGCCCGAGCCGGAGGGACCGATGACGGCGGTGGTGGTACCTGGTTCGACGACGAGGCTCAGGTCGGTGAGAACGGGGCGGTCGGGGTCGCCGTACTGGAATCCGACGTTCTCGAATTCGATGCGCGGCGCGCGTGGGCCGTCGGGCAGCGCGGCGACGCCGTCACCGACGGCGGGTGCGGCGAGCACCGCGCCGATCCGGCGCAGCGTGAGCCGGGTGGCCTCGAGGCCTGCTCCGAGTTCGGCCAGCGATGTGAGCGGCTCGATGTAGCGCACCGCCACCACGATCAGGGCGACCGCCTCGGCCACCGACAGCCGGTCGCTCACCGTGAGCCAGACGGTGGTGACGGCGAGCGCGAACAGGACGAGCTGGCTGACGACGGAGAACAGTACCTGCCCGGGAACCTGCAGGGTGAGCAGCCGCAGGGTGGCCGCGTGCTGATGGGAGATCGCGGCTTCGGCCAGGCCCCGCTCGGTGCCCACGCGGCGGGCGACGCGCAGCGCGGGCTGGGTGCGACCGAATTCGATCACCCGTTCGGTGAGGTCGACGTTGGCCGCGTCGACGGCCTCGTCGGCGCGTCGGCTCATGGCTGCCGAACCCCACAGGGCGACGAGCATCACCGGCACCCCGGCCAGCGCCACCAGAGCCAGTTGCCACGAGATGCCCAGCAGCGCAACGGCGATCGCGATCGGCAGCAGGATGGCGCTGAGTAGCGGGACCACCAGGTAGACGACGACGCCCACCAGGTCGGGGCCGGTGGCGGCGATGGCTTGGCGTGCGGTGGCGGTGTTGCCGGCGGTGAACCAGGTGAGCCGGACTCGTGAAAGACGTTCGGCCACCGTGTGTTGTCCGCCGTTGAGCAGGCTGAAACCGAGGTCGAAGGAGACTCGGGACGCGGCCCAGTCGACGGCCCATCCGAGCAGGGTGGCCAGGGTGAGTCCGCCGAGCCAGCCCAGTGCGGCGCCGTGGCGGCCGTCGACGAGTGCGGCGATGAGCGGGACGAGCAGCACCACACCGACGGCGCGCACGATCACCGAGATCACCGCCAGCACGCTGAAGGTGCGGACGGCGGGTTTGCTGCCGTCGAGCAGGAGGGTCAGCAAAGTGCGCAGCGCGTTGGTCCGCGGGGCTGGGTTCGTCATCGGGAGACTCCTGCGGTGGTGGCGTCGGGGTGCGGCGCGGGGTGCTCCGTCGATTCCCATAGCTCTCGGTATCGCCCGGACACAGCGAGAAGGTCAGTGTGCGTTCCGCTTTCGGCGATGCGCCCGGAGTCGAGCACCACGATGCGGTCGGCGTCGACCACCGTGTGCAGCCGGTGCGCGATCACCAGGACGGTGCGGTCGGCGGCCAGCCGGCTCAGCGACTGTTGCACCAGGTACTCCGATTCGGGGTCGGCGAAGGCGGTGGCCTCGTCGAGGATCAGCACAGGGGCGTCGGCGAGGAGGGCGCGGGCGATGGTGAGTCGTTGGCGTTCGCCGCCCGACAGCGCGGCGTCGGGTCCGAGTTCGGTGTCGTAGCCGTGGGGCATGCGGCTAATGCGGTCGTGGATGTTCGCGGCGCGCGCGGCCGCCTCGATGGCCTCGCGCGGCGCGTCGGGGACGGCGAGGGCGATGTTCTCGGCGACGGTACCGGTGACGAGCTGGGTGTCCTGGAATACGAAGCCGATGTGCCGGTAGAGCTCGTCGGAGGTCATCGCGCGGATGTCGCGGTGGCCGATGCGGATGGAACCGGCGTCGACGTCGTGGAAACGGGCCAGCAGCGCGGCGAGCGTCGACTTGCCCGAGCCGGAGGGTCCGACCAGCGCGGTGACGGTGCCGGGTGCGAGCTGCAGCGAGATGTCGTGCAGGACGGGGACGTCGGGGCGGTATCCGAAGGTGACGTGGTCGAAGGTGACGGTGTCGGGTTCCGGGGTGTCCGGTTGTGGCGTGTCGTCGCGGGTTTCGAGTTCGGGTTCGTCGAGAGTGTTCTGGATGTCGCGGGCGGCGGTCATACCGGTGCGCAGCCCGGCGAGGCCGTATCCGATGCCGAGGAGTCGTGCGCCAAAGGTGGTGCCCAGCAACAGGAAGGGCAGCAGGTCCACCGGGGCCGCCCACCCCCAGATGACGAAGAATGTGCCGACCGCCGCGATGAGCCACAGGAATGTGGTGGGTCGGGTGACGAGGTCCATCAGGGTCTTGGCCCGGATGAAGGGGCGCTGCCAGTTGTCGAGGAACTCGATGTACTCGTCGAGGTTGCGGCGGAAGCTCGACGACATGGTGCCGCCGAACACCCGGATCACCGGCTGCGCCTCGAGATACGACGCGGCCTCGCCGTTCATGCGGTCAACCCACTTCTGCGACAAGGGGATCTTGGCGCCGGACTGGATCATCATGCGGTACATGGTGAGGATGTAGGCGAGGACGGGAATGAACAGGAACAGCGCGATGCCCCAGTCGACGGTGAAGAGGTAGATCAGCACCGCGATGGGTGCGACCACCGCGGCCACCGCGTCGAGCACCGCGTGGGTGACGAGGTAGTGCAGCGAGAGGGTGTTGTCGGCGACGAGGGTCTTGATGGTGCCCGCGTTGCGATCGGTGAACCAGCCCAACGGAAGTCGGGAGAGTTTGCCGATCAGTCGTTGTCGCAGATCGCGGGCGAAGCGTCCGTCGACGGCGTGCAGCCAGGCCAGTAGGGCTGCGTCGAGCAGGGCGCCGGCGACGAGGAAGATCAGCGCGAGGATGCCCACGGTCCACAGTTGGGCGGTGTCGGCGCCGGCGAGGAGTCGGCGCGCGAGTTCGACCAGCAGGACGTACGGGGCCAGCTGCACCAGGGTGACGACGGCCTGCAGGATGCCGGCCACGATGAGGGTTCCCTTGAGGGGAGCCAGGAGTCGGCCTGCGGCGGCGGACCGCCAGCGGCTGGTGGTTTCGACAGGCTCAACCAGCGGGGGGACGGGCTCGGCCGGCGACGAGGGCGGCTCGGCCGGCGGGGGGGTGGTTTCGACAGGCTCAACCAGCGAAGGAACGGGCTCGGCCAGCGGGGGGACGGGCTCGGCCGGCGGGGGGGTGGTTTCGACAGGCTCAACCAGCGGAGGGACGGGCTCGGCCGGCGACGAGGGCGGCTCGGCCGGCGGGGGGGTGGTTTCGACAGGCTCAACCAGCGAAGGGACGGGCTCGGCCAGCGAGCTGGGGTCGCGTTCCTTGCCCATCGCCTTGCCTTGCGCCCAGTACGCCTGGACGTGGGTTTCGGCGCGGGGGAAGCCGAACTCCTTGAATCGTTTGCGAATCTCCTTGAGCGAGTTCGACTCCGGCCCCGCCCAGGCGTACCAGTCCGACCAGTCCCGGGCTTCCAGCGCGGTGGCGAGCGATGCCGCGTCGGCGCGATGCACCCAGTGGACACGCAACCGCGGGTGGGTGGCGAGGGGGAGCTCGCGGTCGGCGGGCTCGTGCTCCTCGAGGTAGAGCTCGATGGGTGTCTGCGCGGGGACCGCCGGGATGATCGAATTGATCGCCGGTATGGAGGCGGAGTCGCCGATCAACAGGTACCCAGCCGGTCCGTCGACAGTCGGGATGTCCAGCGGCATCGAGCTCATGTAGACCATCGAGAGCGTCTGGCCGGGTTGTGCCTGCGTCGCCCAGCTCGATGCGGGGCCGGCGGGTTGGTGCAGAACGAAGTCGATCGCGAAGGTCCGGGCGTCGGGATCGCATTCGGAGAAGGTGTAGCCGCGCTGGGATTCCTTGCCGTCGTCGTGCGGAAACCACCCGCGAACCCACGTGGTGGGACCCGCGACCACTTCGTCGAACAGCGTGTCGGAGTGGAAGCGGACGCGGATGCAGTGGCTGGTCACCGATTCGGTGCCGGTCACCGTCGCACTGTGGTCGCGCGCGCCGAACGCGCGCATCATCGCCCCCGAGAATCCGCGTGACATCGATGCCTCCGATCGTCGTGTCCGCCCGGCTCACACCGACGTTACGAAGGCTAACCTAACAAATCTGTCGTGCCACCGGCAGCTCGGTGAGTGCACGCCGACTCTGCCCGAGCCTGTTACCGCGTCGGGCGAGGCTCCCGATCGTGGACGTCGCCGTCGTCGGGTAGCGCCACGATGCGCAGCGCGTCCTGCAGTTTGCGCGCGGTGACCCGCCACGCTTCCTCCTCGTGGCGGCATGCGGCGGCTTCCTCCGGGTCGCCGGCGGCGTCGGCGGCGCGCGCCGACTTCATCCACTCGAGGTACTGCTCCTGGGTGGTGCGGAAGTACCGCAGGATGGCCGAGCGGTCGAAGCGGCAGATGGTCGCGACGTCGTGCGCGTCGAGTGACTGTCCGTCTTCATCGAGGACGATGAGCGTCTGCAGCTCGTCGGGCAGCTGATCGTCGTCGGTGCTGGTCGGTTCGGGTGCGTCGGCCCCCTTGATCGCGGCGACGATGTCGGGTGCGGCGTCGTGCATGAAGCCGAGCCAGCGCGCGAGCGCCGACACCAGGTTCTCGCGGCAGAACGCACGCATCTCGACGGTGAGGAACACCATCACCGTGGACTGATGCAGGACCAATTTGATGCCGGTCCAACCGACCGCCTCGGCGGCGATGAACTCGGCGGCCGCCGCAGCGTCGGGCACCTCGTCGACGAGCGTGCCGAAGAACTCGATCGCCGGGTCGTCGGCCATGACGTGCAGCCACGACCGGAGCTCACCCGTGGGCAGCGGGATGTCGCCGTCCTCGTCGAGCACGATGGTGCCTCCGGCGATCTCCTCGAGAGCGCCGACCACCAAGCGCAGCAGGTGATCTCGCGATTCGGGGACCACACCGATCGAGACGACCGGTTCCACCGGCGCGGGCTCCGGCTGCGCGAGGAACGCCGGGTGCACCACTTCCCAGATCTCGCGAAGCGCGGCGACGGCGACCTGCGCGAGCTCGTCGACCCGCCGACGGGAGACCTCGTAGATGGTCCGGCCGTCACGCAGAACTCGCCAGCCCGCTTTGCCCGCGGCCTCGATGGGCGTTGGGGACTCGCCGGGCGCCGAGAGCAGATCGACGGTGCGGATGGTGGCGCGCAGGCGGTGGGCGCGTGTGGCGGTGAAGGTGAGGGTTGCGTGCGAGCCCTCGTGGACCTCGCGCGACTGCTCGACGACGACCTCGTCTCCGGGTTCGAGGCCGACGAGGCGGTCGGCGAGTTCACCACGGAAGGTGCGCCACGCACCCTCGACGGAGGTATCGAAGTCAATGTTGGCCATGACCTCCCCCTTTCTGCGTCAGGCGTCCACCGGCATACCGGAGAATCACCCTTTCAACTGCAGATTAGGCGCATGGTCTGACAAATCGGGTCACGCGCCCAGAGGTTGGATCACGAGTAGGCGAACTGCCGCACGCCACGGAACACCTCACCCCTCTTTCAACGCTGTCAGTGCTGCTCGCGTGTACCGAGCGGTGAGGTGTCTCTGTCGTGGCCGTCAGTAGAAGATGCGGTGGTTGAACTCGGTTCCTGTTCTGGCGCAATGGTCTTCGTAGAGGTGCACGAAGCTCCAGATGTCCATCGTGTTGTTGAGCGTGTCGTCGTCGTTGAGGAACTCGATCGAACCCTCGATGGTGAAGTAGATCTCGGTGTCCGCGAACAGGTGCAGGGTGTGGATGGTGCCCGGGCTCTCGCGCACGTAGTCGCCGGGGGTGGCCATCCAGTCGTATTCGAAGTAGTGCCACCTGCCCTTGGTGGTGACGGCGGCGACGGCACCGCGATGGCGATGCTTGCCGAGCATCGCGTCCTCCGCGGAACGCAGTCCCACCACGAACTGCCCGCTGCGGTTGTCGGCGCGCAGCATCTTCAGCTCGAGAGCACCGACCCACGGGAACCAGGGCACCTCGTCCCCGGAGACGTAACGATCCTCGGCCGCATAGCGTTCGACAACGGCCAGTTCGGCGCGTTCGAGCTCGGTGAGGTTGCTGACGTTGCCCGGATTGGTGGCGGTGACCGACATGGTGAACTCCTCTGAAAACGTAGATTCTGGTGCTGGTCGCCCGGTGCGTGGGCCGCCTCGCGACGACGGTGACCATCGTCACTCTGCACTGGCATAATGGCGTCGGCCACTGGGCATCTTGTTCAAAACTTGTACAATCAACAGTCGCGCTGACCCCGCCGACAACGCAGCCGCCCTTACCATCGCCGGGCCGGAAGTCAGCGGGAGGTGAATATGCCGTCGTCCACACACGGCGATCTCGATCGGCCGATCAGAACCGACATCGTCAAGTCGTGGCAGCGTTCCCGACAGAACGGGGTCGACGTCGCGCGGCTCGACGTCGCGCGGACCGACGTGGATTTCGAGTCCGGCTTCATCGCTGCGGGCGCCCCGGTGCTGTTGTCGATGACCGATCTGCTGGCGGGAACCTCTACGTCGTTGGCCCTCGCGGACCCGTCGGGAGTGGTGACCTGGCGTTGGGAATCGGATTCCAGGATCACCACGTTGCTGGATCGCTCCGAGTTCGAGTTGGGGTCACAGTTCGCCGAGCAACAGGCCGGCACCAACGGAATCGGTCTGGCGATCGCGGACCGTCGGCCGGTGACCGTCATCGGCACCGAGCACTACAAGCAGTTGTGGCACGACTGGGCGTGTTTCGCAGCACCCGTGGCCAACCCCATCACCGGTCAGATCGCGGGATTGGTGAACATCGCGTGTCGGGTCGAGGACGCCAACCATTTCCTGTCGGTGGCGTTGCGGTCGCTCGCATCCGGAATCAGTTCCGCCATAAGAGACTCGGCCACGCCGCGGCAACATCAGCTTCTCGACATGTGTCTGCGATTCCGGTCCGCGACGACGAGGCCGGTCATTGCGCTCGACGCCGCGATGATGCTCGTCGACGACAAGGTGGCGGCCCTTCACCTCGATCGTGCACGGGTCTGGTCCGCCGTTCTCGAGGCGGGACCGCACGCGCGTCGAATCACGCTGCCCGGCAACCTGACTGCTGACATGTATCGGGTCGCAGATCAGTCGCTGTCCCATGGGGTGATCCTGATGCTCGCCGGTGGTCCGGCGACGCTGTCGTCGGGTCCCGACCTCACGGCGCACGACCCGGACGCCCTGCCGTCATCGTTCGCGCCGGGTAGCCGGCTGGAGCGGGCGGAGGCCGACGTCATTCGCGACGTGCTGCACGAATGCGACGGTAATAAGTCGGAAACAGCTGAGCGACTGGGTATTTCGCGCGGAACGTTGTACCAACGCCTGCGTCGGTACCACATCGACGGCTGACGAGTGTGCAAAGTTTGCACAGTCGTCGGAGAGAGGACTCCTTTCCTCCGGAGCACGAACCACGATGGCGAGCAGCGCCACAAGGCGTGTGTGACCGTAGAGGAGTAGCCCATGTCGACGTTTGCCAAAGAACTCTTCGCCGGAAAGACCGCGGTGGTCACCGGCGGGACATCGGGACTGGGTGCGGGTACCGCGCGATACCTCGCCGAACTCGGAGCGAGTGTCTACGCCGTCGGACTCGGTGCCGATGAAGCCGGCTTTCCCGACGGCCTCGACGTTCAGGTCCGCGAAGTGGATGTGACCAACGATGCCGATCTGACCGGGCTGTTCGCCGAACTCGACGCACTCGACATTCTCATGCCCGCCGCCGGAATCAGCATGGGTGAGCGCGAACTGGAATGGGGACCGTTCAACAAGGTGCTCTCGATCCAACTCGCCGGGGTGTACCGCACGATCCAACTGGGGCATGACCTGCTCGCGAAGAACGGCGGATCGGTGGTGAACGTCGCGTCGATGTATTCGTTCTTCGGTGGCGGCACACGTGCCGCCTACGCCGCGGCGAAGAGCGGAATTGCGCAGCTGACCCGCTCCCTCGCCGAGGCTTACGCTCCCGACCACATTCGAGTCAACGCCATTGCTCCCGGCTGGATCGACACGCCGCTGCTGGCGCCGTTGAAGGCCGACGCCCAACTCAACGACCGCATCCTCTCCCGCACACCGATGGGCCGTTACGGAGCCCCGGAGGAGATCGGCAAGGTCACCGCATTCCTGTCCTCGGATGCGGCGTCGTTCATCACCGGGGTGGTGCTTCCGGTCGACGGCGGCTACTTGGTGACCGGCATCTGATCGAAGCAGCACGTATCGGCGTGCCGGTGAGCGGCTTCGTCGTCGAATTCGGAAACCGAAAACTGACCGGCGCACGCTCCGGGTGCACACCGCTCACGATCCGGTTGGGATCGCAATTGCGTCGTGAGAGTCGACGCGGGCGTCGGGGTCGGTGTTTACCGTCGGTGTGATCCCGGGGCTGGGCTGCGCGTGGCAAGTATGAGGTACCAAAAAGGTCAGGCCGCGCTTCCGCGGCCTGACCTTTTGTAGCGCTCTGAGCTGACCGCTCAAATGGTGGGCGAAGGGGGACTTGAACCCCCACGTCCCGAAGGACACTGGCACCTGAAGCCAGCGCGTCTGCCATTCCGCCACTCGCCCGTGGCCGCCGATCGCTCGGCGGGCATGTCGTCGGCCATGGGAACGACCAACGGACTGCAGAACGATAGCAACAATGGCCGGGCGATGTAAAACTCGACGCCAGCGGTTACGTGAACGCTGCTCGAATCGGTAAACGCTCTGGCTGCAGCCTCAGCGTATTCAGATTCGTGCCGCGTTTACCGAGTGATCGCGGCATACACCGGCGTGATACGTGTGTTGCAGAAGGTGCAGCAGTTGCTTGGAGGCGGCGTTAGCCGTCAGTATCGGTATCATCATTCAAGGTCACATGCACGGCGACACGCCACGACGAGAGTGAAGGGGGTCGACCATGGGCATCTTGCAACGATTCGAGCGCAAACTCGAAGGTGCCGTTGACGACGGCTTCGCTCGCGTTTTCGGTGGTGAGGTCGCCCCGCAGGAGATCGAGAACGGTCTGCAGCGCGAGGCGGAGGAATCCCTCGAGGACCTCGGCGACGGCGCGATCCTGGCGGCCAACAGCTACACCTTGCTGTTCAGCCCCACCGATCACGACCAGATCGCGGCCGAGTACGAACTCAACCGCAGACGGTTTTCGAAGCACCTGGAAAATTTCATCAAGGACAATGGGTGGCAGACCTATGGGAAGGTCGTCGTAGAGTTCGACCAATCGCCGTCCCTCCACACCGGGATGTTCCGAGCGCGTGGAACGGTGAACCCCGATGCCACTCCGCGGTCGGCGGACCAGAAGTCCACACCCGCCGCTGCCGCAGCAGAACAACAGTTGCAGACGCACACGAATGCACCCCGAGAAGTAGGAGCACCCGCCATGACCCACAACCCCGGATATGACCAGCGGCGGGGTCCCGAGCCCGCATACGACGACCGGGGTTACGGACAGCAGCCCGGCTACGACTACCCGCAGGGCTACGGCCAGCAGCCTGCCGAGCAGGCGCCTCAGGGTTACGGGCAGCAGCCCGGCTACGACTACCAGCAGGGCTACGGCCAGCAGGGGTACCCGCAGCAGGGTCAGCCCGGCTACGACCAGGGTTACGGCCAGCAGCCGGGCTACGACTACCGCCAGGGTGGCTACGGGCAGGGCTATCCGCAGCAGCCCGGTTATGACCAGGGCTACGGCCAGCAGCCCGGCTACGACTACCAGCAGGGCTACGGCCAGCAGGGCTACGAGCAGCCCGCCCCGCAGGGGTACGGCTACGACCAGGGTTACGGACAGCAACCCGCTTACGGCTACGACCAGAACTATGGTCGTCCCGGCGGCTACGCCCCCACCGCCATCACCCTGATCCTCGAGGACGGCAGCAACCGCACCTTCCAGTTGCGCGAGGGCTCCAACGTGATCGGCCGCGGTCAGGACGCCCAGTTCCGGCTCCCCGACACCGGCGTCTCACGCCGTCACGTGGAGATTCGCTGGGACGGCAGCACCGCCATGCTCACCGACCTCAACTCCACCAACGGCACCACCGTCAACGACGTCCAGGTGAACAGCTGGGAGCTTGCCGACGGCGATCGCATCCGCATCGGACACTCCGACATCACCGTCCGGTTCCAGTAAGGCTTCATCGGGCGGACCTGCGGCGTTGCTCGACATCTCGCCTCGTCGGCGGGATGTTGATGCGGAACTGTCACATCTGAATGACGGCGCACACGGGATCACCCCATAAGATGCAGTCGGGTCCGCCGTCTTCCGAGCGCCACCGGGCGCCCGGCGGATACAGACGACGTGATGGCGCTGGAGGTGAGCACTAGATGCAGGGCTTGGTTCTGCAATTGACCCGTATCGGGTTCCTGGTGCTGCTGTGGCTGTTCGTCTACGCGGTGATCCGCACCCTGCGCACCGACATCGCCGCCGCGTCGGGGTCGCGGATGCTGCGGATACCCGGCGGTGACAAGCGCCGACGCAAGTCGACCGTCGCACGCGGCTCCGCCCGCCACCTCGTGGTGACCCACGGCGCGCTGGCCAACACGCGCATCACGCTGGGCACCCAGCCCGTGCTGCTCGGCCGCGCCGACGACTCGACCCTCGTGCTCACCGACGATTACGCCTCCGAACGCCACGCACGGCTCTCGCGCCGCGGCGACGACTGGTACGTCGAGGACCTCGGATCCACCAACGGCACCTACCTCGACCGGTCCAAGGTGACCACCGCGGTGAAGGTCCCGCTGAACACGCCGATCCGCATCGGCAAGACCGTGATCGAGCTCCGCCCGTGACGCTGGTGCTGCGCTACATCGCGCGAAGCGACCGTGGTCTGGTGCGGTCCAACAACGAGGACTCCTTCTACGCAGGCCCGCGCCTGCTCGCCCTGGCCGACGGCATGGGAGGCCACGCGGCCGGCGAGGTGGCCAGCCAGCTCGTCATCCAGGCGCTGCGCACCCTCGACGACGACGAACCCGGCGGCGACCTCCTCGCCGCCCTCGACCGCGCCACCCACCGCGGCAACGCCGCCATCGCCGAGCAGGTGGAACGCTCCCCCGACCTCGACGGCATGGGCACCACGCTCACCGCGATCCTGTTCGCCGGCAACCGGATCGGCCTGTGCCACATCGGCGATTCCCGCGGCTACCTCTACCGTGACGGCGAACTCACCCAGATCACCCGCGACGACACCTTTGTGCAGACCCTCGTCGACGAGGGCCGCATCACCGCCGAACAGGCGCACACCCACCCGCAGCGCTCGCTGATCATGCGCGCCCTCACCGGGACCGAGGTGGAACCGACCCTCACCATCCGCGAGGCTCGCGCCGGCGACCGGTACCTGCTGTGCAGCGACGGACTGTCGGATGTGGTGAGCGAGGAGACCCTCGCCGAGACCCTCGGCACCATCGTCGACGACAAGGAATGCGCCGACCGGCTCATCGAACTCGCCTTGCGCGGCGGCGGCCCCGACAACGTGACGGTGGTGCTCGCCGACGTCCTCGACACCTCCTACGGCGAATCGCGGCCGATGGTCGGCGGTGCCGCGGGCAACGACGACCAGAGCTACACCCCCGACCCCGCCACCGCCGCCGGTCGCGCCGCCGCACTGCGCCCGCCGCCGGCCCAGCCGCAGCGGCCCTCCATCCTGGCCGACGACGAGGAACCACCACAGCGCAGCCGCTGGAGCCGCTGGATTCTCCCCGGCATCGGCATCCTGGTGCTCGCCGCACTGATCATCGGGTTCTTCGTCGCCCGCGGTCTGCTGCGCAGCACCTACTACGTGGGCGACGACAGCGGCAAGGTCACCGTCTTCCAGGGCTCACCCGACAAGATCCTGTTCTTCTCCTCGAGCACACCCGCCCAACATGTGTGCGTCGTCGGCGCCGACACGTCCACACCGTCGGTGATGTTCCGGGGTGTCGACGAGACCGGCGAGTGCACCCGACTCAAACTCGCCGACCTCGACTCGCTCAGCGCGAGCACCGTGCGCAGCTTCGGTATCAGCAAGGTGGACCTCGCCACCGCCCAGAACCGCGTGCGCGGCCTCACGTTCCTACCGCTGTGCAAGAAAGAGCCGCCGACCGCCACTCCCGCGCCCTCGGCTCCGGCACCTGCCCCTGCGCCGGCTCCGGGCGCGCCCGCCCAGGAGCAGACCGTGGCCCCGGCCACCTTCGGGCTGGCCTCGCCGGCACCGTCGACGCCGGCGCAGCCCTCGCCTTCGTCCCCCGGCGCATCGTCGCCGGGCACGCAACCGTTCGACGACGGACCGTGCCGGGAACCGTAGATGACACAACCCGCCTCCGCCACGCACGCACCGCCGCGTCAACCCGCCGAGCAGACCGGTCGCACCGCAGAACTCGTCCTGCTGATCTTCGCGATCGGTCTGGTGACCGTGGCGCTGCTCATCGTGCAGGCCGCCCAAGGGCAGGCCCTCTCCTGGGATCTGCTGAAATACGTTGCCGCGTACACGTTTCTGTTCGGCATCGCCCATTTCGTGGTGCGTCGCTACGCCCCGCACGCCGACCCGCTGCTACTGCCGATCGTCGCCGTGCTCAACGGACTCGGGCTGGTGCTCATCCACCGCCTCGACCTCGGGTCGGGGCCCAGCGGGGAAGAGATCAGCCCGTCGGACCGGACGAACAACGCCGATCAACAGTTGCTGTGGGCGCTGCTGGGTGTCATCGCGTTCGCCGCGATCCTGATCTTCATCCGCGATCACCGCACCTTGTCGCGGTACGCCTACACGCTGGGTCTCGGTGGCGTGATCTTCCTTGCGATCCCGGCGATCCTGCCCGCGTCGATCTCGGAGATCAACGGCTCCAAGAACTGGATTCGCACGCCGTTCTTCAACATTCAGCCCGGAGAGTTCGCGAAGATCGCGATCATCATCTTCACCGCCGCACTGCTGGTGTCCAAACGCGATCTGTTCACCACTGCGGGCAAACACTTCCTCGGCATGGATCTCCCACGCGCCCGCGACCTCGGTCCGCTGCTCATCGCCTGGATCGTGACGATCGGCATCTTCGCGTTGCAGAACGACCTGGGCGGCCCGCTGCTCATCTTCTCCACCATCCTCGCGATGCTGTATGTCGCCACCGAACGCGTCGGCTGGGTGATCATCGGGCTCACTCTGTTCGTCGCGGGCGCGCTCCTCGCCTACCAGCTGTTCCCGCACCTGCAGGTGCGCGTGCAGGTGTGGGACGACCCGTTCGCCACCTTCGACACCACCGGATATCAAGTGGCGCAAAGCCTCTTCGGGCTGGCCACCGGCGGCCTGTTCGGCACCGGGCTCGGCTCGGGCCGGCCCAACATCGTGCCGTTCGCCAACACCGACTTCATCATCGCCACCATCGGTGAGGAACTCGGTCTGACCGGACTGTTCGCGGTGCTGATGCTGTACCTCATCTTCGTGATGCGCGGACTGCGCACCGGCGTGGCGGTGCGCGACAGCTTCGGCAAACTCCTGGCCACCGGCCTGGCGTTCACCATCGCGGTCCAGATCTTCGTGGTGGTCGGCGGCGTCACCAAACTGATCCCGCTCACCGGCCTCACCACACCGTTCATGTCGTACGGCGGTTCGTCGTTGCTGGCCAACTACATCCTGCTGGCGTTGCTGATCCGCGTCTCCAACGCCGCCCGCGAGCCCGACCCCACCAAACGGCGGCCCAAGCCCAAACCGATCGAATCGTTGCCCACCCAGGCGGTGCGCCAGGTATGAACACACCGATTCGCCGCGTGTCGATGGTGGTGATCGTGCTGATCGTCGCCCTGCTCGCCAACTCCACCTACATCCAGGTGTTCAAGGCCGGAACGTTGCGCGCCGACCCGCGCAACACCCGCGTGCTGCTCGACGAGTACTCCCGCCAGCGCGGTGCCATCACCGCCGGTGGGGAGGTGATCGCGCAGTCGGTGCCCACCGACAGCCGCATCAAGTTCCAGCGCACCTATCCGCCCGCCGACGCACTGCCGTTCGCGCCGGTCACCGGCTTCTTCTCCTACCAATACGGCACCACCGGGATCGAGCACTACGAGAACGAGTTCCTCTCCGGCAGCGACGACCGACTGTTCGGGCAGCGGTTCATGGACATGTTCGCCGGCCGCAACCCCCGCGGCGGGAACGTGGTGACCACCATCAATCCGCGGCTTCAGCGCGTGGCCTACAACCAGATGCAGAACGGATGCCGCGGCGGCTGTCGGGGCGCTGTGGTGGCCATCGAACCCACCACCGGCAAGGTCCTCGCGATGGTGTCCACCCCGAGTTTCGATCCGAACAAGCTGGCCAGCCAGGACCAGGCGGTGCGCGAGACCGCGTGGTCGTCGTGGAATCAGCCCAACGGGCCGCAGCCGATGCTCAACCGCGCGATCGACGAGCTGTACCCGCCCGGATCCACCTACAAGGTGGTCACCTCGGCGGCCGCACTGCGCGACGGCATCAAACCCGACATCCGGCTCACGTCGGCGTCGAGTTTCCCCCTGCCCGACACCACCATCTCGCTGCCCAACTACGGGGGCGAGACCTGCCCGGAATCGTCGGGGGGCACCGTATCGATGACCACGGCGTTGAAGTACTCGTGCAATACCGCCTTCGCCGACCTGGTGACCACCAAGATGCCCAACGCCACCGCGATCTTCAAAGAAACCTCCCGCCGATTCGGAATGGACGAGGCGGGTCCGGACATCCCGATGCCGGTGGCACGTTCGACGGTGGGGCCGATTGCCGACAAGGCGGCGCTGGCACAGTCGGCGATCGGTCAGCGCGACGTACGCCTCACTCCGCTGCAGAACGCGATGATCGCGGCCACCGTCGCCAACGGGGGTGTGCGGATGCAGCCATATCTGGTGGATAAGCTGCAGTCGGCCGATCTGCGCACGCTCTACACCTCGCAACCGACGACGATCAACGAACCCATCACCTCCGACGAGGCGGCGACGCTCACGCAGATGATGGTCGAATCCGAACGCGCCACCGCCGGGGCCGGCGGGCCCGTCTCGATCGCGTCGAAGACCGGGACCGCCGAGCATTCGGACACGACGAACGGCGAGTCCGTGACACCGTACACGTGGTACATCGCGTTCGGTCCGTCGTCGAACGCGCAGATCGCGGTGGCCGTGGTGGTCGAGAACGGCGACTACGGTGTGAATTCTGTGGGTGCGACGGTCGCGGCACCGATCGGACGGGCCGTGATCAACGCGCTGGTGGGAGGTGGACGATGAGCCTGCAGAACGGGGCGACGATCGCCGACCGTTACCGGCTGCGGCGACTGATCGCCACCGGTGGCATGGGCCAGGTGTGGGAAGCCCTCGACACCCGGCTCAACCGCCGGGTCGCGGTGAAGGTCCTCAAGGCCGAGTACTCCGATGATCCCGAGTTCACGGCACGGTTTCGCGCCGAGGCGCAGACCACCGCGAAGCTCAACAACCCGGGCATCGCAAACGTCTTCGACTACGGTGAAACACCCGACCGCACCGGGGGCGCGCCGCTGGCCTACCTGGTGATGGAACTTGTCGACGGTGAGCCGCTGAACTCGGTGATCTCACGGCTGGGACGACTGTCGCTGGCCAACACCCTCGACATGCTCGAGCAGACCGGTCGCGCGTTGCAGGCCGCGCACAGCGCCGGTCTGGTGCACCGCGACGTCAAACCCGGCAACATCCTCATCACCCCCACCGGGCAGGTGAAGATCACCGACTTCGGTATCGCCAAGGCCGTCGACTCGGCACCGGTGACCCAGACCGGCATGGTGATGGGCACCGCCCAGTACATCTCGCCCGAGCAGGCCACCGGCGGTGAGGCCACCGCCGCGTCGGACGTGTACTCGCTGGGCGTGGTGGGATACGAAGCGCTCACCGGACGTCGGCCCTTCCTCGGCGACGGGGCGATCACCATTGCGATGAAACACATCCGCGAGGAGCCGCCGCCGCTGCCGTCGAACATCCCGGCGTCGGTGCGCGAACTCATCGACATCACCCTCTCCAAGGACCCCAAACAGCGCTACGCCAACGGCGGGGAGTTCGCCGACGCGGTGGCCGCGGTGCGCGCCGGTCGCCGACCACCACGTCCGGGAACGGCCGCACTCGGCGCCGCCGGGGCAGCCGCGGCCGGAGCGGCGGCCGGAGCCGGGATCGCCGCCGCCCGCCCGACCGGCGCCACCCGTGCGATGACCGCGGGCAACACCGCCATGGCCCCCGCAAGCAGCGGCACCGGTCTCACCCCGACCCGCACGTCGGCGACGCCGACCCCGCCCGACCACCACGACAACGGGTGGACCACCGGGCAGAAGGTGCTCGCCGGGATCGCCGCGGTGCTGCTGCTCGGCGCCATCGGGCTCATCGGATTCTGGGTGGCCAACCTGAACTCGAGCTCGTCCGACACGCCGTCGCCACCGGCGACGGTCACGCAGACCACCACCGCCACGGTCCCCACCACCGCCGACGACGAACCGACCACCACACGTCGTGAGCCCACCACGACGACCCAGGACGAAACGACCACGGAGACCACGACCGAAGAACCCACCCCGACCCAGGAGACACCCACCCCGACCACCCAACCCGATACGGGTGCGCCGACCGTGACCGGTCGCTTCTGCCCCCCGATCTGCCTGCCAGGACAATGACCTCCACGCCGCATCACCTCTCCGACCGCTACGAACTGGGCGAAACGCTCGGATTCGGCGGGATGTCGGAGGTGCATTTCGCACGTGACCTCCTGCTCAACCGGGACGTCGCGATCAAGGTGCTGCGCGCCGACCTGGCCCGCGACCCGTCGTTCTATCTGCGCTTCCGCCGTGAGGCGCAGAACGCCGCCAAGCTCAACCACCCGACGATCGTGCAGGTGTTCGACACCGGAGAGGCCACGACACCCGACGGTCCGCTGCCGTTCATCGTGATGGAGTACGTCGACGGCGAGACGCTGCGTGACGTGCTGCGCGCCAACGGTCCCATCTCGCCGCGCCAGGCGATGACCTGGATGGCCGACGTGGCCGCGGCGATGGATTTCAGTCACCGCAACGGCATCGTGCACCGCGACATGAAGCCGGCGAACGTGATGATCGACAAGTCCGGTGCGGTGAAGGTGATGGACTTCGGCATCGCCCGCGCGATCAGCGATTCGACGTCGACGATGACGCAGACCTCGGCGGTGATGGGCACCGCCCAGTACCTCTCGCCCGAGCAGGCGCGCGGCATCAAGGTGGATCCGCGCTCGGACATCTACTCGATGGGGTGTGTGCTGTTCGAGCTGCTCACCGGGCAGCCGCCGTTCACCGGTGACTCTCCGGTGGCCGTCGCGCATCAGCACGTGCACGAGGATCCGCCGTGGCCGTCGTCGATCAAACCCGACATCCCGCGTGAGCTGGATTCGGTGGTGCTCAAGGCGATGAGCAAGAACAAGGAGAACCGCTATCAGTCGGCGGCCGAGTTGCGGTCGGACCTGATCAAGGTGCTCGCGGGTGGCAGGCCGTCGGCTCCGCTGCTGCTCAGCGACGAGGACCGCACCGAGTTCCTCGACTCCGGACCGCGGCGCGCGCTGCGCAGCCTCGACGCCGGCGCGGGGTCGGGGTCGGGCGGCACCGGGTCACATCGCCGTGATGCCGCCGACGACGAACCGCTGCGCCGGCGCTCCCGGCCGTTGATCCTCGGGTCGGCGGCCATGGTGGTGCTGCTGCTCGCCGGATTGCTGCTGTGGTGGGCACCCTGGGCGTCGGAGTCCGCACGGCAGATCGCGGTGCCGTCGGTGAACGGACTCTCGGCGAAAGACGCCGAAAACAATCTCGTCAAGGCCGGTTTCCGGGTGAAACAGCTCCAGGAACCCAGCCTTGATGTACCCGCGGGCAACGCCACCCGTTCCACACCGGGAGCCGACGTCATGGCCCCGGAGGACTCCGAGGTGACGCTCTACATCTCGACCGGACCGCAACGGCACTCGATCCCGCCGTTGCAGACCAAGACACCCGAGCAGGCGACCGACGCGCTGAAAGTGCTGGGATTCACCAACATTCGCACCGACGAGGTGGACTCCACCGCTGACCTGAAGGGCAAGGTGGTCAACACCACCCCGGCGTCGGGCACCGAGGCGCCGGTCAACGGACTGATCGTGCTGCACGTGGGTACCGGACCCAAACAGGTCACCGTCCGCGACATCGTGGGTCTCAGCCGCGACCAGGCGCAGCAAATGCTCGACCAGGCCGGGCTGAAGATGGTGGCCGTGTCGGCCGACTCGGATCTGCCCGCCGGACAGGTGATCAGCTCGTCGCCGGCGGCCGGGGAAACCGTCGACCAGGGCAGCACCGTGCAGGTCACCGTGTCGCGCGGCAATCTGTTCGTGGTGCCGGACCTGCGTGGGCAGACGCCGGCGCAAGCCCAGGCCACCCTCAAGGCGCAGGGATGGACCGGCTCGACGCTGACCCAGACGACGCGCGGTGTGCCGATCGGGAGCCCCGACATCGGCAAGATCGTCGACCAGGATCCCAACTCGGGGGGAAAGCTCGCGAAGAACGGCGCGGTGTCGGTGACCGTGGGAGAGCTGAGCCTGCTCCCGCCGTGAGTCCGCCGACCGGGTTCGGGCGCGAGTGACCTACGGCTGTGATCAGCCGATGGCCGCGGCCATGTCGTGTTCGAGTTCGGACACCAGTGATTCGGGCACATCAACACCGCACACCGCGAGCCAGTTGGCGAGCATCCGGTGTCCACCCTGGGTGAGCACACTCTCCGGATGGAACTGCACGCCGTGGATGGGCAACTCGCGGTGCTGCATCGCCATCACGATGCCCGACTCGGTGCGGCCGGTGACCCGCAGCTCGTCGGGAATGGTCTCGGGCAGCACCGTCAACGAGTGGTATCGGGTCGCGGTGAACGGGTCGGGCAGTCCGGCGAGGACCCCGCTGTCGTCGTGGAACACCAGCGACGTCTTGCCGTGCAACAACTCCGGGGCCCGGTCGACGGTGCCGCCGAACGCGGCGCCGATCGCCTGGTGACCGAGGCAGACGCCGAGCAGCGGTACATGGTCGGCCGCGGCGAGGTGCACCAGCGGAATGGTGGCGCCGGCGCGCTGCGGGGTGCCCGGGCCCGGACTCAGCAACACCCCGTCGAATCCGTCGACCGCCGCGCGCAACGAGTCCGTGCTGAACCCGCCGTTCTCGTCGGTCAGGGCGGGATCGTCGTTGCGCCACACCACGGCCTCCACGCCCAGCTGACCCAGATACTGGACCAGGTTGTAGACGAAGCTGTCATAGTTGTCGACGACGAGCACCCGGCCCGTCGACTGCTGCGGCGCACTCACACGCCCAGGGTACCGGTGGTACCCCGCGACCAGTTCTGCTCCCGGTCACCGGACCCGCGACCGTTCGGCGACGGCGACCTGGTGAGATACCGTGGACGCAGCGTTTCAGTACCCCAACCGAGGAAGTCATGCCGAAGTCAAAAGTCCGGAAGAAGACCGATTACACGATCAACCCGGCGTCGCGGACACCGGTCAAGGTCAAGACCGGGCCGTCCAGCAGCATCTATGTGGGCGTGATGCTCGGTCTCATGCTGCTCGGCCTCGCCTGGCTGATCGTCTACTACCTTGCCGCCAGCCCCACCGCTTACGGCGGCGAAGGGCAGGCGCTGCATTGGATGGCCAATCTGGGTTCGTGGAACTTCCTGATCGGTTTCGCGCTGATGGTGATCGGCCTGCTGATGACCATGCGGTGGCGTTGACCTGCCACAACAGGCTTGTATCCGATTTCCACAGTGTGGAAATTACATGTGTGTAAGTCATCCCCATTGTGAGTAACCCCTGTGGATAACTCTGCTGCTCCGGCGCCCGAATCGTGGTCGACACCGCGGGCATACGGGATCGTCCTGGCCGTCGCAGGCGCAGTGCTGCTCGTGGCGGCAATCGCCGGAAGGTCCGAACCCGCGGGAACGATCATCATGGGCGTCGCGGGTCTGTTGGCTCTCGGTCTCGGCGTGTACACGCTGACCATCCGGCCACGGCTGGCGCTGGGCCCCGGCGCGCAGGTGACGGTCCGCACGATCGGCGGAACGCAGACCTATCCCGTCGACCGGGTGGAGCACGTCGAGCTGCGTAACCTACGCCGCATCAACCGCCGCTCCGGTCAGCTACAGCTCGAAGTGCTCCCCGACGGCGCGCCGCCGGCCAATCAAGGCGGCCCGTTGCGCGACGACACCCGGCTCATCGTGTTCAGCCGGTGGGACCTGGGGGCCGACCTCGAGGACGTCGGTGACGCATTGCGGCGGGCGGGGTTCGTCGTCGACGACAAACGCTGACGTGTGACGCCGCGTCAGCGGACGAGGGTTCCGGTGCCGACACCCAGGGCGCCCGCGCCGACACCGATACCGATCGCGACCACCAGGAGCGCGCACAACGCGATCCAGCCGACTCGGGCCGCGCGATCCGCGGTCAGGGTCTGCGGCGACAACACGAGTCCGGGCAGATACACCACCGCAGCGGTGGCGGCGGCACCGAACACCAGCCCGCCCACATGGGCGGCCACGGAGATCCCCGGCATGGAGAACGAGAGCGCCAGGTTGACGCCGATGATCACGAGGACCGGCGTCGGCGAGATCCGCGCCTTGAGCACCACCACCAGCATGGCGCCCATGAGTCCGTAGATGGCGCCCGATGCGCCCGCCGACCGCACGTTGTTCGCCTCGAACAGCATCACCGCGGCGCTGCCGCCGAACAGCGAGATGAAATACACCATCAGATAGCGCCCTATCCCGAGGGCTATCTCCAGGTCGCGGCCCAGGATGTACAGCGAGATCATGTTGACCGCGATGTGCAAGACCGTGAAGTGCAGGAACCCCGCGGTCAGCAGTCGCCAGTACTGGCCGTCGGACACGTAGAGGCCGACGAGGTCGCCGTGCTGGAAGAGGGGGGCCAGGCCTGCGTCGAAGGATCTGGCCTCGATCACGCAGGCGATGAAGACGGCGACGTTGATCGCGATGAGGCCGTAGGTGGCGACCGGGCGCCGCGCCACCACCGCCTTGGGCGCGACGGGCCGCACGCCCTGGTCGCCGAAGGTGGGCACGGTGGCGCGTTGCATGCCGTCGCCCCGCCGACAGTCCACACAGTGCTGCCCGACCGCGGCGGGTTGGAGGCACTCCGGACACGCCGGCCGCCCACACCGGCTGCAGGACAGCCAGGTGGGGCGGTCGGGATGTCGGTAGCAGACGGGCTGCGCCCCGGCGGGTTGCGCGTTGCCCGTGGGGTATTGCGGTCCGGTCATCGCGGCGCGGCCGTAACTGCGATCCTGTGTGCCTTTGGCTGGTTCAGCTGATCTCGATCTTCTCGATCACGACCGGCTCGAGCGGACGGTCGGCCCGGTCGGTGGCGGTGGTGGCGATCGCGTCGACCACCTGCTGCGACTTCGGGTCGGACACCTCACCGAAGATGGTGTGGCGACGATTCAGATGCGGGGTGGGTCCGACGGTGATGAAGAACTGCGAGCCGTTGGTGCCCGGTCCGGCATTCGCCATTGCCAGCAGGTAGGGGCGGTCGAAGCGCAGGTCCGGGTGGAACTCGTCCTCGAACTTGTAGCCCGGGCCGCCGCGGCCCGTACCGGTGGGGTCACCGCCCTGAACCATGAAGCCCTCGATGACGCGGTGGAACACCGATCCGTCGTAGAACGGGCCGGAGTCGCCGCCGGAGGCGTTCGGCTGGGAGTAGTCCTTGGTGCCGTCGGCGAGACCGACGAAATTGGCCACGGTCTTGGGGGCGTGGTTTCCGAACAGGTCGACAACGATGTCACCGCGGTTGGTGTGGATGGTCGCGGTCTGCGTGTGTGTACTCACGCCATCCATCCAACCATCTTCTCCGGCGAAGCCCACCGAAGTGGCGTCGAGCAGGCCCATCCTGGCACGCTGGGACGCATGTCGAAGAAGTATCTGCTCGTCACCGCGGGGGCGCTGGCGGTGTTGTCGGCGATTGCGACGACGGTCCTGATCCTGCGTCGGACCCGTCCCGAACCCCCACCGATATCGGCGACGGTGCCGCGGATCGAGGAGTTGTCGGAGACGCCGGGGACACCGGAGACCAGCACCGCCCGATGATCCGACGAGTGGCGTCGCCCACCTTTGCGGCCGTCAATACAGCGGTCGGTGCGGTGGCAACGACTCGGTAACGGTAATTTGAACTGGTGAACTCCGACGAGACCCGTACCGGGCCCGACGCCGACACCGGCGTCGCGCGCGCCCCGGTACCCGCCGAGGATGCCGCCGGCGCGGCCGATTCCGCGCCGGGCAGCGGCTCTGCGACGGGCAGCGGGTCTGCGGGGGGCAGCGGGTCTGCGGGGGACAGCGGATCTGCGACGGGCAGCGGGTCTGCGACGGGAGCAACGCTGCCGCCATGGGAACGACTCTCCACGAGTCCCGCCACCCCACCCCCGGCCCCGCGGCATGCCAGCGGCCCGCAGTCGGTGCCTCCCTCTCCCACCGGTCCCCGGTCGGCACCGAGCGCGCCGATCCGTGACGGCAACCCGTATTCGACCGGTCAGCAGCGACGTCCTCCGGCCGGACCGCCGCCTCGTCCAGCGAACGGTTCAGCTCCCAATGGTTCGGCTCCCCCTTCGCCTGATCAACGACCCACGGGATCGACCGGATGGCGACCGGGTCCGCCCCCCGGGTACCGGCCGGCACCACCGGGCCCCAACGCTCGACCGCCTGCCGGACGCGGATCCCCGCCGCCACGTCGACCCGGCATGCCGCCTCCGGGACAAGGCCGGCCACCGCAGTCGGTGACCCCGCCGGGTGGTCCACCACCGGCCGCCGCACCACCGAGGCGCGAGAGCGCACCCGCAGATACCACCCGGGTACCTGCCGACAACGCCGAGTCACCCCTGTTCCGTCCGCCGTCGCGGGGACCTCTGGACGCCGGACCCCGCCTCACCGACTCCGCGCCCGCGGCGCCCAATGTGCCGGCCACCGATGGTGCGGCCGATGATGTCGCACCCCGGGCGTACTCTGCGATCACATCGGCCCCGGATGCGGCGACTGCGCGTCCGGGGGGACCCGGTGTCGACGATCAGGAGGGAACCGTGGCCGCGCCTCGGACGTCCGCAGCACGCCGGACGGGTGCCGGACCGCGCCCCGGTGCCGCGCGATCCACCGGTGCCCCCCGGATGAACCGAACCGCCATCTGGGCGTTCGTGCTGTCGATCCTGGGCATCACATTCCCGATCGGCATGTATCTCGGTTATCGGGCGCGGCGTGAGATCGCACGGACCCGTGAGTACGGGGAACCCTTCGCCAAGGTCGCGATCTACCTGGGCTGGGCCTACATCGTGGTGGTGGTCGTGGCGATCATCGCCTACCTCATGATCTTCGGTTTCTGACGCATGACCTTCGGTTGCTGACGCGATTCACTTGCGCCACGTAGCATCGGGCCATGGTCAAGCGCTCCCTGATGTTGCTGGCAGGTCTCGTGTTCGCGGTCGGCGCGGCCACTGCGGCCCAAACTCCGCACGCCTCGGCCGCGCCGTGCCCGGATGTCGAGGTGGTGTTTGCCCGCGGCACGGCGGAAACGGCGCCACCGCTGGGGCTCACCGGCATCTCGTTCGTCGAGACGCTGCGTAACCGGCTCCCCGGCAAATCGGTGGTGGGATACGGGGTGAATTACCCGGCCAGCAGCAATTTCAACGATCGCGTGGCATTCGTGCGCAATGTGGTCCAGGGCATCAACGACGCGCAGGACCGAATCAAGTACCTCGCCGCGACCTGTCCCGGGACCGACGTGGTACTGGGCGGCTACTCCCAGGGTGGAGCCGTGGCCAGTTACGCCGCCAACAGCGGCATCTCGGTTCCCGAACAGTACGCGCAGTACGCCTCGCAGGCCCCGAAGCCGATGCCGACGTCGGTGGCGTCGCATGTGAAGGCCGTCGTGCTGTTCGCGCCGCCGTCACAACGCTGGATCCGCGACATCGGCGCGCCGCCGATGACCATCGGGCCTCTTTACGCCTCGAAGACCACGCGCTTCTGCATTCCCGGCGACGTGGTGTGCGACGGTGGGCCGGTGGGCCAGCCCAATGCGCTGCACGTGCTCTACGGCGTCAACGGCATGCAGGTGCAGGCCGCCGACTACGTGGCCGCGCGCCTCTGAGCGGCGTTGTCGCGGGCCACGGCGTTGCCCAGTAGCTGACCGCCACTGGTGAGCAGGGCACGTCGCCACGGCAGCACGCCCTCGATCTCGATCTGGATGGACATCGACAGGATGGTCCGGATCAGCACGATCAGTCCCAGGATCACTGCATCCTCGATCGACGGCTTCGACGTGATCGTGCGGATCAGGTCGGCGGCGACGAGCACCTCGAGTCCCAGCAGGATCGCCGACCCCAACGTGGTGCGCAGAACTCCGAACGCGATCTGGCCACCTTCTCCGCGGCGCAGGGACCGGATGCCCAGCACCACCGCGATGACGAAGCCGATGATCATCGCGCACGCGCCGATCACCTCGAAACCCACGGCGACCCCGGTGAACACCGACTCCATGCGGGTGAGCGTACTTCGGGTGGTGCGCCTCGGTGGGTGCGAACCGCGCTTCATGGCGCCGCTGCGGCTCAACGTGGGTCGATTCGGAGCACTTGGGTGCTACAGCACCCAGAATCTCCAACACCACACAGATACAGGACGGCGGCGGCGGGTGGGGTGGTGGGTGGTGGAGCCTAGGAGATTCGAACTCCTGACATCTGCCTTGCAAAGGCAGCGCTCTACCAACTGAGCTAAGGCCCCGTGGTCCAGTGGTGGGCCTAGGAGGACTTGAACCTCCGACCTCTTCGTTATCAGCGAAGCGCTCTAACCGCCTGAGCTATAGGCCCGTGAACCGAAGAATGAGGTTACCCGACGGCGCGTACAACAACCAAAACGGCTGGTAGGGCGGCTCGACGGCGAACTAGTCGAGATCGGCCAGGGTCACCTCGGCGCCGCCGATCATGTCGGCGCACAGGTTGTAGATGTAGGCGCCCACGGTGGCCAGGGCGGTCAGCAGGATCGCGTTGACCGCGCCGAGCAGCGCCGCGTACCCGAACACCGTGCCCGCCCCGATGATGTCGCCCGAGCTCGACGAACCGTCGGCGGTCACCAAGGTGCCGAACGAGCTGTTGACCTGATCCCACACGCCCATGCCGTCGAGGACCAGGTACAGCACCGCCACCGAGATCATCCAGATGAAGAAGCCGGCCACCGAGAGCACCGCGGTGATCTTGAACGTGGCCCACGGGTCGATGCGGCGCACCTGCACCGAGGCGCGCAGCCCGGCCGAGGACCCGACCTGGGTGGGCACCGGCCGCGGGACGGAAGCCGCCGGAGCGGCCTGCGGGGGCACGCGTCGCGCGTCGGTGTGGTGAATCAGATCCAGATCCGGAAGCTGCTCGTCGTCGGACGGATCCCGCACGATGGTGCGCGTCGGCGATTCGACGAAGCCGCCTGCCGATTTCGGTGACGAGGCGCCACCCGCGGCGCCGCCCGAGGAGGGAGCCGGGCGCGCGCTGGAGTCCAGCTTGGTCACCGGCGCTTGCGCGCCGTTGGCGCCCTGCGCCGACGGTGCCGGAGATCCTGCGCTCACCACGCCCCGCGGCGGTGGCCCGGGACGGGAACTGCCGTTGAGGGATCCCTCGTTGGGCGACGACTCTCCCCCGCCGGCCGGAATGTCTTTCGGTCCCCGCTGCCAGGGAGGAACGAGGCCACCCGAGCGTGGTGTGCCCGAGGCACCCGCCCCCGACGCACCGGCCGATCCCGACGCCGGTCCGGTTCCATTCGGCGGCGACGTCGGCTGGTTCTTGTCCGGGTCGTTCGGTGTGCTCACTCGTCTTCCCTCATTCGGCTTACCCGTGTCGGTCTTTGCCCGCTCTGCGACCGGCCGCGCCGGCGACTGCTGTGACCCCCACCCTAACGGTTGCAGGGGTCACAGCACCGTCGCGACGTGGCGTCAGTCCGAACCGTCCGTTTCCGGCTCGTCAGCGTTGCGGGCGATCGCGATCAGCGTGGTGCCCTCGGCCAGGTCCATCAGCCGCACGCCCTTGGTCTGCCGTCCGGCCTTGCGAACCTGCTTGGCGGCGGTGCGGATCACGCCGCCACCGGAGGTGATCGCGTACAGCTCGGAGTCGTCGTCGACGATGATCGCGCCGATGAGCTCGCCGCGCCTGCGGTCGTGCTGAATGGTCAGCACACCCTTGCCGCCGCGACCCTGCACCGGGTAGTCGTCCATGCCGGTGCGCTTGGCGTAGCCACCGGAGGTGGCCACCAGCAGGTACGTGCCCTCCCGCACCACGTTGAGCGAGAGCAGCGTGTCGTCGCCGTTGAACCGCATGCCCTGCACGCCGGAGGTCTGCCGGCCCATCGGGCGCAGCGTCTCGTCGTCGGCGTGGAACCGGATCGACTGCCCCTTCTGCGACACCAGCAGCAGATCGTCGTCCGCGCTGCACAACTGGGCGCCGACGAGTTCGTCCTCACCGCGGAGGTTGATCGCGGCGATACCGCCGGACCGGTTGGAGTCGAAGTCCTCCAGCCGCGACTTCTTCACCAGACCGTTGCGGGTGGCCAGCACCAGATACGGCGCGTCGGCATACGACTGCAGCTGGATCACCTGGGCGATGCGCTCCTCGGGCTGGAACGCCAGCAGGTTGGCGACGTGCTGGCCACGCGCGGTGCGGTTGGCCTCGGGCAGCTCGTACGCCTTGGCCCTGTACACCCGGCCCTTCGTGGTGAAGAACAGAATCCAGTCGTGGGTGGAGCTCACGAAGAAGTGCTTGACGATGTCGTCTTGTTTGAGGCCGGCGCCCTGCACTCCCTTGCCGCCGCGGCGCTGGCTGCGATACAGGTCGGTCTTGGTGCGCTTGGCGTACCCGGTCTCGGTGATGGTGACCACCACGTCCTCGCGGGCGATCAGGTCCTCGTCGGTGACGTCACCGTCGGCGGCGATGATCTTGGTGCGCCGTTCGTCGCCGTACTTGTCGACGACCACCTTCAGCTCATCACGCACGATGGCGCGCTGACGTTCCGGCTTGTCCAGGATGTCCTTGAGGTCGGCGATCTCGCGTTCGATCTCGGCGAGTTCGTCGATGATCTTCTGCCGCTCCAACGCCGACAGCCGGCGCAGCTGCATGGCGAGGATGGCGTCGGCCTGGATCTCGTCGATGTCGAGCAGCCCGATCAGCCCTTGCCGGGCCTCCTCGGTGTTCGCCGACGCACGGATCAATGCGATCACTTCGTCAAGTGCGTCAAGGGCTTTGACCAGTCCGCGCAGAATGTGTGCGCGTTCCTCTGCCTTGCGCAACCGGTAACGGGTGCGCCGCACGATGACGTCGATCTGATGCGCGACGTAGTAGCTGATCATCTGGTCCAGACGCAGGGTGCGCGGCACCCCGTCGACGATGGACAGCATGTTGGCGCCGAAGCTGGTTTGCAGCTGGCTGTGCTTGTAGAGGTTGTTCAGCACCACCTTGGCCACCGCGTCGCGGCGCAACGTGATGACGATGCGCATACCGGCGCGATCGGAGGATTGATCCTCGATCCGGCTGATGCCCTTGAGTTTTCCCTCGTTGACCTGTTCGGCGATGGACGCGATCAGATTGTCCGGGTTCACCTGGTACGGCAACTGGGTGACGACGAGGATGGTGGTGCCCTTGTTCTCCTCGATGTCCACCACGCTGCGCATCCGGATGCTGCCGCGGCCGGTGGTGTAGGCGTCGCGGATGCCCTGGCCCCCGACAATGAGTGCGGCGGTGGGGAAATCGGGTCCCTTGATGGCCTCCATGCACGCCGCGAGCAGAGACTCCTCGTCGGCGTCGGGGTGCTCGAGTGACCAGAAGACGGCGTCGGCAACCTCATTGAGGTTGTGCGGCGGGATGTTGGTGGCCATGCCGACCGCGATGCCGCCGGAACCGTTGATCAGCAGGTTCGGGATGCGGGCGGGCAGGACGGTCGGCTCGTTGGTCTTGCCGTCGTAGTTCGGCGTGAAATCGACTGTCTCCTCGTCGATGTCGCGTAGCATCTCCATGGCCAGGGGCGTCAGGCGTGCCTCGGTGTAGCGCATGGCGGCAGGTCCGTCGTTGCCGCGGGAACCGAAATTGCCCTGCCCGTCGACCAGCGGATAGCGCATCGACCACGGCTGGGCCATGCGCACCAGCGCGTCGTAGATGGCGCTGTCGCCGTGGGGGTGATAGTTACCCATCGTCTCGGCAACGGGTTTCGCCGATTTCACATAGCTGCGGTCGGGCCGGAACCCGGCGTCGTAGGAGGCGTACAGCAAACGGCGGTGCACCGGCTTGAGTCCGTCGCGGACCTCCGGCAGCGCCCGGCCCACGATCACGCTCATCGCGTAGTCGATGTAGCTGTTCTGCATCTCCTGGCCGAGATCGACGGGCTCGACGCGGTCGCCCGCTTCGCCGCCGGGTGGCAGGGTGGTGTCAGTCATTCGTGACCTTCTCTAGAGACTCTGGTCTGTGGATGATGGACTGGGATGTCACTCAGACATCAAGGAAGCGAACGTCTTTCGCGTTGCGCGCGATGAAGCTGCGGCGGGCGGCCACGTCTTCACCCATCAGCACCGAGAAGAGTTCGTCGGCCGCCGCGGCATCGTCGAGCGTCACCTGACGCAACACCCGCACGGACGGATCCATGGTGGTCTCCCACAGTTCCTTGGCGTTCATCTCACCGAGACCCTTGTAACGCTGGATACCGTCGTCGACGTTGATCTTGCGGCCCGCGGCGCGACCGGCCTCGAGCAAGCCGTCGCGCTCGCGGTCGGAGTAGGCGAACTCCGGCTCCGACTTCTGCCACTTGAGTTTGTACAGCGGCGGCTGCGCGAGGTAGACGTGACCGTTCTCGATCAGCGGTCGCATGAACCGGAACAACAGGGTGAGCAGCAGCGTCGAGATGTGCTGGCCGTCCACATCGGCGTCGGCCATCAGCACGATCTTGTGATACCGCAGCTTGGCGAGGTCGAACTCGTCGTGGATGCCGGTACCGAACGCGGTGATGATCGACTGCACCTCGGTGTTCTTCAACACCCTGTCGATGCGCGCCTTCTCGACATTGATGATCTTGCCGCGGATCGGCAGGATCGCCTGATACATCGAATCGCGGCCCGACTTGGCCGACCCGCCCGCCGAGTCACCCTCGACGATGTAGACCTCACACTTGGTGGGGTCGTTGCTGCGGCAGTCGGCGAGCTTGCCGGGCAACCCGCCGATGTCGGTGGCGGTCTTGCGCCGCACCAGTTCTCGCGCCTTGCGCGCCGCCATCCGGGCCTGCGCGGAGTCGACCGCCTTCTTCACGATGATCTTGGCCTCGGCCGGATTGGCCTCGAACCAGTGACCGAGGTGCTCGTTGCAGGTGCGCTGCACGAAGCTCTTGACCTCGGTGTTGCCGAGTTTGGTCTTGGTCTGGCCCTCGAACTGCGGGTCGGACACCTTCACCGAGATGACCGCTGCCAGTCCCTCCCGGATGTCGTCGCCGGTGAGCTTGCCGTCCTTCTCCTTGAGGAGCTTCTTGTCGAGGGCGTACTTGTTGACCGTCGAGGTGAGCGCCGCACGGAACCCTTCCTCGTGGGTACCGCCCTCGACCGTGTTGATCGTGTTGGCGAAGGTGTGCACCGACTCGGAATAGCCCGAGTTCCACTGCATGGCGATCTCGACCTGGTGGCCGGTCCCCTGCCCGGTGAACCCGATGACCGACGCATGAATCGGCTGCTTGGTGCGGTTGAGGTGCTTGATGTAGTCGACGAGGCCGTCTGGGTAGTGATAGGTGCGGGTGCGCGGTTTCACCGGCCGCGGCGACTGCTCCTCGGCGGCCTGCTCGAGTGCGGTCTTGGCCTTCTCGGCGGTGTCGTCGGATTCCTCGGCCGCATCCGGCGCGGCCTGGGGGCGGGCGTCGGTGAGGGTGATGGTCAGTCCCTTGTTGAGGAACGCCATCTCCTGCAGCCGCCGGGCCACGGTTTCCGCGGAGAACGTGGTGGTCTCGAAGATCGCCGCGTCCGGCCAGAAACGCACGATGGTGCCGGTTTTGCGGGTGGCGTCGCCCTTGATCAGCGGCCCGGGTTTGGCGTAGTCGTAGGTCTGCTCCCAGTGGAAACCGCCGTAGTTGATCTCGAGTTCCACCTTGGTGGACAGCGCGTTGACCACCGAGATACCGACGCCGTGCAGGCCGCCGGACACCGCGTAGGCGTCGGAATCGAACTTGCCGCCCGCGTGCAGCTGGGTCATCACCACTTCGACCGTCGGAACGCCGGTGGCATGCATGCTGGTGGGGATACCGCGGCCGTCGTCGATGACCTCGACGCCACCATCTGCGAGGAGGGTGACGTCGACCTTGCTGGCGTAGCCGGCCATCGCCTCGTCGACGGAGTTGTCGACGACCTCCCAGATCAGATGGTGCAGGCCGCGTTCACCGGTGGACCCGATGTACATTCCGGGCCGTTTGCGGACAGCCTCGAGTCCTTCGAGGATGCTGATCGAATCGGCGCCGTACTCACCGGGCTTCTTCCGGCTCTTCTTGTCGTTCGTGTCGGCCACGGGGTTCGTCCGCTCCTCTGCTGCTCAGGACTGCTCTGTCTGGTCGCCCTCGGCCGGTATGCTTGCCGACGGCCGTGATGCGCGCACGGGCGACCGCAGTCGACGAGTCCACGTACCACCGAAAACCCGTCGCCAACGGTCACCTCATATCCCTGTCGGGACAACTCTCCACAGTGTACTGCCTCATCCATGCTGGGATACGCATCCGGGGCCGCTAACGCGCGCTCAGATCGATTTTTTCCGACTCCGGCGCGGTCGACGGTGGTCTGGGGATAAAACCGGCGTCTACGCGCTTTCTGCCCAGAATCTGTCGGAGCCCTCCGCTACGGGCCGCCGCCGACCCGGAATCACGGTTCAGCCGTAGGTGTCGCGCGGCCCGCGACCACGCACGTGACGTCGTCCCTTCTGCCACGACGGGGCCTTCGGCCCGGTGATGCGCAGCGAGGTGACCATCCCGTCGCCGACCGATGCGGCGATCTTCGCGAGAATCTGCGACTGCACATACCGCAACTGCGTGGCCCAGGCGGTGGACTCCGCCTGCACATGTAATACTTTGTCGCGCAACGATTCCGGCTGGGCATGAGCCGCGATGTCGGGGCCCACGATCTGCGGCCACAGGCCGAAGATCGTGCCTTCGGCGATGTGCGGGTCCCACCCGCGATCGCGGGCGATCCCGCCGACGAGCCGCCCGAACGGCTGCGGATCCCGCGAATCGGGACCCGCGCCCGACCACCGTCGGCGACTTCCCTGGGGCCGGGGACGACGGACCGGCGACGCCCGGCCGTGACCCACCGACTTTCCCGCCGCCCGAGCCGACGCACGCGCCTCCTCCAGCGCCCGCCGCGCGCGTTCGTAACCGCCGAGGCCGGCCGACGACTCGTCCCCGTTGCCAGCGTTTCCATCGGCAGCGTTTCCGTCCGCAGCGTTTCCATCGGCAGGGGTCATGAGGACATTCTCCCGCTTCGGTCCGACGAATCCAGCAGTACCGAGTGCCGGCCGCCGGCCGGGTCCTCGGTCACGTCCACCCCGATGCGGCGCCCACCGATCTCGGTGGGGATGTCGTCGGCCACGGCCGCGGTGATGAGCAACTGCTCCGCGCCCGCGGTGTGCTCGACCAGTTTGCGACGGCGGGCGGCGTCGAGCTCGGCGAACACGTCGTCGAGCATGATGACCGGTTCGATGCCGTCGGCGCGGATCAGTTCCACCGAGCCGAGGCGTAGCGCGAGCGCCAACGACCAGGACTCGCCATGGCTGGCGTAGCCCTTGGCCACCTCGTCGCCGAGCACGATGTCGATGTCGTCGCGGTGCGGGCCGATCAGGCTCAGGCCGCGTTCGATTTCCTTGCTGCGCAGTTCGGCCAGGCGCGCCAGCAGTTGCTCGGCGATGCGCCCTGCATCGGGCGAATCTCCGGCGGCGGGCACGATGTCGCCGCCGGCCGCGGGCCGGTACCGCAGGGTCGCGGGTCGCGAGTGCGGGGCGATCGACGCGTACGACCGCGCGAAATGTGGTTCGAGCTCGCCCAGAACCTCAATTCTGGCGGCGGTCACCTGGCCGCCGAGATCGGCGAGTTGTCCGTCCCACACGTCGAGGGTGCTGATCACCGAGTCGCCGTCGCGACCCCCACGTCGCAGTGCTGCGGCCGCGGTCTTCAGCAGCGCCGAGCGCTGCCGCAGCACCCGGTCGTAGTCCGCGCGGGCCGCGGCCCACCGTGGTCCGCGCTGCGCGACGAGCTCGTCGATGAATCGTCGACGGTCACCCGGGTCGCCGCGCACCAGCAGCAGATCCTCCGGCGCGAACAGTACCGTGCGCAGCACGCCGAGCAGTTCGCGCGGACGTCGCGCGGGAGATCCGTTGAGCCAGGCCTTGTTCGGGCCCTCGGCGTTGATCTGCAGGGTGGCGGTGAGTTCACGCCCGGCGTTCTCGACCGTCGCGGTGACCGTGGCCGACGCGGTACCCGAACGCACCAGCGGCGCATCGGTACTCACCCGATGCGACCGCAGGGTGGCCAAGTAATACAGGGCCTCCATCAGGTTGGTCTTGCCGAACCCGTTGCGGCCGGTGAACACCGTCGGACCCGGTTCCAGGCTCAGCTCGACATCGGGCCAGGAACGGAAGTCGCGCAGCCGCAGGTCACGGACGAACACGGATCAGTCCGTCGATGGACGTTGCGGCGGTTCGTCTTTCGGCGTCGAGGTTTCGCCGACACTGCGGCCTGCGGTGTTGTGCACGGAGTGCCCGCCGAACTGGTTGCGCAACGCAGACACGGCTTTGAGCGTGGGAGAACCGTCCTGCTGACGGGACGCGAATCGCGCGAACAACGCTGCGGATATCACGTTGGCGGGCACCGCGTGCCGGATGGCCTCTTCCACCGTCCATCGGCCTTCACCGGAATCGGTTGTGTAATCCGAGATCTCGGTGAACCCGGGATCTTCCTGCAACGCGCGTACCAGCAGATCGAGTAGCCACGACCGGATCACCGTACCGTGCGTCCACGCGCGCAGCGTGCCCTCGACGTCGGCGATCAACGGTTCGGCGCACAGCAGTTCGTAGCCTTCGCCGTAGGCGTGCATCAGGCCGTACTCGACGCCGTTGTGCACCATCTTGGCGTAGTGCCCGGCTCCGACGGGTCCGGCGTGGACAAAACCGTCGGCGCGCTCACCCTCGGGTCGCAGTGCGTCGAAGATCGGCATGAGTCGCGTGATGTCGGCGTCGGATCCGCCGGCCATCAGCCCGTATCCGTTCTCCAGACCCCACACGCCGCCCGACACGCCGCAGTCGATATAACCGATTCCCTTGGCGCCCAGGATCTTTGCGTGGTCGGCGTCATCGGTGTATCGGGAGTTTCCGCCGTCGACCACGATGTCTCCGGGTTCGAGGAGGTCGGCCAGTTGACGCACCGTGCTCTGCGTGGGCTCCCCCGACGGCACCATGATCCAGATGGCCCGGGGAGCGTCCAACGCCGCCACCAACTCCGCCGGCGAGGCGACGTCGGTGACCTCGGGCCGCGGGTCGTATCCGATCACCTGGTGACCGGCACGTTCGATGCGGGTGCGCATGTTGGCACCCATCTTGCCCAGCCCGATCAGCCCGAGTTGCATCAGCCCGGCAGACGCACCGGCATGAGCAGATACGTGAATGCGCTGTCGGGCGCGACGAACGCGCCCGATTCGTCGGCGACGGGCTCGTCTCCGGTGGACGGCCGCAGCACCGCCGGCCGGCTCGGGGTGGTGAAACCGAAGTCGACGGTGGGCACCCCGATCGCCGACAACCCGTCCTGCAGGTAGGTGGGATTGAAGGCGATGGTCAACGGTTCGCCGTGGAACTGCACCGGCAGTTCCTCCTCGGCACGACCCGCCTCGTCACCTCCGGCGGTGAGCAGTACCGATCCGTCGGTGAACTCCATGCGGACCTGAGCACCGCGTTCGGCGACGAGTGCCACACGCTTGATGGCGTCGATCAGCGGGGAACTGTCGATGGTGGCCACCGCGGTGTGGCTGGCCGGCAACAGTTGCCGGAACTTGGGGAACTCCGCGTCGAGCAGCCTGGTGGTGGTGCGCTTGTTCTCGCCGAGAATGCCGAGGATGCCCTCGCCCCCGAGGGCGGCGCCGCTACCGAACGCCAACGAAACATCGCCAGTACCTTCGGATCCCGCGGTCCGAGCACTGTCGGAGAGGGTCTTCGCGGGTACCAGGACGGCACCGGACGCGGCGTCATCGGTGGGATCCCATTCCAATTCGCGCACCGCGAGGCGGAACCGGTCGGTGGCGGCCAGGACGACGGTCTTGCCGTCGATCTCCACGCGCACACCGGTGAGCATCGGCAGGGTGTCGTCGCGGCCGGCGGCGACGGCGACCTGCGAGATGGCCTCGGCGAAGATCTGCGCCGGGATGGTTCCGGTGACCCCCGGAACGTCGGGCAGCTGCGGGTAGTCCTCCACCGGCATCGTCGGCAACGAGAACTTCGCACTGCCGCAGGTGATGGCGACGCGGGATCCGTCCAGAGAGACGTCGACCGGTTTGGCGGGCAGCGCCTTGGTGATGTCGGCCAGCAGTCGCCCGGACACCAGTACCTGACCCGGCTCGGCGATCTCGGCCGCGATGGTCTCCTGGGCGGAGACCTCGTAGTCGAATCCCGACACGGTGAGCCCGGAATCGTCGGCAAGTAACACGACACACCCCAACACCGGAACGGGCGGGCGAGTGGGCAGGCTGCGGGCAACCCAGGCAACGGCATCGGCGAACTGATCGCGCGCGACACGGAACTTCATGCTCGGTGGTTGCCCTTCTCTTGAACTCGCCAGGGATACCCACTGTAGAACGACGCCACGACATCGGTGGTGGTTGGGGTCAAGTCGCCACGCCGTGTTGCCTCGATGCGCGGTGTCACCATCGGCGACGGCGGTCGGCATCGGCGGGTGTGTGCACAGATCCTTCTTAAAAGAGAGTCTTTCAAGAGAGGGATCCATATCAGTCATAGGGCCTGTGGAAGTTGTGGAGAAGCACCCAAAAGCCGTGGCCCGCAGCGTGGTGCGGGTGTGCAGGAGCCGTGGAATCACATCGAATCGAGCGGCCAGGTTGTGGGATGGTGTGGTGTTGTTCGAATCCTGTGCACGCGCCGTACACATTCGCCGACGGGTTGGTCACAACTCATCCACAGGGCACATGGATGCGTGACATTGTGTACCGACGATGGGTGGACACGGCGCGGATGCCGTCGGATGCGACAGCAACCCTGCGGTGACAGTCGAGAGTTGGCGGTCGGCACGCGGCCTGATCCCGCTGCAAAAGCGGAGGTGTGCAGGGTTCAGCGAACGGCGCGCTGTTTGATCCGCGCGGTCAGTTCCTGCACGTGGTCGTACACCTTGCGGCGCTCGGCCATCTCCTTGCGGATCTTGCGTTCGGCGTACATGACCGTGGTGTGGTCACGTTCGAAGGTCTCGCCGATCTTCGGCAGCGACAGATCGGTGAGCTCACGGCACAGATACATGGAGATCTGGCGGGCCTGGGCGATCGACCGGGTCTTGCCGGGCCCGCGTAGTTCGTCGACGGAGATGTCGAAGTACTCGGCGGTGATGGCGAGGATGCTGGCCGCGCTCACCTCGAGCGTGCCGGAATTGGGCAGCAACGCCTGCAGCACCACCTCGGCCAGCGACTTGTCGAGTTCGGTGTTGTTGAGCGAGGCGAATGCGGTCACCCGGATCAGCGCGCCCTCGAGTTCGCGGATGTTGCGTTCGATCTTCGACGCGATCAACTCGAGCACGTCGTCGGGCACCACGATGCTGTCCATCTGCGCCTTCTTGCGCAAAATCGCGATGCGTGTCTCGAGGTCGGGCGGCTGCACATCGGTGATCAGACCCCACTCGAATCGAGTGCGTAGCCGATCCTCAAGTGTTGCAAGCTGTTTGGGAGGCCGATCGGAGGAGACGACGATCTGTTTGCTGGCGTTGTGCAGCGTGTTGAACGTGTGGAAGAACTCCTCCTGGATGCCTTCCTTACCGATGAGGAATTGGATGTCGTCCACCAGCAGCACGTCGACGTCGCGGTAGCGGCGTTTGAACGCCACCCGGCGGTCGTCGCGCAGTGAGTTGATGAAGTCGTTGGTGAACTCCTCGGTGGACACGTATTTGACGCGCATGCCGGGGAACAGTCGCTGCGCGTAGTGGCCGGCGGCGTGGAGGAGGTGGGTCTTCCCGAGTCCGGATTCACCCCAGATGAACAAGGGGTTGTAGGCGCGTGCGGGTGCCTCGGCGACGGCGACGGCGGACGCATGGGCGAATCGGTTGGAGGCCCCGATGACAAAGGTGTCGAAGGTGTACTTCGGGTTGAGGTTGGCACCTGTGCCGGTGGCCGATGAGGTGGTGGGCCGCTCGGCGAAGTAGGAGGGCCAGGAGTTCGAAGTCGTCGCAGTGTCGGCGCCGGCGTCGGAGGCCGGTGCCGGGACGCCAACGGCGTTTGTGGTCGCGGCGTCGGGAGGTGCGGTCTCGAGCACCGGGGAACCGGCGGCAGTGGCGACGGACTCGGCGAGAGTGTCGGGCAGCGGCGTCGGCGTCGAGATCCGCACCCCGAGATCGACCGGCTGATTCAGGTGGCGCGACAGCGCGGCGCGGATGGTGTCACGCAGATTGCGTTCGATCTGTTCCTGCACGAGCGGCGTGGGAACGGTGAGCAAGGCGAATCCCTCGGCCAGCGTGAGCGGCTGGACCAGTGAGAGCCAGGCCTTCTGCTGCCGGGTCAGGGGTTCGTGCTCGTGGGATCCGGCATCGTCGTTCAACTCGGCGACGACCTGTTGCCAGACCTCCCCGAACGAGTCGCGATCTGTGCTCACGGTACGGCCCTCCTGCCGGGAGAAATTACCAGTATCGGCATCGAAGGTCTCAACCATGTCGAGGGTCCACGGGACTTGTCCACACGGTTATCCACAAATGTGTACAACTGGTTGGGAACAGAACGTCACCGCTGTGGGCGGAGCGGTTGCCCGTGAGCGGGTGGACGGGATGGGTCGTGCCCGCCGGCGATCATTCGACGCTAACAGACCCCGAACGACATCGATAACGGAAGCCCGAATTGCGCTCGTTCGGGTGACAAAGCCGATCACCGACTTGCACCGATCTGTCCGACGCCGCGCGTGGACGCGGGACGACGGACGTACCGGAATCCGGATTCACGCAGGTCAGCAGGCGTACGGATGGTCGCTCGTTTGATTTGGATGGCCCCGGTCCAGTAGTCTCGACGGGTCATCCAGGTATGCGGATTTGCGCGGTGTCAAGCGTTGTTCACCGACGGGTCGGGGTGCAAGCCCTCGATCCGTCCTTGAGAGCGGGGCACCCAACCGGCGTCAGTCCGGCACCGCAGCCTCGATCAGCAAGACCACCCAGTACAGCGTGGGTTGCGCACGAAGTTCGGTGCGTCCACGTCCGAGCACAAGGAGTTCAGCCGTGGCCAAGGGCAAGCGGACCTTCCAGCCGAACAATCGTCGTCGTGCACGCGTGCACGGTTTCCGGTTGCGCATGCGCACGCGTGCGGGCCGTTCGATCGTCAACAGCCGCCGCAGCAAGGGCCGCGCGAAGCTCACGGCCTGATCGTCGAGCACGACCCACGCCGCGTCCGGTCCCACCGGCGACCGGGTGCGAATGTGGTCGGTGGTGACTGGTCGATGACGGCAGCATCTCATCGGATCTCACGCAGATCCGACTTTTCCCGCACGCTGAAACGTGGCGTGCGGATCTCCGCGCATGACGTGGTGGTCCATCTCCTGGTGACGCCCCGCGAGTGGCCCGACGCTGCGGGTCGGCGGGTCGATGTCGCGACGACCGGTGGTCCGTGGCTCGGTTTGATTGTGAGCAAGGCAGTGGGGTCGGCGGTTACCCGGCACCAAGTGGCGCGCCGGTTGCGGTCGGCGTTCGCCGCGGTGGCCGCGGACTGCCCGAGCCCGGAGACCGCCGTCGTGATCCGTGCGCTGCCCGGTGCCGCCGAGCGGTCGGCACCCGACCTCGCCGAACAACTGCGGACCGTGTTCGCCGATCGCCGGGCACGACGCCTGGCACTCGACACTTCCGGGGCGATCTCCGTCGGCGGCCCGCGATGACCGCGCCCACCACGTCGGAGCACGAGACCGTCACGCCGGCACCAGGGTGGCGGCGGGCATTGTCGACGACCGCGCGGTGGCTGCACCTCTTGCCGCGACGCATCGTCATTTTTCTCGTCGAGCTCTACCGCACGTGGGTGTCGCCGCTACGGCTGCCGACCTGCCGCTTCGAGCCGACGTGCTCGGGGTACGCGGTGGAGGCCCTTGAGCGGCACGGGTTCTTCTACGGCGGGACGCTCGCGGTGATCCGGCTTCTCAAGTGCGGGCCCTGGCACAAACCCGGTTACGACCCGGTTCCCGAGCAGAAGATCCGGTGGCCATCGTCGTCGCGGACAACGTCCCACACAAACCAGTCATCATGTACGACTCGAGAGCACCACACCCACCGTGGTGCCGCCAACGGGAGTAAGGGGTAACTGACCCGTGCTGAACTTCATCTACTACCCGGTGTCCGGCATCATGTGGGTCTGGCACTGGCTCTTCGACTTCATCACGCCGAACACTCCGGGCGGCAACGGTGTTGCCTGGGCGCTGTCGGTGGTGTTCCTGGTGTTCACCCTCCGCGCGATCCTCTACAAGCCCTTCGTGAAGCAGATCCGCACCACGAAGAAGATGCAGGAGATCAACCCCCAGCTGCAGGCGATCCGGAAGAAGTACGCCAAAGACCGGGTCAAAATGACCGAGGAGATGCAGAAGCTGCAGAAGGAGCACGGGTTCAATCCCCTCCTCGGCTGTCTGCCGATGCTGCTGCAGATCCCGGTGTTCATCGGCCTGTTCCACGTGCTGCGCTCGTTCAACCGCACCGCGACCGGCATCGGACAGTTGGGCATGTCGCCGCAGGAGACGCGAGGCGCCGCGAACTACTTCTTCAGCGCGGAGCAGGTGCAGAACTTCCTCGACGCTCGTCTGTTCGGTGTGCCGCTGTCGGCGTACATCACCCAGCCCAAGGCTCAGTGGGAAGCGTTCGTCCAGGTGGGGTCGCCCATCGACTTCACCCGGATGAACATCGCCATCGTGGTGATCCCGATGATGATCATCGCCTCGATCGCGACGCACATGAACTCGCGCGCGTCGGTGGCACGGCAGCCCGAGGCGGCGCTGGAGAACCCGCAGACCCGCATGATGAACATGCTGGCGCTCTACGTCTTCCCCCTCGGCATCCTGGTGTCGGGCCCGTTCTTCCCCGTCGCCATCCTGCTGTACTGGATGAGCAACAACATCTGGACCTACGGCCAGCAGCACATCGTGTTCGGCCGGATCGAGAAGGAAGAAGAAGAGGCTCGGCAGGCCAAGCAGGAGAAGCTGAAGGCCAACGCCCCCAAGCCGGGTGCGCGCCCGGACCGAGCCAAGAAGCACCCCGAGGTGAACGGGTCGGCCCCGACCGGAGATGCGACCGCGACGACCTCGGGCGACGGTTCGTCGGGAACTGCGGCATCGGAGTCGGGTGGCTCGGAGTCGGGTGGCTCGGATGGGGCCGCGGCCGAGTCGACGGGTCCGGATACCAAGCACGTGGTGGGCAACAAACCGAAAGCCGGGCAGAAGCCGGGACAGTCGTCGGCCGGTAAGAGTGCCGCCGGGTCGGGTCCGGGCAGCCGCAAGCAGGGAGCGGGCCGCGGCGGAGGCAAACGCGGCGGAGGCCGCAAGGGCGGCCGGCGGTAGCCGCGACACTCCCCTCCCCCACAGAACTTTCCCTCCCAGAGACTTTGACCGGAACACACACAGCGAGGTGCAACTGAGATGACAGCAGAAACCGCGACCCAGACCGACCCGACGGTGGACGAGCAGACGCAGACCGCGGGCACTGCGGTGGACACGTCGGCCGAGGCGACCGCTGACGGGGATGCCGCTGCGGACGGCACTGAGGCGGTCACCGCGGAAGTCACCGGCGGTGCGGATGCGGATGCGGATGCCGACGACACCGACGACACCGACACCGACGATGAACTCGATGACGAAGAGCGGTTGGTCGAGGAGGGTGAGATCGCCGGCGATTACCTCGAGCAGCTCCTCGATGTGCTCGACTTCGACGGAGACATCGACCTCGATGTGGACGGCGACCGCGCGGTGGTGAGCATCGACGGTGGGGACGACCTGTCCAAGCTCGTCGGCCGCAAGGGCGAGGTGCTCGACGCACTGCAGGAGTTGACTCGACTGGCCGTGCAGCAAGCGACCGGTGATCGCAGTCGACTGATGCTCGACATCGCCCGGTGGCGCGCCGACCGTCGTGATCGCCTTGCCCGTCTGGGCCAGGAGGTCGCCGAGCGCGTTCGTGACACCGGCGATCGTGAAGAGCTCGATCCGATGACCCCGTTCGAGCGGAAGATCGTCCACGACGCCGTTGCGGCGGTCGACGGCGTGATGAGCGAGAGCGAAGGCGCCGAGCCCAAGCGCCGCGTGGTGGTGCTCCGGACGAACTAGTCACGTCCGAGCGCGCACTCCTTAGTACGATGAGGTCCCGGCTTCGGCCGGGACTTCTTTCGTTTGTGCAGACTGAATTACACCTATGTTGTTCGCGGACCGGTGGGATGTTTCACGTGAAACGTCGACGCGGCAGACCCGCGATTGTCGAGCGACAGTAAGGCGCGAAGGTTTCACGTGAAACATGAGCCGAACGAGCAGGGCCGGCCGCTGGACGGTCCACCCCTTCAGAGCCGCGCCACAGAGGAAGCGGTGGATGCCGCCTCCCTTGCGTCCTCCCCTCCCCCGTTCGCGGCAGAGGTGTTCGGTGATCGGCTCGGGTTGGCGCAACGCTACTGTGTGATCCTTGCGACCGATGGCATCGAGCACGGATTGATGGGACCGCGGGAGGTCCCGCGTCTCTGGGAGCGCCACATCCTCAACTGTGCAGTGATCGAGGAGCAGGTGGCCGCTGACTGCGCCGTGGTGGATATCGGGAGCGGCGCGGGCCTTCCGGGCATCCCACTGGCGATCGCCCGACCCGATCTGGCGATCACCTTGATCGAGCCTCTGTTACGGCGGGCAACCTTTCTCGAGCGCGCGGTTGCCGATCTCGGGTTGGCGGTGCGCGTAGAGCGCGGCCGGGCCGAGGAGAAGTCGGTGCGCGCCGCGGTGCCCCTCGCGGACGTCGTCACCTCGCGTGCGGTCGCGCCGCTTGAGCGGCTCTCGAGATGGTCGGCGCCGCTCATTCGCGACGGCGGCAGATTGGTGGCGATCAAGGGATCGTCGGCCGTCGACGAGATCGCTCGTGACGAGGCTGCGGCCGCGCGGAACGGGATCGTCGGGTTGCGCGTCGAACACTGTGGTGTCGGTCATCTGGACCCGCCGACAACGGTGATCGTCGGCGATCGCCCGGGGACGGCAAGACACGACCCGGACGTGCACGACGACGGAACGGCCGGTAGTTGGTGACGGAGACTCGGAGGGCGCAGAATGGACGACAACGACGATGCACCACCACGACAGGGGCGAGTTGAGTGAGTGCCGACGAGTATCGGATAGGGCAGAGGAGCCAAGGCGTGACGGAAGCTGATCCGGATGTTTCACGTGAAACCGTCCGGCCCGTCGGTGCGTCCACTTCGACGCCGACCTACGACGACACCCCGATCGCGGCAGCTGCGGCACGAGCCAGTCAGGTGCTGACACCGGGGGGAACCGGCCAGCTCCCCCGCCCCCCACAGACGCGCATCATCACCGTGGCCAATCAGAAGGGCGGCGTCGGTAAGACGACGACGGCGGTGAACCTGGCGGCGGGGCTGGCCCTGCACGGGCTCCGTGTGGTCGTGATCGATCTCGACCCACAGGGCAACGCCAGCACGGCCCTGGGAATTGATCACCGCGCCCCCGACATCGCATCGGTGTACGAGTTGCTGCTCGGCGAGGTCAGTTTGCGGGAGGCGATCCAGCAGAGCCCCAGCCACGAGAACCTCTTCTGTGTCCCGGCCACGCTCGACCTGGCCGGTGCCGAGATCGAGTTGGTGAGTCTCGTCGCACGCGAGAATCGGCTGCGCAACGCGCTCAACGCCGACGCGATCGCGGAGTTCGGATTCGACTACGTGCTGATCGACTGCCCGCCCTCGCTCGGGCTGTTGACCGTCAACGCGATGGTGGCCGCGCGCGAGGTCCTGATCCCGATTCAGTGCGAGTACTACGCACTCGAAGGTGTCGGACAGTTGCTGCGCAATATCGAGCTGGTGCAGGCGCATCTGAATCCCACCCTGCACGTGTCGACCATCGTGTTGACCATGTACGACGGCCGCACCAAGCTCGCCGATCAGGTGGCCGAGGAAGTCCGACGCCACTTCGGTGACAAGGTGCTCGGCACGATCATCCCGCGCAGCGTGAAGGTGTCGGAAGCGCCGGGTTACGGCATGACGATCATCGAATACGATCCGGGTTCACGTGGAGCGATGAGCTACCTCGACGCCGCACGGGAGGTGGCGTTGCGGGCGCAGGCCGAAGCCGATGCGACGCCGACCGCGGACACGGGGAGTTCCGCGTGAACGCACGTCCCAGCTATCGCCCCATTGCTTCATCGAGAGGAATGCTGTGAGTCAGCGCGACACCGCACCCCGACGCGGCGGACTCGGCCGAGGTCTCGCCGCCCTCATCCCCACCGGTCCCCCGGACACCGACAGCACCGCTCCGAAGCTGGGATCGGCGGCGGCCGATGTGGTGATCGGCAAGGGCTCCGGCGGGTCCGGCGGTGCGGCCGGTGCGAGCGCAGCCGCGTCCGGAGCCGGCACCACCGCGGTGGCCGACCAGCCGAGGGTGCCCGATGTGGGCACCCCCGACGAAGTGGGCGCGGTCTATCAGGAGCTCCCGCCCGCGGCGATCCAACCCAACCCACATCAGCCGCGGACCGTCTTCGACGAAGAGGCCATGGCCGAACTCGTCCACTCGATCTCCGAGTTCGGGCTCATGCAGCCCATCGTGGTGCGCAAACTCGAGACACCGACGACCGACGGAGTGCGGTATCAGCTCGTCATGGGCGAGCGCCGCTGGCGTGCCAGCCAGGAGGCCGGACTCGACGCCATCCCGGCGATCGTGCGTGAGACCGCCGACGGCGACATGCTGCGCGACGCCCTCCTGGAGAACATTCACCGCGCACAGCTCAATCCGCTGGAAGAAGCGGCGGCCTATCAGCAGTTGCTCGACGAGTTCGGGGTGACCCACGAGGAACTCGCCAGTAAACTCGGACGGTCCCGGCCGGTGATCACCAACATGATCCGCTTGCTCAAACTGCCGATCCCGGTGCAACGACGGGTGGCTGCGGGCGTCCTCTCCGCCGGCCATGCCCGGGCACTCCTGTCTCTGGAGACGGGCTCCGATCAGCAAGAGGTACTGGCCGCGCGCATCGTCGCCGAGGGATTGTCGGTGCGGGCGACCGAGGAGGCGGTGACGCTCGCCAATCGCGGCGATGGCCCCGCCTCCCCCACGCCGACGCCTGCTCGGCGTCGTCAGATGCAGATGCCGGGGCTGCAGGAGGTGGCTGAACGGCTCTCGGACACGCTCGACACCCGCGTCACCGTGAGCCTGGGTAAGCGCAAGGGCAAGATCGTCGTCGAGTTCGGGTCGGTGGACGATCTGGAACGTATTGTCGAAACCATCGACCCACCAACCGCGGCAAAACCCTGACCTAGGACATGCGGAAGTTACGTCACAGTGACACTTGATCATCACCGGAAGCAGCCCGACCGCCAAAGGCTTTGGTACACAACACCTTTGGTATGCGAGGGCGGGCCTCGGGTGACCAGCGAGGGCGGTACACGGTGAATCTGACGGTTACGCGGCTGGATCTCGAAGCGTTCGAGTCGTTGCCGTCGCACACCCGCCGATGTGTCTTCTGGGAGGTCGGTCCGCCCGTCGATTCGGCACTCACGGCGCCTTCTGACGAGTCGTCCCCCGCGCTGCCGAGCGATCCGCTCGCCGCATTCTCGGCGGACCGCTTCGAGAGCGAGTTCGACAAGGAGGCGTGGATCTCCTCGGTGCTTCTGGAATGGGGCACCTGCGGGCAGGTGGCCATCGACGCCGGCACCGGCGTGGTGGTGGGCACCGCCTTCTACTCCCCGCCCGGTCGGGTGCCGCGGTCTCGTTCCTTCCCGACCTCGCCGGTGAGCGCCGACGCGGTACTGCTCACGTCGATCCGCACCGAACCGGGTTTCGAGGAGGCAGCGGGTCTGCTCTTGGATGCGACGCTCGGTGATCTGATCCGACGCGGTGTACGTGCGGTGGAGGCGTTCGGGCTGGTGCGCACGCCACGTCGGCAAGTCGCCTACCCCGAGTCCGGCGACGCGACGGATGCGACCGCCGGTGAAGCCCCCCTGCTCGCGGTGCCGAACGATCTGAGTACCTGGTCGGAGGAATCGATCGTCGAGGTGGCGCGTGAGATCCTGGACAGCCCGCAGGGCGACTTGTGCACCCAGTGCATGATCGACGCGGCGTTCCTGAAGGATTCAGCGTTCGACGTGGTGTCGTCGCATCCGCGGTTCCCGCGGTTCCGACTCGAACTCGACGAGGGACTGGGCTGGAAGTTCGAGGTGGAAAGCGCCCTGGACAAGCTGGTGGTGATGGCGGCCATCGACCTGGCCGGCCGGGAACGCACCGCTGTGCCGGTGGCGCGACGCCGAAACCTGTTCTGACGCCCGAGGTCCGACAGCCAGAGCTTCCTAGAAGCCTGAAATCCGTTCGGCCGCAAGAAGATCAGCGAACGTGTATGTGCCGGTGGGGCGGTCGTCCTCACCGAGCAGATACAGCCGCTTGACCGCGACGAGGATGGCCTCGGCGATCACGTTGCGGTAGTTGGGATCCTCGAGCACCTCGACGTCGTGCGGATTGGTGATGTAACCGACGTCGATCAGTGCCACCGGCATCCGGGTGAGACGCAGGATCTCCCAGGTGCGTTCATGCGTGCGGCAGTCGACAAGTGGTGTGCGCGCAGCGATCTCGCGCTGGATGAAGTCGGTGAGGGTGCGACCGATGGTCGAGTACGATCCGCGCGCGTTGCCGAAATAGAACGACGCAACACCGTTGGCCGCCGACGTCGGATGATGCCCGCAGCGCAGCGAGATCATCATGTCGGCATCCACCATGTTGGCCACACGGGCTCGTTCGTCATCGGTGGGCTCGCCCCGGCCGTCGTGTGACAGGAATGTCTCCATCCCCGCCGCAGCCATCCGACCCTCGAGTCGGGCGGCGAGATCCCACAGCACGCGGGACTCGATCTCGGCCAACTCCCCGGTCGAATACTCGTGTCCGCCACCGGTTCCCGGGTCGATCACGATGCGCTTGCCGGAGAGCCGCGGGCCCGACCGCCGCACGTGCTCTTCCTGGCGGATCGCATAGGGCGAGCCGCCGGTGACACGGGTGCCGAGACGGTCGAGTGACCGTAGTGTCGACGGACCGCAGATACCGTCGGCCGACAATCCGTATTCACTTTGATACAGACACACCGCGTTGTGGGTGCCCTCGGCGAATACACCGTCCACGAGACCGGTGTAGTAGCCGAGATTCTGTAGGCGGCCCTGTAGCGCGGAGACGTCGTCGCCGACCATCGGCGCCGACAGCCGGTACAGCAACACGCGTGCCCCGAGCTGATAGGAGGCCTCGCGCAGCGCGCGATAGGTGGCGGGCCCGACAACACCGTCGACGATCAGTCCCCGTTGCTGCTGAAAGGCGCGCACCGCGTGATCGGTGTCGTCGTCGAACACCGCATCGGCCACCGAGGCGGGTTGTTCTGCATCTGTCGACGACGTGACTGCGTGACGACCGCGGTTGGCGACCATCAGACCCTGTCCCGACAGAATCGAACGGATCTCGGCGACGGCCGACCCCCGATCCCCATGTCGGAACGTTGGCATGTGATCTCCTCGGTCGGGTGCCGCACTGCGCGTCCTCCGCGGGTACGACAACCTCAGCGGAGGACGATAAGCAGCATTGTCTCAGGTCCGGCGGCCCGGGTCCAAACTCGCGGGGATCGACTACGCCGAGGTGCCGACGACGGAATCGAGCTCGCGCAGCAGCGCGGCCTTGCCCTTCGCACCGACGATCGTCTTGGTCGGCTGGCCGTTCTCGAACAGGATCAGCGTCGGGATCGACATGATCTTGAAGTCACGGGCAACCGCGGGATTGGCATCCACATCGAGCTTCGCGACGGTGAGTTTGTCGGAGTGGTCGCGGGCGATCTCCTCCAGGACGGGGGCCACCATGCGGCACGGACCGCACCAGGTGGCCCAGAAATCGACCAGTACGGGCTTGTCGGCGCCCAGTACCTCATCCTTGAAGGTCGCGTCGGTGACGGCGACGGTGTTTGCACCCATGGTGTCCTCCTTGACAGTTCTTTCGTTTCGAGTGAATCAGATGTTCGCTTGGACGGCGATCACATCGCCCTCTGCCGGCATCGGTGCCACGTCGCCCTGCTCGGCGAGCCAACGCTCGGCGTCGATCGCGGCCGAGCATCCGCTGCCCGCCGCGGTGATCGCCTGGCGATAGGTGTGATCCACCAGGTCGCCGGCGGCGAAGACACCCGGCACGGACGTATACGTGGTGCGTCCCAGCACCTTGACGTAGCCCTCGGCGTCGAGATCCACCTGACCGCGCACCAGCTCGCTGCGGGGGTCGTGCCCGATCGCGACGAACATGCCGGTCACGTCGATGACCTGCGTGTCACCGGTTCGCGTGTCCTCGAGTTCGAGTCCGGTGACCGATCCATTGCCGACCACCGACTTCACTGCCGAGTTGGTGACGAAGCGGATCTTGTCGTTGGCCTTGGCGCGGTCGAGCATGATCCGCGAGGCGCGGAACTCGTCGCGACGGTGCACCAGGGTGACGCTGCGGGCGAACTTGGTGAGGAACGTCGCCTCCTCCATGGCCGAGTCGCCGCCGCCGATCACCGCGATGTCCTGATCCCTGAAGAAGAATCCGTCGCAGGTGGCGCAGGCGGACACGCCGCGACCGAGGAGTTCCTGTTCACCCTCGATTCCGAGGTAGCGGGCGGCGGCGCCCATCGCGAGGATCACGGCATGTGCGTAATAGGTCTCCCCACCGGCGTCGACCTCCTTGACGGTTCCCGTGAGCCGCACGGCGTCGACATCTTCCATGCGGAGGTCCGCGCCGAAGCGGATCGCCTGTTCGCGCATCTCATCCATCAACGCGGGACCCTGGATCCCGTTCTGGAAACCCGGGAAGTTCTCCACCTCGGTGGTGGTCATCAGCGCACCGCCGAACTGTGTGCCCTCGAATACCACGGGCGCCAGTTCGGCGCGTGCCGCGTACACGGCAGCGGTATATCCGGCCGGGCCCGACCCGACGATGATCAGATTGTGGACCTGCGGGTTGTCTGTGTGAGTCAATCCATCCTCCGTGCTCGTGGACGCGGGACACCACGCGCTGGTGGCGGTCCGGTTCCCGCTGCTTCAACACAAGCCTAAGGGCAGATGTTCCCCTGGCGCGGGGGCCGTCGTCCGGTCGGTGTCAGGGGTGTGGGGTCAGGGGTGTGGGGTCAGGGGTGTGTGGTCATCCGCCGATCGTGGTGTTCGACACCGTGGCGGGATTGCCGGTGTCGCAGCCCCGCTCCACCACCAGCGCGTCGAACCGTCCGGCCACCCCTGTTCCGAGCAGGATCACGATGCGCGGCACACCGGCGACGACGATGTCGCCGGAACCGAGGACCGGTGTGGATGCGGGCACGCCGTTGGCCGCGGTGCATCGCCGCAGCGCGGACTCGGACCCGAACGGGCGCGCCGAGGAGTCGCCGAGCACGGTGAGCGCCGAAGCACGTTCGGTACCGTCGAGCGATGCTCCGGCCGCGGGCGTCGAAGTGGCTCCGGCCTGCACGCCCGCCGCGTCGTCGCCGGTGCGGGGCAGCACCGCGATCAGCACCCCGGCGAGCACCGCCACCACGGCGGCCGCCGCCAGCGCGATCACCGAGGCGCGCACCGGCGTGGGCGTCCGGCCCCAGCGGGACGCGGCCCGCCGACGCGCCGGACTCGACGCTGCATCCACCTCGGCGCGTACCGCGTCGAGCGTTTGTTCGGTGCGGGCCCGGACCTCCGCAGGCGCCGGAATCGGCTCGACGGGGAGCTCGCGCAGCTCTGCCTGCGTCTGATCGAGCGCGGCGAGAACGTGCCGGGCCGCCGGATCGTCCGGCAGGCGTGACCGGATGTGCGCGGCGACGTCGTCGGGAAGCACGCCGGCGTGAAAATCGGCGAGGAGATCCACCGGATACGGGGGATCCGGATACGGGGGATCCCGATACGTCGTGCTCATTCTTGTACTGTCCCACTCCTCGACACGGCAGCCCCACCCCTCGAGGTGGCGCGGTCTGAATACTGCTCGTGACATACGACGCGAGGAAGCGCCGTCGGGTTCCCCCGACCTGTTCCGGGTTCTTGCCGCCGCTTTTCTTGCCGCCGTTCTCTGCGCTGCGGCTCAGTCATCGCGCAGATGTCCCAGGATCTGCGCGAGCCGCAGCCGACCGCGGGCGCAGCGACTCTTGATGGTGCCGGTGGCCACCCCGAGGCGTTCGGCGGCCTCGGCGATCGAATAGCCCTCGACGTCCACCGCGACGATCGCGGCGCGCTGGTCGGGCGGAAGTTCGCCGAGCGCCTCACCGATGGACATCGACAGGTCCACGGCGCGGTACTGATCGGCTCCGGCACCGAGGGCGGCCACATCGAACTCCGGCAGCGCCACCGTGTGCCGCAACTTGTTTCGACGGATTCGGTCGAGGCAGGCGTTCACGACGATGCGATGCAGCCACGTGGACACGCGCGCGTCGGCGCGAAAGGTGTGCGCCATCCGGTGTGCGTTGAGCAGGGCGTCCTGCAGTGAATCGGCGGCGTCTTCGGGGTGCTGGTGGGTGCGGTAGGCCAGTGCCCAGAGGTGATTGTGGTGGCGGTGGATGAGCGTGGCGAAGGCGCGGGGATCGCCGGCGAGGTGCGCGGCGAGCAGCTCTTCGTCGCTGCGTGTGTCGCCATCTCCCCCGGGCATGGGATGAGGGTAGTGCAGGCCGGGCCGGTCGATCGCAGCCGTTCGGCTCCTGTGGACAATCTCGGCAGATGCCGGTCCGGCCGGAGCGGTAAGGTGACCCGCGTACTTCCACCGAAGGGAATCCGGTGAGCGCTGCATCCACCGATCGAGGCCACGAACCGCTGCCCGACCGCAAGGCGGGCGCACGTTTCTTCGAGGCCAACTACCGGGTCCGCACCGGCGACATCGACCAGGAGATGCGACTGCGTCTCGACGGGGTGGCCCGGTTCCTGCAGGACGTGGCCAACGACAACATCGAGGCCACCGACTTCGGGGCCACCGACCCCTTCTGGATCGTCCGGCGCACGGTGATCGACGTGATCCGCCCCATCACCTGGCCGGCGGGTCTGACAGCGCAGCGCTGGTGTGGGGCACTGTCGACCCGATGGACCAACATGCGGGTGCGCCTGACCGCCGACCACGAGACCAACCGATTCAACCCCGAACCACGCGAACCCGGGCTCATCGAGACCGAGGCGTTCTGGATCAACGTCAACGAGCAGGGCATGCCGTCGCGCCTCACCGACGAGGCGTTCGAGATGCTCTCGTCGATGACCGACGAGCACCGACTGCGATGGAAGTCGATGAATCCGGAGAAGGCGCCCGCCGCTGAGGAACTCGCCCTTCCCGACCGCGAGCACGTGCTGCGCATCACCGATTTCGACCCGTTCAAACACCTCAACAACGCCGCCTACTGGGAGGCCGTCGAAGACGAGCTCGTCGATCACCCCGATCTGGTGGAGGCACCGCATCGCGCGGTGATCGAATACTTGCGCCCCGTGGTGCCCGGCACCCCCATCACCGTGCGCCGCACACGCGACGCCGACAGGCTGCTCGTCTGGCTGCTGATGCCCGGCGACGACGGCGAATTGGTCTCCGCCGCAACGGTATCGGTGAGCCCCCTGCCCACCGGAACCGCACCGCTGCCCACCGACGACGACTGATCGGGTCAGCGCGACAGATACCAGGCCAACGCCGACCCGATCGCGCCGACGCCGTTGAGCGTCCAGTGCAGGGCAATCGGTGCCAGCAGGCTGCCCGACCGCAGCCGCAACCATGCGAGCACCGCCCCGGCCACAGCGGTCACCACCACAGCACCCACCACTCCGATCAGCTGCGCCCCGATGCCATGACCGAGCACGGCCGTCAAGCCCGCGTTGCCTGCGGTGAGGTCGAGCGATGACACCACATGCCACAGCCCGAACAGCACGGCCTGCACCAGCACCGCACGGCGGACCGTCGTCAGCCGGCAGAGGGATCCGAGAACCACCCCGCGGAAGAACACCTCCTCGGGCACCACGGTCTGCAATGGGATGATCACCGCCGCCGCGAGGATGGCGGGCCCCAGCTGCGCGTAGCGGTCGTTGAGGAACAGATCTCGGGTCCATGGCAGACCCACGCCGATCAGCACCACCGCCGACACCACCAGCACGATCGCGGCGGCGTAGCGCAGGCCCCTGCCCAACGACGCACGTCCGAGACCCAGGTCTGCGGCGATCAGGCCCGCCCATATGGCGATACACGCGGCAAGCACGGCGGCAATCAACACCGCCCAACCGGCGCCGCGGACCGGGTCGAAATGCGCCACCATCTCGGCGCCGAGCATCAGCGCACCGCCGACGCCGAGCGCCCACCAGAGACGACGACGGGCGCGTGCGTTCACCACCGCCGAAGGCGGATCATGCGAGGCGGGTGGAAGCGGTGGTCCGGACGACGTCACACCACGTACCCTCGCACAGGAACGCAATCACGTGCGTACGGCGAGAATATGGAGGCACCGGGTGTCCGAGGTCGTCGACGAACGCACGAACGCGGACGAGGAACCGACCGATGCCCCCCGGCCCGGCCGGTTCCGTCGTTTCTGGTCGTCCTACCGCACCCGGATCAGCTTCGCGGGTCTGCTGTTTGCCACAGTCTTCCTGTGGCTGTCGGCCACGCCCTCCCTGCTCCCCCGCGGTCCGCTGTTTCAGGGCATCATCAGCGGGGCGGCCGCCGCGCTCGGTTACTCCATCGGTGCATTCGTGGCGTGGCTCATCCGTTTCATGTTGTCGCGAGATCAGCGGTGGCCCACACCGCCACGAGCGGTGTGGATCGGGCTGGGCGTCACCTTCGCGATCGGCACCACCGTGATGTTCTACTGGTACTCGGTGTGGCAGAAGGAGATTCGCAACCTGATGGGTGTCGCCAACCTGTCGTGGACCGCCTATCCGCAGATCATCGTGATCGCTCTCATCGTGTTCGTGGTGCTGATGTTCATCGGTCAGGCGTGGGCCAGCGCGCTGGCCTTCCTCGTGCGTCGGACCAACCGTCATGTGCCGCCCCGGATCTCGGCCGTGGCCTCGCTGCTGGTGCTCGTGCTGCTCACCGTGTTCATCCTCAACGGCGTGGTGGCCAAATACTCGATGAAATGGCTCAACAGCAGTTTCGCGCTGGCCAACGACGAGGTGCGCCCCACCTCCACGCCACCTCCGTCGACGATGCGCTCCGGCGGCCCCGAGTCGCTGGTCAGTTGGGAATCGCTGGGCCGGGAGGGGCGCGTGTTCGTGTCCGGCGGCCCGGACACCGGGGCGTTGTCGGTCTTCAACAACGCACCCGCGAAGGAACCGATCCGTGCATACGTGGGGCTCGGTTCGGGTGACAACGCCCGCGCGAACGCGCAACTGGCCGCCGACGAACTCGTGCGGGCCGGGGGCCTGCAGCGCAAGGTGATCGCCATCGGGGCCACCACCGGATCGGGTTGGGTCAACAAGGGCACCGTGGCCTCGCTGGAATACATGTACAACGGCGACGTGGCGACCGTGGCCATGCAGTACTCGTATCTGCCGAGCTGGATCTCGTTCCTCGTGGACAAGGAACGTGCGCGGCAGGCGGGCAGCGCGCTGTTCGAGGCCGTCGACGCCAGGGTGCGCGAACTACCCGAGGCGCAACGCCCGAAGATCGTGGTGTTCGGTGAGAGCCTCGGATCCTTCGGTGCCGAAGCAGCATTCGGTACCGTGCCGACGATGGCCGCCCGCACCGACGGCGCACTGCTCTCGGGCCCCACGTTCAGCAACTCCCTATGGCAGGATGCCACCGCCGCCCGCGACCCCGGGTCCCCGCAGTGGCTCCCGATCTACGACAGCGGTCGACAGGTGCGCTTCATCGCCGACAAGCAAGACCTCGACCGGCCCGATGCGCCGTGGCCGGGCAGTCGGGTGGTGTACCTGCAACACGCCTCCGACCCCATCACCTGGTGGTCGCCCTCGCTGATCCTCAACAAACCGGATTGGCTGAACAAACCCCACGGCCGCGACGTCCTCGATTCCGTGCATTGGATTCCGTTCATCACCTTCTTGCAGGTGTCGGCCGACATGGCCGTCGCGGTGAACGTCCCCGACGGTCACGGGCACCACTACCTCGACGCGATTCCCTACGCATGGGCGCAGATCCTGCAGCCCCCCGGGTGGACCGACGCCAAGACAGCGGCGCTACTCCCCCACCTCAGCCGCGACTGATCCCGGGTTCACCGCGCGGTCGAGGTGATCACCGCGGCCGCGACAGCTGCGGCGTTGGTGGCCGCGAGTTGCTGGTAGACAAGGAAACTCACCGGGAACCCGGGCAGCCGATTGGGGTCGTCGGGTCCGTCGGAGACGCCGCGAAGGCCGAGGAACGGGATGTGGCTGCGTGCCGCCATCTGCGCCACCGCAGCCGTCTCCATGTCGGAGGTGAGATAGCCCGTGCCCGGGTCGACGTCGTCGAGCAGGGTCGCCAGCACCCGGGCATCGGTGGCGGCGAGCCGGTCGAGGTCGGCGCGGTCGGTGGTGCGGTCGGCCAGCGCGCAGGGTCGGCACCCGGTGATCGCGCCCCCGCCCGGGACGCACGGAAACGAGTAGCCGCGGTAGGGATCGCTCGACAGTCCTCGGCCGCCCACCACGATCCGCGGCTGTCGGTGCAGATCGATGGGCGCGGTCCAGGGCAGGTCACATGCGCACGGGGAGAGGGGATTCGCGGTGTCGGTGGCGTGCATCAGCGCGGGGTGCACAGTGCGCGCGGCCGCGAGCAGAGCGGGATCGGCCGGTAGCGGTCTCCCGGCGCGGCCGAGGAACCACGTCGACGGCACGGTGACGTCGCCGATGCCGGCCGGAGGCATACCGCCTGCGGTGCCGGAGAACAGGATTCGTTGCACCCGAACACCGTGCGCGGCGCAGGTGAGTACCTTGCCGGTGGTGTCGGCGGTGTTCGTCGCATTCGTGATGCCGACGCCGGTCATCGCCGCGATCACCGGCGCACCGCCGATGTCGGTGCGGTAGAAGCTGACATTGTTGTGCGTCCAGGTCTCCCGCACGCCCGAGGAGCGTGCCAGCACCGCCGACAACTCGGCCGGATACGCCGACAGCACCACCGTCACCGGCTGACACGACGCCGGTGCGGCCGCGGCCGGACCGGTGCTCGCGACCAGGGCGGGAACCAGGGAACACAGCAGGGCGGCACACAGTGCGGCGAGACGAAACACAGGTCGCATCGCTTCATGCTCGCAGCGACCACCCGGCGGTGCGCTGCGAGGCGACGGAGATCACTCAGCGATGTCGAATGCGGCGAGCACCTTGGTGGGGCGCAATCGCACGACCAGCTCACCCGGTACGCCGTTGCGTCTGCCGTACTGTTCGGCGAGGTCGGGACCCATGTACCGCGCGGCGATGACGGTGGCGGTGCGCAGCAATTCCGCGGGGTCCTCCGACACCGTCACCGTCCCCTGGACCTGGACGTAGGAAAACGGCGGGCGCTCGTCGTCGACGAGCAGAGTGGCCCGCGGATCACGGTGCAGGGCACGGCCTTTGGCGGTGCCGGCACCGGTGTTGAACACCAGCTCGGAGCCCTCGACGACGAACCAGACGGGTGCGACCAGCGGGCGTCCGTCGGCGGCCACAAAGGCGAGCTTGCCGGTGCGGGTGCCCGACTGGAGAAACTCCACCACCTCGGGCGTCAGCTCGGGGCCGGCCACGTTCAGGCCTTCTTCGGTCCGCGTGCGTAGAGCGCCAGCGCGATGAGCACGGGCTGGAAGAACAGGCGGACGAGTCGTTTGCGGTCGGTGTCGAGCGTGAACGCGTCGATGTGGTTGACGTACTGGTGGATGTTGCCCGGGAACACCGCCACGAAGAACAGGGCGAGCAGCGCACCGATGATCCGGCGATATCGGGGCAGTGCGACGAAGGCGGTGCCCAGGCCGATCTCGACCACCCCGGATGCCAGCACGGTGACATCGGGGTCGAGCGGGATGGCGTCGGGAACCTGCGCCTGGAATTCCTTGCGCTGGAACGTCATATGCCCTATTCCGGCGAGGGCGAGGAATGATCCGAGCGAGATGCGGGCGATGTTGGGGCCCAGGGTTGTTGCGCGGGATGCCATGGCGTCAGCCTACGCCCGTGGTGAGCTGACGGTGGGCGGCCACGAACAGCTCGACGCAGACGTCGCGGATCATGTCCACCTGTGCTGCGGGTTCGCGCGACTCCGGGTCGGCGTCGGTGCGGACATACCAGTCGACGAGGAGCTGGGTGAGCGCGCCGATGACGCCGACCGCGGTGAGCTGCGCCTGCGCCGGGACGTCGCGCTCCCCGCCGACCAGCGCCAGGGCCAATCCCGCCCAGTCGTGGATTGCCCCCATCCGCAGGCGTTCGAGTGCGGGGTCTACGCCCACCACCTCCACCAGGATGATCCGCGCCATCCGACGATCCCCGGTGAGGCAGCGCAGGAAGGCGTCGAGGGTGTGGTGGGCCGCGGCCCGCAAGCGTGACGGGTTGATGCGGTGATCGACGCCGAGATACGGGGCGGCGGCGTCGACGGTGGCCCCACGGGTCACCGCGACGCAGTGCTCGTACACCGCTGCCAGCAGGGCGGGCCGGTCGGTGAACGATTCGTAGAAGTAGCGCTGCGTCAGCCCGGCGTGTTCACATACCCGTTTCACCGAGACCGCGGCGTAGCCTTCGCTGCCGAACAAGTCGAGTCCGGCGTCGACCAGGGCGGCACGTCGACGGGTGCGGCGTTGCTCGGCGTCGGTGCCGGCATAGCGCCTGCCCGCTCCAGCGAGCGTGGATGAGTCGTTGTCGAGCAACGGGGCCTTCTTCTGTGCGGCTGTAGACGGAACCTATCTGACACGCTATCGTGTCACACATCGATCTGACACGTAGGGGTGTCAGATCCTCTGCCTGGTGAGGAGGCATTGCGAGATGCTCGACCTGCTGCCCGAGGCCATGCGTGAACCCACGGTGATCGCGATCCCGTTCTTTGTCACCATGCTGGTGATCGAATGGTGCGCCGCGGCCAAACTCGAGCACGACGAGGGTGAGCAGCGCAGCCCGGCGGGCGCCTATGAACGCCGCGACGCCAGGGCGAGCCTGAGCATGGGCGTGGTGTCCATCGCGACCAGCGCCGCCTGGAAGTTCCTCGGCCTGCTGGCCTACACCGCGATCTTCGCCTATCTCGCCCCGTGGCATCTGCCCGCCACTGCCTGGTACAGCTGGGTCATCGCCTTCCTCGGTGTCGATTTCCTCTTCTACTGGTCGCATCGCGTCTCCCACCGGGTGCGGCTCGTGTGGGCGACGCATCAGGCGCACCACTCCAGCGAGTACTTCAACTTCGCCACCGCACTGCGGCAGAAGTGGAACATCACCGCGGCGCTGGTGATGTGGCTGCCCCTCCCCCTGCTCGGGGTACCACCGGCACTGGTGTTCGCGACATACTCGCTGAACCTCATCTACCAGTTCTGGATTCACACCGAGCACATCGACAAGCTGTGGCGGCCTTTCGAATTCGTCTTCAACACGCCGTCGCATCACCGGGTGCATCACGGCAGCGATCCGGAATACCTCGACAAGAACTACGGCGGCACCTTCATCGTGTGGGACCGGCTGTTCGGCTCGTTCACCCCCGAAACCCACCGTCCCACCTATGGTTTGACGAAACCGGTGGGCACATACAACATCTGGCGGCTGCAGACCCACGAGTACGCCGCGATCGCCCGCGACGTACGCACGGCCGGCTCGTGGCGGGCGCGACTGGGGTATGTGTTCGGGCCGCCCGGGTGGACGCCCGCCGCCGCGGCCGTGCCGCAGCACTCAGCGCTCGTTGAGCCGCGCGAGCAGTTCGGTCAGCAGTTGCTCGGCGCGTTCGGCCGGGATGACGTCGAGCAACGCCATGACGGGCGCGAGTTCAGCGGGTAGCGCCGCTGGCACTCCGTTGCTCCCGGCAAGCCCCAGGGACTCCAGAATCCTCTCGGCGGCAACCGAATCGAGCGGTCCGGTGGCACCGAGTTCGGGGATCGCGTCGAGCAGGCCACTGAGATCCACCGGTTCGCGGCCGCGTACCTCGTCGGCCGCGGAAGTCAGCGACGCGGTGAGCGCGGGCAGGTGATCGGCGGTCACCGGCGTCACCGTGAGATGGGTGGTACGCGGAAGGTGTACTCCCCCGGGCTGATCCAGTCCCGGTTGTGGCTGCAGTGTCCATCCCTGCGCATGCACCGCATCGGCCCAATGGTGCGGATCGACGCGCGCGGCGGCATCGACCGAGGTGTCGGCCGCGACGGCCAGGAGCGGCCCCACCGGATCGCCCACCACGGTGAGACCCTCGATCGCGTCGAGACATTCGCGGAGCGCGGACGTGGCCGCGTGGGCGCGGTCGGTCAGTCGCTGGAATCCCGCGCGGCCGAGGTAGGCCACCACCGCCCACGCCGCCGCCAGTGACATCGCCGACCGACTACCGAGCAACGTCGGGTTCACCACCGGGTATCCGGGCCAGCGGGTGGTGGCGAACGAGGCGGCCCGCTTGGCGTCGCGGTCGGCGAACAGCAGTACCGACGCGCCCTTGGGGGCATAGCCGTACTTGTGCGCATCCAACGAGATGCTGGTGACCCCTGCCACCCGAAAATCCCACGGCGGCAGCAACTCCGGGGGGAGTCCGGCATGTGGAGCGCCCCAGAACGGGAGCACCCAGCCGCCGATGCAGGCGTCGACGTGAACAGGCACACCCGCGGCGGCCGCCCGGGGAGCGATCTCGCCGATCGGATCGAGGACGGCAAACGGGTAGCAGGGCGCCGACAACACCACCAGCGCGACCTCGGGGCGCAGTCGTGAATACATCGCTTGCGCGTTCACCACGCCGTCGGTGTCCACCGGGACCAGGTCGAGGTCGAGATCGAACAGGTGGGCCGCCTTGTGGAACGCGGCGTGCACGGTCACCGGGGCCACCAGCACGGGCCGCTCGGTGACTCCCTGCTGCGAAGCGTCCGCGGCCTGCCGCGCCCGCCACCGGTCTCGCGCGGATTTCACTGCGAGCAGACAACTTTCGGTGCCGCCACTGGTCACCAACCCGACGGGGGGATGGGCTGGATCGCCGTGCACGAGGTCGGATGCGAAGTCGATCACCTCGCGTTCCATCCGTGCCACCGACGGAAACGTGGTGGGATCGAGGCCGTTGAGCGATTGCACCGACGTGGCCGCGCGGGCGGCGAGCTCGTCGAGTTCGGCGAGACCCGAGTCGTAGACGTAGGAGAGCACCCGGCCCCCGTGCGTGGGTGCGTCGTCGATGCGCAGCGCGCTCAGCGCGGCGAGTACCGCCTCGATGTCGGCGTCACGCATGGGTGTCACCGGTGTGTGCGGCCGTACCCGGGAGGGCATCGAAGTCGTCGTCGATATCCTTCTGCCGCAACGGATATCGAAGCATGAATGCGAGCGCGGCGAGGGTGAGCAGCGCCGGCACCACGCTGAAGGCGAGCACGATGGCGTGCAGTGCGGAATCGGGTTGGGTGACGTCGGAGCCTTCGGTGGACGACACGTATCCGCCGAAGGCGAGGATCACGGTGAGGCCGACGGCTCCCAGTGCCATACCGCCGGTTTCCGCGGCGGTCCAGATGCCGCCGATCACCCCGGCCGAACTGGCGTGGTGGGTGCGCTCGTCGTGCGAGATCACGTCGGGCACCATGGCCAGAGCCAGCGTCTGGATGCCGGCGTACGCGACGCCGGCGAGTCCGATCAGCGGATAGATCCACCACCCGGTGGACCACCACAACGCGAGCAGGCCGAGGGCAGCAGCGGCGAAGAGCGCGAGCGCAGCGGCGAAACCGGCCTCTTTGCCGACCCGGCGGGCCACCAGGCCCCACACCGGGGCGAAGACGAGGGCGGGGCCGATGAGGGCCACGAACAGCGCCGAGATGGCCGACTGCGAATCGAGTACCCACGTGGCCACGTACTGGGCGGCGGCCAGCATCATGCCGGTGGCCAGCGCCTGGAGGGCGCCGGCGGTCAACAGCAATCGCAACGCCGAGCTGCGGCGGAGCACCGCACCGGCGTCGCGGTAGCCCGCGGTGAGCGCGTGCCGGTGCGAGGTGGCGGTACCCGCCGGTGGCCGGGCCAGCGTCGCGGTCTGTGATGCCACATACATCGCGACCCCCATGGCGAGGCCGGTGACCACACCCATGACCAGGTAGCCGGTGGTCTCCGAACCGCCGATGTCACGCAGGGCGGGACCGCCCGCACCGAACAGAAGGATCGCCAGGGCAAGGACGGCCACCCGGACGGTGAGAAGTCGGGTGCGTTCGTGATAGCGGGAGGTCAGCTCGGCGGGCAGCGCGACGTAGGGAACCTGGAAGAGACTGAAGACGGTGGCCGACAACAAGAATGCGATGGCGACCCAGGTGGCCTTGAACCCGAGCGGCCAGCCCGGAGGGGCCGCGAAGGTCAGTGCGAAGAAGATCGGCAGCGATAGTGCCCCGACCGTCATCAGCGGCCTGCGCGAGCCCCGTTGCGCCGCGGAGTGGTCGCTGAGCGCGCCGATCGCGGGGGCGATGAGCACATCCCAGATCTTGGCGACACCCAGAATGATTCCCGCGGCCACCGCGGCGATCCCGAGGGCGTCGGTGAGGTAGTAGACCAGCACCAGGCCCGGCAGGGTGGTGTAGCCGCCGGTGCCCAGCGAACCGGTGCCGTAGCGCGCGACGGTGCTTGCGCTCAACACGCCCGAAGACCGGGCCCCATGACTGTTGTCGCCGGTCACCGATGATTCCCCCATCCGTGTGCGGTTACCGCTGGCTCAACTCGTCATGGTGACACGCGCGATCTGCGCCTGGTATCCACCGTTCGGCGCTGCCGGCAGCGAGGTGATCCACACCATGAGATAGGGGCTCGACTGCGGATCGGCGATGGTCAGCGTCGTCGACGTCTGGTCCACACTGCCCTGTGCCACCGGCGTGGTCTGCCCGAGGGTGGTGGGTGTCGCGGTGGGCGAGGTTCGCAACTCGACGGTGAAACCGGGTGTGGGGGAGTTGATGGTGACGGTCTTCACCGACTTGTCGCCACCCAGGTCGAACATGAGACCCAACCCGCTCTTGAGACCCGCGAAGTTGGGGGAGGAGCGGTACACATCGGTCCGCCAGGCCGGCTGTGCCCCACTGATCACGTTCGCCACGTTCGCCGCACCGTCGGCGGGCTGGGACGAGACGTCGACCACGGACACCGACTGCAGCGCGATCGGCGCACCCGCACCGGGCGCCGCGGGTGGGGCGGGCGCGGCGGGTGCGGACGTGGTGGTGGTCAGGATCGAGTCGATGTTGGTGTCCTTGCCACCCCCACCGAGCGCCCCGGAAATCCACACCACCAGCGCGATCACGACGAACAGCGCCAGCAACCCGGCACCCGCCAACAGCGCCATGTTGCGTCGGCCCTGCTCCGGTGATTCCGGCGTCGCCGGTGTGCCCATGCGTACCGGCGGGGCATCGGAGTCGATGGCGGGAAGCATGTCGGTCTTCAGATCGAGCACCGTGGCCTGGTCGAGCACATGCTGCACGGTGGCCGCGGTGCGGATGCCGCGCGAACCGTCGAGCGCCCGGGCGGCGACCGCGGAGATCTCGAACGGGATGCCGGCACGCACCTCTCGCGGTTCGATCGGCTCGCCGTCGGGTCCGGGGGACGCGATGGGCAGTCCGCCGACCGGAGTGGTGGTCTCGGCGGTGGTGATCAGGCGGGATCCGGTGGCGCCGTCGAGCGGCCACCGGGCGAGCAGCAGCGCGTAGAGCACGGCGCCGAGCCCGCGGACGTCCGACGACTTGTCGTCGCCGGCGAGCGTGCCGGGAAACGCGAGCACGGCGTTGCCGTCGTTGCTGACGCGGATGCGGTCGGGATGATCGATCGAGAGTGCGCCGCCGGATCGATGGGCGGCCTCGGCGGCGGCGGCCAGCGCACGCACCGCACGGGCGGCACCGATGGGCGACGGTTCGGATCGGGCGACGTCGGCGAGCGAGGATCCCTGCACCCACTCGGCCACCACGATGCCGCCGGACGAGCCGCGTACCACGTCGAGCACGCGGGCCACGCCCGACGAGGTGATCTGGCCCAGGCGCAACGTGCGGGTGAGCACGGCCTGGGGACCCTCGTCGGACAGTTTGGTGTGCTTGTGCTCGTCGCGGGTGGCGGGCGGAGCGAGTTGCTCGGCGTCGACGAACGTCAGGCCCACCTCACGGTCGAGGTTGATGTCCAGTGCCCGCCAGAACTGCAGTCCGCGGGTGCCGCCATGGTGGTCGAGCAGCCGGTAACGTCCGCCGGCCACGGCCGCACCGGGTACCAGCCGCGGACCCCGCAGGCGGGACGGGATGATCGGTTCGGCGCGATCGGGATCGGGAGCGGTCGGCGAGGGGCCCGCCGAAACCTGCTCGGAGTCAACCGGATCGGGTTCGGTGGGGGAGCCGACCGACGGCGCGGGTGTGTCCGGTTCCTCCGAGAGCGCAGCGAGCGGACCCGAATCACTCTCACTCACGCGACGGGCTCCCTTCCTCCGATAGCGAATGTCTCGCGGCTGCCCGGCCGGCGACCGTTCGGCAACGCCGTGACCGGCGGCCCCGCCGCTGTGCACTGCGTAGGACTGCCAGGTCGCGGTGCCTCGGTCGAAGCGCCGGATCACCTGTACCTGACCAGAGTACGGGAGGGGTTCGTCGCCGGTGACGCGTGGAAACTGAACCGTGATCGTGGGTGCCGATTCTGTGACATCGCTGTTCTCGGGCGGTGCCAGTGCGGGTACGAACCGACCGAGCATGCGGCGCACCGAATTCGAGATCGAGATCACATCGGGGAGGCCGGCGGCCGCCAGGCCCGCGTAGATACATCCCAAAACCACCACGGCGGTCAGCAGCAGATAGGTCAGCGAACCCAGCTTGCCGTAGCCGGTGCCGAGGAAATGCAGCCCGGACAGTTCGGCGATCGCCCACACCCCACCCGCGACGCCGATGGACACCACCAGCGAAACCACGGTGGTGCGGGTGACATCGGTTTGGTGGGCGTTGCCCAGGCGCGCGCGCAACAGATAGTGGCCGACGATCGCGCCGACGAGATAGCCCAACCCGTTGGACAGCGCGAGCCACCGCACCACCAGGTCGGGGTCGGAGAACAGCACCGGCCCCAGATACGACGCGCCGACCTTGACCGCGGTGATGCCGAGCACCATCGCGGTGGGGGTCCATGCGTCCTCGCGGGCGTAGAACACCCGCAACTGCACCAGCGTCATCGAGTAGGGGATGAGCGTGAACGCACCCCACGCCAGCACCGAACCGAGCTGCGAGGCCACCGCGGCGTCGAACTTGCCGAAGTTGAACACCGCGATGCCGATGGCCGGGCCGAAGAACGTCATGTAGGCCACCGTCGGCACCAGCGCGATCATGGTGAGCCGGGTGGCCAGTGACAGGTCGTCGACCACCGCACCGGTGTTGTCGGCCGCGGCGTTGCGCGACAGGCGCGGCATGATCGCGGTGAGGATGGTGACGCCCAGGACGCCGTAGGGAAGCTGGAGCAGCTGCCAGTGCGTGGCGTACACGCTGATGCCCGACGCGTCGGCGTGCGCGGCGATGCGGTAGGTGACCACCAGGCCGATCTGCAGGATCGCCACGTACATCACGATCGCCGCGGCCATGTTGCCGAACCTGCGTAGGCGGGCGTCGATACCCCACTGCCAGCGCAGTGCCACCCCGGCGCGCCGCAGGTAGGGCACCAGGATGGCCACCTGGATCACCACGCCGAGGGTGGTGCCGATGCCGAGCACCAGCAGCTTGGGATCGCTCATCCGAACCGGGTTGAGGGTGATCTCCCCGGGCATCGCGGCGTAGAGCACCAGCGTGGCGATCTGCACGATGTTGTTCAGCACCGGCGCCCAGGCACCCGGCTTGAAGAACCCCTTCATGTTGAGGATCGCGATGAACAGCGCGGACAGGCCGTAGAACAGGATCTCGGGAAGCAGCAGGTAGGCCAGCGCCGTGGTGAGCGGGCGGTCGACGTCGCCGTCGCCGACGTTGAGGAAGGTCAGTATCGGTGCGGCGATGAGTGCGATCACCGTCGCGGTGCCCAGCGTCACCACGCTGAGGGTGAAGATGCGGTTGATGAAGCCGCGCCCACCGTCGGGGTCCTCGGCCTCGGCGCGCACCAGCACCGGGATGACGATGGCGGTGAGGACCGCACCGAGCACCACCTCGGCGATCATGTTCGGCAGCACGTAGGCCGCCTGGAATGCCGAGGCGATCGCCGGTCCCAGCATCGCCAGCACGAGCACGGTGCGGATGAAGCCGGTGATGCGGCTGGTCAGCGTGGCGAGCGCGATCGACCCGGAGGTGCGCAGAATGCTGGCGTCGGAGTCGCGGGACAGCCCCGTGGACGACTCGTCGGACACCCCGATGTTCTCGGCGGTGGTTTCCAGCACGCTCGGAACGGCACGGGCGCCGTCGGCTGCGGGCCGCCGATCACGGGTCGGCGACCGGGTGGGCGCGCCGGGTGGCACCCGACGGCCCGACGGTTCACGGGCCGGCACGCCGCGGGTCGACGGTTCACGGGGCGGTACGCGACGCGGCGCGGCCCGGCGCGGCGGTTCGTCGCGTGGTCCTCGATCGCTCATGCCCCGGTCCTGTCGGTTCCTGTGGTGTTGTCGGTTGCTGGGGTGTTGTCGGTTGCCGGTGTGTCGGCGCCGGTGGGATCGGACGCCCCCGCGGGTGGCCGCTGCCGCGGCGGATGATCCTCGAAGGGACCTTCTTGTTGGAGGGTACGGCGCCGCTGCTGGTAGGTGCTCGACGCCAGCAGCCGCTCCACCTCGTCGGGTTCGGGCCGGTCCGCGTCGGCCGGGTCGGGCTCACCGCGGAAACGGTGCCAGAGGCGTCGGGCGGTGAGCAGCACGAGGATCACCCCGGCCACGAGCGTGATGATGAACAGCGGTTTGCCGTAGGCATTGGAGTACACCGACAGCGTGATCGGCGACCCGAGGTCGATGCCGGTCGCGGTGGCCAGCGTGATGTGCACCGACGTCGACTCCGACGACTGTGCGTGCGTGGGCAACTGGATCTGCCGGGTCCCGCGGGCGGGGATCTCCACCACCCCGACATCGCCGATCGACAGGTCCGACGGGGCGGTGCTGGAGATACGTACCCGCACCGGCAGGGAGAGGTCGTTGCGCACCACCAGCAGCAGGGGACTGCGTTCGGACGCCAGCGTGTAACGCCCGCCGGGATCGAGAATCGACACCTCCGACCGCATCCGTTCCAGCGTGGACTCCACCGCCGACACCCGTTGTTGGCGTTGCGCAGCGACGGCCGCCCGCGTCGCGTCGTCGTTCTGGTCGGGCAGGCGGATCGCGCGCAGCAGATCCTCACGGAGCGGTGCCAGGTACCGCTCGGGTGTGGCGTCGGTGTCGGCGGAATCGACGAGCGACCCCTGCAGCCGCCAGCTCAGTTCGGCCGCCCCGCGGATGCGGTCGGCCAGCGGGGTCGGCAGATTCGGGCCGAGATCGGTGACCGGTCCCACCCCGGGCGGGTCGATCAGCCGAGCCGGGGCCCCGGGTGTGGTGAGTGCGGCGGTGACCGCCGACACCGGCGTGGCGACCGCCGCCTTGGACCCGAGTAACACCGTGGCCGTATCGAAGACGGCGGCGGCGTCGTCGGCGGTCGGTGACCAGTAGGTCGGCGGCATGATCACCTGCGCGCGTCCCGTGGTACCGCCCGATTCGGCGCCGGCTGCCGAGTCGGGGCTGGTGCCGATCGACGCGTACGCCAAAGCGCCGAGCGCGGCCTGGCGCCTGCTCACCGGCGACTCGGCCGCGAGATCGACCTGTTGGTCGGGTGGGGTCAGACCGGGAACCACGGGCCGGGTGCCGAGGGCACCGAATGCCTCGGTCACCGGCTCGTCGAAGGTCTGCGCCGACAATGCACCCACCCGGTAGGCACCCGATGCCGCCGGGGACCCGACGGGCGCCACCGTCGTGGCCGCGGCCAGCACGGACGTGTGGCCCGACGACTGCAGCACCGCCGCACCGGAGCGGTCAAGCGCGCCGAGCGGCGGGATGGTGAGCCCCCGCTGGCTGCGGATGCCGAGGATCGCGTCCACCACGTCGGCGGGCGAATCGAGGGCCGCGGCGGTGAGGCCGGCACTGTCCACCTGGTGCAGCGAGGTGAGATCTGCCTGACCGAACGGCAGCGCCACCACGCACATCCGCTGGGCCACCGCCTGCAGCTCCGTGAGCCATGTTGCTGCGGCGTCCTGCCCGGTACCCGGAACGGTGCGGGCGGTGGGATCGGCCGGATCGGTGGTCACCACGTAGCCGAGCGACATCGCCCGGACGGTCACCAGCAGGTCCGGGTCGACGGCCAGGCAGATGCTGCGCTGCAGGTCCGACGGCGGGGCGGGCGCGGCGGCATCCGGCGTCGGGGACGTGTCGGGGGAGGGGGTCGACGAGCCGTCGTCGGGTCCGGGGGTTTCGCTCGTGGCGGTTGATCCCGCGTCCTGGTCGCCGAACCCGCGCACGGTGTCGAGCAGGTTGTGCAGCCGCCCGGACTGCAGCGACCGCGCCATGTCCTCGCTGATCAGCCGTACCGGCTCGGTCTGGGCGCCCAGTCCGCCCGGCGCCAGCTGGGGGGGAGCGGCCAGTGGCCACAGCATCGTCAGGCGTGAGGGCGACGAGATGTCGGCCGAGATCGATCCGTCCGCGCCCAACCCCGTGACCGGCGATCCGTCGCCGGCGCCCGGCAACGACGGAGCGCCGTCGGAGGTGGCGGCGTACTCGGCGGCGCGGTCCGCGTTCGGCGGCAGCGACAGTACGGGGAGCAGCGTGCGGGACCCGGCCACCTGGGCCATCGAGCCGTAGTCGGGTACCGCGTTGATGTTGACCTGCAGCGGGTACACGCCGGTGCGTGCGAGCTGCAGTCCGCCGTCACCCGACAACGGCATCCGGATCGAGAAGGACACCTGCGCGCCCGGCTTCAGTTCGTCGACGACGGAACGGAACGGACTGGCCACCGCGATCGGCGGATGCGCGATCGCCAGACTGGTGCGCAGACCCGCGGCGCTGGTCACCGCGTTGCCGCGCTCGAGGCGCAGCGTCAGGTCGCGCAGCGTGCGCGAACTGGTGTTGCGGATGTGGCCGTCGATGGTCAGATCCGGACCCGACGTGGTGGTCACCATCGTCGGGGTGAGTGTGTCGACGGATACGACGGCGAAACGCTCGCCGCTGCCGGCCGACACCGTGTCGCCGGGGGCCGCGGCCGCGGGGGCTGCGAGAAATGCAATCAGTGCCAGCGTCCCGAGCAGTGCGAGGAGGGGATGCAGCGGCAGCGCGAGATGGGGTCGCAGCGCGTCACGCATCCCCGGACGCCGGACGTCGCGGTCGCCTGCGGCGCCGTCGCGAGCGCCCCGCCGGAGGAACGTCGGCGCGACGCGTGACCTCCGTGCGGTGCTGATACTCGGTGCGACGCTGATTGCGTGCGGCTGCGGCTCTCTCATAGGCGTTGGGTTCGGTGCGGCTGCTCTCGGCCTCGGATTGGGCCAACCGCTGGGGGTCGGCGGCGAGATCGACGATGACGCCGCGCGCCATCCTGGCGAGTCGCCGCTCGTCAGAGTACGTCAGCCGCCGCGGCAGCTCGTGCAACGGCACCCACGCCACCTCGCTGACCTCGTAGTCCTCGGCGGACAGTTCGCCCCCGGTGCTGCGCAGCAGGTAGTGATGCACCGTTTTGTGAATGCGCCGGCCCTCGCTGACGAACCAGTAGTCGATCTTGCCGAGCGGCGCCACCACCGTGCCCTGGATGCCGGTTTCCTCCGCGACCTCACGGATCGCGGTCTGCTCGGCGGTCTCGCCGGTCTCGATGTGGCCCTTGGGCAGCGACCACATCAGCCGACCACGCCGGTCGGTGCGCCCGATCAGCGCCGCCGACAACTCGTCGACGGGCAGGTCGAGGTCGGAGATCACCAGTCCGCCCGCCGAGGTCTCCCGCACCGTTTGCAGTCGGTCGCCGTTGTGCTCACCGCGCCCCGGGCGTCGCCTGCTGCGATTCTGGGTGGGCTTCGCCCCGCCGCCGGTGCTCGCGTGGGAGAGCCCCGTCTTGGTGATCTTGGCCGAGACCACCGCCAGATCCGACGGTTTGGGCGGGGTCACCTTGGCGTGGGCGCCCTCGATGGACGTCTCCCCGTCGCAGTCGGCGGGATCATCCACGCAATCGGCCATGCCCGCCTCGGTGCGTTTACCGCGCGCGCTGGCCCTGGCCAGATCTGCGGGTGAGGGCGGGTGGCGGCTCTTGTCCCCGCCGGCGGAAGACCCGGGCGCGTCGGGGTTCTGGTGACGGTCGGTGCGGGTGTCGGCGTTGTTGCCCGCCCGTTTGCGTTTGTCCTGGCCACGCCTGCGTCGCCGCCCGCGCCGTCGGGGACGCGGCGTGCTCGGCCCTGCATCGGAGCCACCCGTCGAGACGTCACCGGAGACGTCCGAGGGGTTGGTCGATGAGTCGGCGGGCACAATCTCGATGCTAGCTGCTGGTCACCTTGCGTTTGCCCAGTGCCGTAGGCTGGCGAGCCGTGACCGACCCGACATCAGCCGATCAGCGGATCGAGCGCCGTACCCGGCTGCTCGCCGCGGCGGCGGTGTCGCTGCAAGCGCTCTCCGACATCCTGGTTCCGTTGGGTACCCGATTCGCCGCCGCCGGGCACGAACTCCACCTGGTGGGCGGGTCGGTGCGCGACGCGGTGCTCGGTCGTCTGGGCAACGACCTCGACTTCACCACCGACGCCCGTCCCGATGCCATCACGGCACTGCTGGCCGGGTGGGCCGACGCCGTGTGGGACACCGGCATCGAATTCGGCACCGTGAGCGCACGCCGCGGCGACATGATGATCGAGATCACCACCTACCGCGCCGACACCTACGACCGGGTGGGCCGCAACCCGCAGGTCACCTTCGGTGATTCCCTCGACGGCGACCTGGTGCGACGCGACTTCACCATCAACGCCATGTCGGTGGCCATCGGCCCCGACGGACCCGCCGACTTCCACGATCCGCTCGACGGGATGAGCGCGTTGCTGGCCGGGATCATCGACACACCCGCCACGCCGCAGGAATCCTTCGACGACGATCCGCTGCGCATGCTGCGGGCGGTGCGTTTCGTCTCCCAGCTGGGGTTTTCGCCGGCCCCGCGGGTGTTCGACGCGATCGCGGAGATGAGCGGGCAGATCGAGCGCATCACGCCCGAACGGGTGCGCACCGAACTCGACAAGACGATCCTCGGTGACCACCCGATCGAGGCGATCGACGTGATGGTGGAGACCGGGCTCGCGCAGCGGGTGCTGCCCGAGGTGCCGGGGATGAAACTCACCATCGACGAGCATCACCAGCACAAGGACGTCTACCAGCATTCGCTGACGGTGCTGGCGCAGGCGATCGACCTCGAGGAGGGTGACCCCGACCTGGTGCTGAGGTGGGCGGCCCTGCTCCACGACATCGGCAAACCGGCCACCCGCCGCCACGAGCCCGACGGCGGCGTGAGTTTTCATCACCACGAGGTGGTGGGCGCCAAGATGGTGCGCAAGCGGTTGCGGGCGCTGAAGTATCCGAAGGCGGTGACCGAGGACATCGCCACGCTGGTCTTCTTACATCTGCGGTTCCACGGGTACGGGGAGGGCCGGTGGACGGATTCGGCGGTACGCCGCTACGTGAACGACGCCGGGCCGCTGCTCGACCGACTCAACAAGCTGGTGCGCGCGGACTGCACCACGCGTAACAAGCGGCGCGCGCGTCGGCTGCAGCAGAACTACGACCATCTCGAGCAGCGCATCGCGCACCTGCAGGCGGCCGAGGATCTGCAGAGGGTGCGACCCGACATCGACGGCAACGAGATCATGGAGTTGCTCGACGTGCCGCCCGGGCCGGTGGTGGGTCAGGCGTGGCGGTATCTCAAGGAGTTGCGTCTCGACCGCGGCCCGCTGTCGCACGAGGAGGCCGTCGACGCGCTGCGCGAGTGGTGGGCGCAGCGCGGCGATCAGTGAGCCGTCGGCGCCAGGATGCGGGTGGCCCGCGGTACCACGTCGAACACCGCGGGCAGCGTGCCGAGCAGATCACCGTCGAGTGACACCTCGGCCGGCGGGTCGCCGTAGAGTTCCACCTCCCGGCCGCGCAGGGTGCGCACCATCGGGAGATCGGAGTGCTTTCCCGCGCGGAGCCGGGCCAGCGCCCGGGCGAAGGCGAAACGGGCGAAGTGCCGGGGACGCAGCGCCACGGTGATCTCGAAGAGGCCGTCGTCCATGCGGGCGTCCGGGGCGATCGGTAGTCCGCCGCCGTAGGAGGTGGTGTTGGCGATCGCGGTGAACGCCACGTCTTCCTCGAGTTCGGCGTCGTCCACACGCACCTGGTAGTGGTGGTTGTTGAGTGCGGGCAGCTGCCGCAGTGCGGCCACCGTGTAGCGGGATTGTCCACTGGGCCAAGACATTTCCCCGGCGCGGGCAGCCACTGCGGCGTCGAATCCGGTGGCGGCGATGGTGGCGAACACGGCGGTGGTGCCGTCGGCGAAGGTGGCGCGGCCCAGATCGAGGAAGCGGCACCGTCCGGCGAGGATGATGTCGATCGCGCCGTCGACGTCGTCGAGCGGGATGCCGAGATTGCGCGCGGTGTCGTTGCCGCTGCCGGCGGGGATCAATCCGATCGGGGTGCCGGTGCCCATCGCCGCTTCGAGTACCACGCGCAACGTGCCGTCACCGCCGATCACCGCGAGCGCATCGGTGTCGGTACGCGCGGCCTTACCCGCCAGATCTGCGGTGGCGTCACTGGTCTCGCCCATCAGGAGCTCGAAGCTCACACCGCGTGCGGTGAGCGCGTGGGCCGTCTCGGCCGCGATGCGCCGCCCCGCGCCGTGCCGTGAGGTCGGATTCGCGATGACGGTGACATGCGAGAAATCGGACATGGGATCAGTAGCCCATCGTGCGCAGGGCGTCGGCGAGGTCGTCGAGTTGCCCACGTGTCACGTCGAGGTGCGGACTGATCCGCAGGACGGGTTCGTCACCGGCGAGTGGGGCGCGCCAGGAGTCGGCGGCGGTCACCAGGATGCCGATGTCGAAGAGTTTGTCGCGCGCCGCGTGGACGTCGGCGGACTGCCATCCGGGCGGCGGCGCCAGGGTGACGAGTGCGGACGGTTCGTCGATCGGCTCGCGGACCTCCCAGCTCCCGATGCCGTCGAGGCGTTCGCGAACCGCGCGGCCGATGGCGGCGAGTTCGCGGAACACCCGTTGCTGCCCGGTCTGCAGGATCTCCGACACCGCCACCCCGAGTCCGAGCCGCCCGGCGACGAATGCCTCGGAACTGTCGATGTCCACGTGGCGCAGCGCGTCGCGGCGGACCGCGACGAATCCCACACCGCGCGGACCGGTCAGCCATTTGCGGCTGGTTCCGTAGACGACGTCGGCCCCGGTCACGGTGGGTACGTGGCCGGCGGACTGGGCCATGTCGACCACCACCGGCACTCCCGCGGCGTGGGCGATCTCCACGATGCGGGTGACCGGCTGCACCGCACCCGACATCGACCCGATCTGGCACACGTGGATGAAGTCGGGCTGCTCGAACTGCAGCATGTTCTCCAGTGCGTCGGTGTCGACGTGGCCGTACACGTCGCCGTCGGGCATCGCGCGCACCCCGTATCCGCGGCGTTCGAACTCCACCAGGTTCGGACCGAACTCGTTCTTGGCCACCCACACCGTCGACGACACCGGCAGGCTCCAGTGGGTCAGCAGCGCGCGCAGGGCCGCCCGCGCGCTCTCCCGGAAGGAGAGTTCGTCGCTGGTGTGGCCGATGAGTTGGGCCAGATCGCGTTTGTCGCGGGTGATCTCGGCGGCCCGGTCGTCGGCGGCGACATACGATCCGCGTTCGGCCTCGCGCCACAGGTGCGCTGAGATGGTGCCGATCACGGCGTTCGACGACCGCCCGGCCGACGCCGAGTCGAGGTGGGTGACGGCCGGGTTGATGCGCGCCCGGTGAAACTGCTCGCCGAGGTCACTCACATACATAGGGCAAAACCTACCGCGATCGGGAACCCCGGGAGTGCCCGGATGCGTCTGACCGACATGGATTTGATGATCGAGTATGTGTTCGGCACGGGCGACGGATCGTTGAGCCGCTGGTCGAGCGTGGCCGATGTCGACGTCGACGGTGACGGCACGTTCGACGGTGTGCGTCTCGACTTCGACGGCGACGGGATCACCGACGACGTGCTCTGGGATTCCGACGGCGACGCGATCGCCGACGTGGTGGCCCTCGACGTGGACGACGACGGGGCGGGCGACCACTACTACCGCGATTCGGGCCGCGGCGTATGGGATGTGGCGCTCGACCCCGGGTCACCGGGTCCCGACAGGCCGGGTTCGGGGCGCGGACTCCCGGCACCCCAGACCCCTGGACCCCAGACGCCGCCTGCCGAGCGGCACCAACGTGTCGACACCGACGGTGACGGCCGCGTGGACGCGGAGATGGTGGGCACCGCCGACACCGCGCGTGCCCGGCGTCTGTACCTCGACACCGATGGCGACGGCGTCCTCGACACCGTCCTCGTCGACCGGGACGGCGACGGAGACGCCGACGTCGGCTACGACGCCGATGCCCCGGAGTTCCGGCGATGATCGTCGTGCGCGAGAGCGTCCGATCCGGTCGGGTGCGGCGCCGGATGCGCGCCGCGGTAGTGCGGGTGATCGCGGTGCGGCGGCGTGTGCAGCAGACGCACCACCAGCACGCCGACCAGGTAGATTCCCACCCCCACACCGACCAGTGCGGCGGAGCGGCCGTCGGGAGCGATCACGAATGCCGCGATGGCGACGGCGCCCACGTAGGCGATGTTGAACACCGCGTCCTGCACCGAGAACACCTGCCCGCGCACCTCGTCGGCGATGTCGACCTGCATCGCGGCGTCGCCGCACAGCTTGGTGACCTGCCCGATGAGTCCCAGCACGAATGCCGCCGCACAGAACACCGGCATGGAGAACGACAGCAGCGTCAGCTCGGCGACGGCACCCACCGACAGCGCGGCGATCAGCGTCGGGCGTCGGCCGATGCGGTCCACGGCGACCGGAGTGACGAACGCGGCGAGCAACGCGCCCGCGGCGGTGAAACCGATGACCATGCTCACCCGGTCGAGTCCGTCGCCGGAACCCGAATGCCGCGCCCACACGAGAATCATCAGGGTGTTCAGGCCGAACACCAGGCGGTGCGCGCCGATGGCGCTCAGCGCCGCCGCCACCGGGCGGCACCGGGCCACCGCGCGCGCCCCGTGCAGCAGTCCCACCGCCACCGCGTGGGCCGCCGACCGTCCCGGGTCGTCGGGATGATCGGGACCCAGTTGCAGCCGCGCGAAGCGGTGGGCGAGAGCCGCTGCGATCACCGCGAACGCAATCCCGGCGAGCATCGTGATGGCGCTGCCGTTGTTGTCGGAGCCCACCATCCCGCGCACTCCCACCGCCAGCACGGCGCCCAGCGAGAGCATGGCGCCGCCCAGGGTGGTGAACAACGCATTGGTCGCCACGATGACGTCACGTTCGGCCACGTGGGGCAGCGCCGCGGACAGGCCCGACGAGACGAAACGACTGGCCCCGGTCACCGCGAGCGCGCCGAACAGCACCACCATGTCGGGTGCGCCGCGGGCGATCGCCAGCGCCACCACACCGATGAGGAGACCACGAATCAGGTTGGCGTACAGCAGAACAGCCCGCCGATCCCAATGATCGAGGAGTGCGCCGGCGAACGGCCCGATCAGCGAGTAGGGCAGCAGCAGCACCGCGATTCCGCCGGCCACCGCCACCGGATCGGCGTGGCGTTCGGGATTGAACAGCACGCCACCGACGAGGGCGGCCTGAAAGATGCCGTCGGTGAGCTGGCTGGCGAGCCGTACTGCCAGCAGCCGCGGCAGACCGGGCGAATTGCGCAGCGACGAGACGAATACCCGCCACCGGCCATCCGTCTCCGGATCGGCTTCGGTCGAACGGGAGGTCACCGGATAAGAGTACCGACGGGGACGGCTCGGCATGCGATGATGGTCTTTGTGGGCGGCGGTGACAGCGCAGACGAATTTCCCCCGGACACCCCCGAGGGGCCGGGCGAGAATCCTGGCGCGTCCGGATCGGCCCGCGACATCGAGTCGGCGAACCGGGTGCGCCCGGGCACGCTGCTGATCGCGTCCACCGATCTCGACGAACCCACCTTCGCGCGGACGGTGATCTACGTCATCGAGCACAACGACGCGGGCAGCCTCGGCGTGATCCTCAACCGGATGAGCCAGACCGCGGTGCACAACCTGCTGCCGCAGTGGACCGACCTGTCGGCCACGCCGCAGGCGCTGTTCATCGGCGGGCCGGTGAAACAGGATGCGGCACTGTGCTTGGGCGTGATGCGCCACGGTGTGGACAGCGAACCGTTCAGCGCGCTGCGTCCGGTGTCGGGCCGGGTGGTGCTCGTCGACCTCGACGGCGACCCGGACGAACTCGCCGAGGTTCTCGAGGGTGTGCGCGTCTACGCCGGATATTCGGGATGGGGGATCGGCCAGCTCGACGCCGAACTCGAACAGGACAGCTGGCTGCTCGCGTCGGCACTGCCGCGTGACCTGCTGGCACCCGCCACCCGCGACGTGTGGTCGGATGTGCTGCGCCGCCAACCGTGGCCGATGCCGCTGCTGGCCACCCACCCGATCGACGTCAGCCAGAACTGACGTCCGCTAGGACCGGAGTCGGCCAGGACCGGCGTCAGCCAGAACCGGGGACGCCCACTTCTGTCCCGCACACCCGATACCGTGGTGTCGGTGAACCACATCGCCGACTGGTTGATCGACCAGGTCAGGTCGGTGCCGGTGTGGGCGGTGTACCTGATAGCCGGGGGAGCGGTGTTCCTCGAGACGGCGGTGGTGTTTGCCGGACTCATCATGCCGAGCGAGGCACTATTGCTCGCGGCAGGTGTGGCCGCGGCGGTCGGGCCGGCCAACATCGGAGTGCTCATCGCGGTGACGTGCGTGTGCGCGGTTGCCGGTGACGCGGCGGGTTTCCTGTTCGGGAAGGTGGGCGGACCGCGCCTGATGGAATCGTCGCTGGGGCGTCGCTTCGGCGAAGACCGCTGGGAGCGGGCGCGGGGCCGGGTCGAGGAAAGCGTCCTGATGGTCGCGGCGGGCCGATGGGTGGGCTACGTGCGGACCATCATGCCCCGCATCGCGGGCATGTCCGGGATGGGATTCACACGGTTCGGGGTGGCCGACGCGATAGGCGCGGTCAGCTGGGCGACCGCCGTCCTACTGGTCGGCTATTTCGCGGGGGCAGCCATCGGAGCGTCGGTGCTGGCCTACGTGGTGGTGGCCATCGTGGTGCTTGTCGTCGGCTGGTACGGAGTGCGCTGGTGGCGGCGACGGAGATCGGATGGGTAGATCCGGCGGGTGAATGCCGGGATCGTCACGCCGGGGTCAGGCCTGGGTTCGGCGTTCGAGCCCGCTCGGTGCGTCGTCGGCGGAGCAGATGCCGCGCAGCGTGCACGACGCGCAACTGTCGGTGCCGCAGTCCGATGCGGGCGTCGGAGCCTGCGAGTCCGCGCGTGAGGTGCCGGCGGCGTGGTCGATGCCTGCGTGGTCGATGCCTGCGCCGTCGATGCCTGCGCCGGCGACGCCGCCGTGGTCGTCCCCCGAACAGCAGCCGCAGCCGTCGTCGCCGCCCGGATCGGGTACCGAGTCGGCCGCATGCACCGCGTAGCCGCTCACCGCTCCCACCAGCACCACACCGGCGAACAACGCGACCAGGCCGAAGACGATCGACCATCCGCTGTCGACCACGAGCGTCAGGATGCCGCCGGCGGCGAGGATCACCGCGGCACCCAGGGTTCCCGGCGCGGCCACACGGTTGGCCACCCGGAACGCGTCGGCCGAGCGCATGGTGGAATCGGCGCGCACCCCGAACCACCGGTTACGTCCAAGCGCACCGCGCAGCCCGAGCACACCGACCACCGCCCAGAGTGCGGCAAGCACAAAGGCGCAGATCGCCACGACGATCGACACGACACTCACCCGATCACCATACGAGGGCCCGCACGTGACGTCGATTTCGGTGGCCCGATCGCACGAATTACCCTGGTGGCGTGAGTACTGCCGACGTTTCCTCGACCACCCCCGCCGACGCCGACGGCTCCGCCGCGACGACGCCCGGACACCGGTACACCGCAGAGCTGGCCGGCGAGATCGAGGCGCGCTGGCAGCGGGAGTGGGCGGACCGCCACGCCTACGAGGCCCCCAACCCGGTGGGCCCGTTGGCCGGCGACATGAGTGCCTTCGACGGCAGCGGACCCGACGCACCCGACAAGCTGTTCGTGCAGGACATGTTCCCGTACCCGTCGGGCGCCGGACTGCACGTCGGGCATCCCCTCGGTTTCATCGCGAGCGACGTCTTCGCCCGATACCAGCGCATGATCGGCAAGAATGTCCTGCACACCATGGGCTTCGATTCATTCGGGCTGCCCGCCGAGCAGTACGCGGTGCAGACCGGCACGCACCCGCGCACCACCACCGAAGCCAACATCTCCCGGTATCTCGGCCAGATCCGGCGCCTGGGCCTCGGCCACGACGAGCGGCGACGGGTGGCCACCACCGACGTCTCGTTCTATCGGTGGACGCAGTGGATCTTCCTGCAGATCTACAACGCCTGGTACGACGAGGACGCGGGCCGCGCGCGCCGCGTCGACGAGCTCATCGCCGAATTCGATTCCGGCGCAAGGCCACTCGACGACGGGCGAGTGTGGGCTGAGCTGTCGACGACGGATCGGGCAGCCGTCGTCGACTCCTATCGGCTTGTCTACCTGAGTGATTCGCTGGTCAACTGGTGCCCCGGACTGGGCACGGTGCTGGCCAACGAGGAGGTCACCGCCGACGGGCGCAGCGACCGCGGCAACTTTCCCGTCTTCCGTAAGCACCTGCGGCAGTGGATGATGCGCATCACCGCCTACTCCGACCGGTTACTCGACGACCTCGATCTGCTGGATTGGCCGGAGAAGGTCAAGACCATGCAGCGCAACTGGATCGGTCGCTCCCGCGGCGCGCAGGTGGGGTTCCCGGTACCCGGTATTCCCGGCGCCGGGAGTGCAGCGAGCGGTCCGGAATCGGGCGCCGACGCGGTGATCGACGTCTTCACCACGCGCCCGGACACCCTGTTCGGCGCCACCTACATGGTGCTCGCCCCCGAGCATCCGCTGGTCGACCGTCTCACCGCCGCGCAGTGGCCGGCGGGCACCGACGAGCGGTGGACCGGGGCGGCGGCGAGTCCGGCCGAGGCCATCGCCGCCTACCGCGCGTCGATCGCGGCCAAGTCGGATCTCGAACGGCAGGAGAACAAGGAGAAGACCGGTGTGTTCACCGGCACCTTCGCCACCAATCCGGTCAACGGCGAGGCCGTTCCGGTGTTCATCGCCGACTACGTGCTGATGGGGTACGGCACCGGCGCCATCATGGCGGTGCCCGCCCACGACACCCGCGACCACGAGTTCGCCTCGGCCTTCGGCCTGCCGATCGTCGAGGTGATCGGCTCCGCCGACGGCGTGGCCGACAAGGCGTACGTCGGTGACGGTCCCGCCGTGAACTCGGGGTTCCTCGACGGGATGCGGGTGGATGAGGCGAAGGCCGCGATCATCGAGTGGCTCGAGCAGCACGGCGCGGGCCACGGCACCGTGCAGTACAAGTTGCGGGACTGGCTGTTCGCGCGGCAACGCTACTGGGGCGAACCGTTCCCCATCGTCTACGACGAGGACGGGCACGCCCATGCGCTGCCCGAATCGATGCTCCCCATCGAGCTTCCGGAGGTCGACGACTACGCGCCGGTGTCCTTCGACCCCGACGACGCCGACAGCGAGCCGTCCCCGCCGCTGGCCAAGGCCACCGAGTGGATCACCGTCGAACTCGATCTCGGCGACGGCGTCAAGACCTATCGGCGCGACGCCAACGTGATGCCGCAGTGGGCGGGAAGCTCGTGGTACCAGTTGCGCTACATCGACCCGACCGATGAGAAGGAGTTCTGCGCCAAGGAGAACGAGGCCTACTGGATGGGTCCGCGACCGGCGTTGCACGGGGAGAACGATCCGGGTGGACTCGACCTCTACATCGGCGGCGTGGAACACGCGGTGCTGCACCTGCTGTATTCGCGGTTCTGGCACAAGGTGCTCTTCGACCTGGGCTACGTCACCAGCCGCGAGCCGTACCGAAAGCTGTTCAACCAGGGGATGATCCAGGCCTTCGCCTACACCGATTCACGCGGCATCTACGTGCCCGCCGAAGAGGTCGCCGAACGCGACGGAGGGTTCTTCTACGGCGACGAGAAGGTGACCCAGGAGTACGGCAAGATGGGCAAGTCGCTCAAGAACTCGGTGACCCCCGACGACATCGCCGCCGATTACGGTGCCGACACCTTGCGCGTGTACGAGATGTTCATGGGTCCGCTCGATCAGTCGCGGCCCTGGGCCACCAAGGATGTCGTTGGCTCGCAACGCTTTCTGCAGCGCATCTGGCGACTGGTGGTCGGCGAGGAGTCGGGCGCGGTGCGGGTCACCGACGACGCACTCGACGATGAGACGCTTCGGTTGCTGCACAAGACGATTGCCGGCGTCCGCGAGGACTTCGGCGGATTGCGCGACAACACCGCCGTGGCCAAGCTGACCGTGCTGGCCAATCACCTCACCAAGCAGTTCGAGTCCGGTGCCCCGCGCGCGGCCGTCGAACCGCTGGTGCTGATGCTGGCGCCGCTCGCCCCGCACATCGCCGAGGAACTGTGGTCGCGCCTGGGCCACGACGAACTGCTGGTGCGCGGTCCGTTCCCGGTGGCCGACGAGCAGTGGCTGGTGGAGGATTCGATCGAGATCCCCATCCAGGTGAAGGGCAAAGTGCGCAGCCGCGTGACCGTTCCCGCCGACGCCGACGAGGCCACGGTGCGCGCGGTCGCACTGGCCGACGCGAAGATCGTGGCACTCCTCGACGGCGAGCCGCGCAAGGTGATCGTCGTGCCCGGCCGCATGGTCAACGTCGTTCCCTGACGCCGGGCCGGGTGCTCGTCGGCGTCACTTGGGTGGCAGTTTGCGGGCGTGGTCGGCGCCGATGGTGACCCAGCGGCGCAGCTGGCGTTCGGTGCGGATGCCGTCGGCCGAGACGCGCAGCCACCCTCGCGCGTGTCTTCCGGACATGATCATCGGCTCGGTGTGGGCGTGTTCGAGCAGCGACTCGGTGATCTCGGCGGGAACCCGCACCATGAGTCCGCCGTGGCCGCTGGCGGCGACCGCCATGTTGCCGTTCACCAGAAACGCCAGCCCACCGAACATCGACTTCTCGCGCAGGTCCGGCTCGCTGGTGAGCAGCGCCCGGATCCGGTGTGCGAGGTCCTCGTCGTAGGCCACCTGTCGATTGTGCACCGCCGGGTGTGGAAGCCGGGGCTTGGAAAAGAACTTACTCAACAGTAAGATGTGCGCATGGCGATCAACCTGGAGCTCCCGAAGAAGTATGATTCCGCGGTCGAGCAGGCGCATCTGGCGGCCGAGCACCTCTTCCGGCCGATCTCACGCACCTACGACCTTGCTGAGCACGAGTACCCCAAGGAGCTCGACGAGCTGGGCAAACTGGCCGCGCAGGCCCGCGCGAAGGCACGTGAGGCCGACGCCGCGGACAAATCGTCGGGGCCGAAGGCGGGCGTGGTCAACGGCGCGAACATCCGCGGCGTGCTCCACGGTGTGGAGATGAGCTGGGGAGACGTCGCCCTGATGCTGTCGATCCCGCAACAGGGTCTGGGCAACGCCGCGATCGCCGCGGTGGCCAATCCCGAGCAGCTCGAGAGGTTCTCCGACGTCTGGGCGTCGATGGCGATCACCGAGCCGAGTTTCGGGTCCGATTCGGCGGCCGTGTCGACCACCGCCACCCTCGACGGCGACGAGTATGTCCTCAACGGTGAGAAGATCTTCGTCACCGCGGGCTCCCGCGCCGACCACGTCGTCGTGTGGGCCACCGTCGACAAGAGCGCCGGACGGGCCGCCATCAAGAGTTTCGTGGTCCCCATGGACACCGAGGGTGTGTCCGTGGCGCGCCTGGAACACAAGCTCGGTATCAAGGCGTCCGACACCGCCGTGCTTCGCTTCGAGAACGCCCGGGTGCCCGCCGACAACCTGCTGGGCTCCCCGGAGGTGGACACCAAGAAGGCCTTCGCCGGTGTGATGCAGACCTTCGACAACACCCGCCCGCTGGTCGCCGCGATGGCGATCGGGGTGGGTCGCGCCGCGCTCGAGGAACTGCGCAGCCTCATCGAGGGCGCCGGACACACCATCGACTACGACCAGCCCGCGGCCGCACAGCATGCGGCGGTGGCCGACTTCATCCGACTCGAATCCGATTGGGAGGCATCCTGGTTGCTCGCCATCCGCGCGGCGTGGATGGCCGACAACAAGCAGCCGAACTCGCTGGAGGCGTCGATGTCGAAGGCCAAGGCCGGGCGCACCGTCACCGACATCACCAACAAGGCCGTCGAGATCGGTGCCACCGCAGGCTATTCCGAGACCGGACTACTGGAGAAGTGGGCCCGCGACGCCAAGATCCTCGACATCTTCGAGGGCACCCAGCAGATCCAGCAGCTGATCATCGCTCGGCGCCTGCTCGGCAAGTCGAGCGCCGACCTCAAGTAGTGGGACCCTCGACGGGTCTGCGGCGCGGGATCGGTCAGCGCAGCAGGCGATCACGCAACCGGTCCTCGTGATCGAGGCGTTGCGCGTCGCGTCGTCGGCGTTCGGCGGCGATGGCGAACAGCACATCGCTTCGTGGGGCATCCGGTGGCGGGGCGGGAGCGACGAACGGTGCGACGGCGAAGGTGAGTCGGACGGCGAGTGCGTCGCGGGACTCCGGCCGCAGGCCGGGTGCGCGCTGGCCGAATTGCCGCAGCAGCAGTCCGAGATGGTTCGGCAGCGAGGCGATGTCGGCGGTGCGCGCCCACGATTCCAGCGCGGGCGGCATCGGCACCGGGTCGGTGAGTACCAGGGTGAAACGGTCGCGGATCACGTAGGTGCCCGCCACCAGGTCGCCCACACGTTTGCCCCGGCGGCTGCCCGCGGCGCACACGAGTGCGGGCACCCCGAACATCATGTAGATCTCCACCACGCCCACCAGCGCGCGGGTCAGTGCATGGCGGAAACGGATCGGCCCGGCGTCGTCGCGAACGGTCCGCAGGCCCAGCGCGTAGTGGCCCAACGTCTTTCCGTGCGTCACGGTTTCCAGGGTGGTGGGAATGGCGACCAACGCCACCATCGACGACAGCGCGAGTAATCCGTAGAGCAGCGCGGTGTCGACACCGAACGCCAAGCGGAACGACAGCCACGTCAACAGGATCAGGATCAGCACCGACACGACGACGTCGATCAGCCCCGACAAGATGCGCAGACCGAGGGAGGCCGCGGGCAGATCGAGGGCGACGGCCTCGCCGGACACGAGATCGTTGCGGCCGACCCCGACCGTCGCCGACGCATACATGACGATCAGCGTAACGTCGTACGGGGCGTAGCGGTACATGCTGCTCCACGCGAATGACCCTCAGACCGTCACGACCCCTTCTGCGCGGTGCCTTGGAATCAGCTGGCGTGGTGAATGCGCACTATGTCGGTTCCCTCGTTGGTGCGAATGTAGGTGAGGTGGGCGTGGGTGTATTCGTGTGTGATCAGTGAGATTTTCAGCGCGGATTCCACCGTGGATTCGCATTCTTGTGTGAACCCATCCGGCGATCTGGGTTCATCTGGCGGGCCCTGCCACGACTGATCGGGCGGATCGTTTGTTGACGCCGGATCGTATGGTGGCAAGTCCTGCTCGTGTGGCACATCCTTCTCGGGTGGCGAATCTTGCTGTGGTGGGCCGTGGATGTCGGCGCGGACGGCATCGAGTGTGTCGGCGAAGACGGTGCCGATGTCGGGGTGGCGGTTGATGTGTTCGGGGTTGGCGGGCATGCCGGGGTGGGTGTTGAGTTGCCAGGCCACGCGGCCGGTGTCGGGGCCGTCGTCGATGATGCGGGTGGTGTATTGGCCGGGGTTGGGGC
>NZ_JBSFQF010000013.1:0-95231 GCF_053588575.1 Gordonia sp. NPDC003429
CCATCACGCAGGCCAAGAGCCGGGGCCGCAGAATTCGCCATAGCCAATTCTCTCAAACCACGAACCATAAACTAATTAACGACACGCGACACTAGCAGCACCCTTCCCCCGCGACACCCCGCCCGCCGACGCCCCGGGCGGGCACTTCACGAGACGTCATTCGGGGCGAAGACAGCCCGTCCCCTCCGGCCAGGTGTAGCGGCTAGTGTCGGGTTCGTGGAGATTCTGCTGATCATCGTCATCGCGCTGCTGCTCATCATCGCGGTCGTCGTGATCTTCAACGTGCTCGGCCAGCGGCGGCTGCGTCAGGCCGAGGCAGACGCGCTGCGCAACCGCACCTACCGCCCCGGCGATCCCTTCTCCAGCGCCGACGACGACGCCGTCCGAGGCAACCCCCGCGCCCTCAAACCCAGCGATCTGATCGAGATCCGCGGGGAGACCTTCGCCGTTCGCGGGATCCTGCGGCTCACCCAGGACGGTTTCACCTGGACTGAGAACTTCCTCGACACCGGCCTGGGCCGCAAGGCGTGGATCTCCGTCGAGGACGATCCCGACCTCGAGGTGGTGCTCTGGCAGGAGTTGCAGGGCGTCACCGTGATCCCCGGACCCCCGACCATCGACCTCGACGGCCGTCGCTACTTCTCCGACGAGGCGGGGTCGGCGAACTTCACCTCCGCGGGCACCACCGGCCTCGCTCGCACCGGACGGATGCGCTACCAGGACTACGCGGCGGGCGACGAGCGCTTGTCCTTCGAGGACTTCGGTGGCTCCTGGGAGTGCGCGCGCGGCGAAGTGCTCGGCCACGCCGAGTACCGCATCTTCCCGTCCAATCCCGCACCCGAACAGCGATGAGGGCACACGCCGACCTCGACGTGGCCTTCGTCGACACCCGCGCCGGTCAGCTCGGTTTCTCCTTGTCGGCGGCCCCGCGCACACCACTCGCCGTCGCCGACCACCGGTTCGGCGCCGTGTCGTTGTCCATCCGGCTGCTCGGGGCCAGCCATCAGGTGATCCTCACCGACTGCGGACACGACCTCTGCGAGACGGTCGCCTGCCTGCCCGGAACCCCGTCGGCGCTGCCGCAGTCGTACCAATCGCGCGGCTACGTGTTCACATCCCGAATCCAGACGCTCGACGAGGACGAGATCGCGCGCGTCGTCGGCCAGGTGACCGCGCAGGTGGCCGCGCACACCGACGCAGGGTTGCCCGCGCTGCTGGGCCGATTCCCCGGCAATCCGCTCGCGGTGACCGCGGTGATCGCCGACGCCGACGACGACGGTGTCTCCTGGCGCACCTGGCACACCTATCCGCAGGCCGGTGAAGTGGTGCTGACCTCGAGCCACCTCGACCCGGAGGCCCCGGCGGTGCGTCGGTGAGCGCATACCCGCCGCCCGGCGAGCAGGATCCCACGCGCGGGCTCCGGCGAACCCGCAACATCCTCATCGCCGTCATCGTGGTGGTCGCGACGCTGGCCATCGTCGGGTCGTGTGGTGTGAACGCCATCCGTGGCGGCGCCGACGGCGATGCCCGCGCGTACGTGACATCGCACTATCAACGCGACACCGCCCTCGACGAGTCCGATGTGGACGCCTACATCGCAGATGGCTCGCCCAGCGTGGTGGCCACCCAGATCTCCTCGGTCGCGCAGCCGACCGACCAGCGCGCCGGCGACAACGCGGCCGGCAACGAGGCGGGCACCGAATTCCTGCAGTACCCCGGCTACCTCATCGGACTTTTCCCGTACGCGGCCGACAAGACACGCGTCATGGTCAGCCGGGATTACACCAGTGGATACAACCACTATCACCACTACGTCGGCGGCTTTTGGGTTCCCACACCCGACTTCTCGGGGTCGGGCAGCTCGAACCGCGGCGGCGGAAGCGGTACCGGCAAATGAGACCACCTGTTGCGACCATCCCCGACCCACCAAACACCGGAGCGTGCACATGATCTCGGTCGACGCCCTCGTCACCAACGCCTACTATGCCGCCGCCTACGCCGGTGTCGGCGTGTTCCTCATGCTGATCTCCTTCGCGGTGATCGATGCACTCACCCCGGGAAATCTGCGACATCAACTCTGGGCCGACCGGAACCGCAACGCCGGAATCCTGTTGGGCGCCAACCTGATCGCGGTTGCGGTGATCGTCACCGCGGCGATCGTGGCCAGCGAGGGGCGGCTCGCGGTGGGACTCACGTACACGTTGATCTACACCCTCATCGGACTGGTGGTGATGTGCGTGACGTTCTTCGTCGTCGACCTGTTCACCCCCGGCAAACTCGGCGATCTGGTGATCTCACCCGAGAGCCATCCCGCGGTGTGGGTGCACGGCATCTCCCACGTGGCGATCGCGTTCATCGTCGCCGCATCCATTCTGTGACCACCGGCGAGCTCACCGCGCCCGCGGCCACCCCGACCCACTCCCGGCTCGCCCGCGTGGGGCTGCTCGGGGTGGTCTTCGTCTGCGCCGCTTGCGGACTGGTCTATGAGCTCGCGCTGGTGTCACTGGGCTCGTTTCTGATCGGCAACACCGCCACGCAGGCGTCGATCGTGCTGGCGGTGATGGTGTTCGCGATGGGCATCGGCGCGCTGGCCGCCAAACCGCTGCAGAACCGGCCCGTCATCGCCTTCGCCGCCATCGAATCGGCGCTCGCACTGCTCGGCGGACTCTCGGTGCTCGCGTTGTACGCGGCGTTCGCCTATCTGGCTCTCTACACGCAGGCGCTGGTGGTGGTCGCCTTTGTGCTCGGGCTCCTGATCGGGGCGGAGATCCCGCTGCTCATGGTGCTGCTGCAGCGCATCCGACAGCAGGAGGCGGGGTCGGCGGTGGCCGACCTCTTCGCCGCCGACTACATCGGCGCGCTGGTCGGCGGACTGTGCTTCCCGTTCGTGTTGCTCCCCGTGTTCGGTCAGCTCCGCGGCGCGATCGTGGTGGGACTGGTCAACGCCGCCGCCGGCTGCTTCTTGGTGTTCGTCGTGTTCGGAAAGTCGTTGAATCGCCGTGCTTTGGCAGCCCTGGCCGGAGTGACGATCGCCGTGGTGGGCACGCTGGTGGCCGCATTCGTCTACGCCGACCGTTTCGAGGTGACCGCGCGGCAGGCCCTGTTCCGCGACCCGATCGTCACCGCTGAACGCACCCACTACCAGGACATCGTCATCACCGAACGGCGCACCCCGAACGGCCCCGACACCCGGCTCTACCTCAACGGCGACCTGCAGTTCGCCTCGATCGACGAGTACCGCTACCACGAGTCGCTGGTTCATCCGGTGCTGGCCACCGCACCGCGCCGGTCGACGCTCATCCTCGGCGGCGGCGACGGCCTGGCGCTTCGCGAGGTGCTGCGCTACCCGGACGTCGATCCCACGCTGGTGGAACTCGACCCCGAGATGATTCGCCTGGCGCGCAACGACTCCCGGCTCGTGAGGCTCAACAGGGGGTCCATGAACGATCCGCGCGCCCACATCGTCAACGCCGACGCGTTCGGCTGGCTGCGCCGAGCCGACCGCACCTTCGACACGATCATCGTCGACATGCCCGATCCCGACGAGTCGGCCACCGCGAAGCTGTATTCGACCGAGTTCTATTCGCTCGTCGCCGCCCACCTGGCGCCGGGCGGGCCCATCGTGGTGCAGGCCGGATCACCGTATTTCGCACCCAAATCGTTCTGGTGTATCGGGGCGACGCTGCGATCGGCGGGCCTGGCCATCACGCCCTACCACGTCGACGTGCCCTCCTTCGGCGACTGGGGATTCTTCCTCGCCGCTCCGCACACCGCTCCCCCACTGCGTCTCGATCCGCCTGGGCCGCTGCGCTTCCTGAGCCCGGCCGAACTGACTGCGGCGGGGGTGTTCCCGCTCGACCGCGGTCCGATCGACATGACACCGTCGACGCTGATGGACCCCCGCATTCTGCGCTACAGCCAGGGCGAATGGCTGGGGTACTGACCCGGACACGGGCAGCGAGATCATCGAATGCGGCCTGCACGACATCGTGGCCGGGCACCATTGAGCGCATGAACGGCGGCCTGCGCGATGTCTAGTGGTGTGACGATCACGGTGCTCGCGGTTCTCGCCGCGCTCGCCGTAGCCGCCGCCGTCGTGCTGGTCCGTACCCGGCGGGTGGTGGCAACCCCCACCGAGCGGGCGGTGCATTCCGCGCTGCACACCGCGTCGCTGGCCGCGCGCTCGCTGCGCAACGGGCTGTCGGCGCAATCGGCCCGCGACGCGCTGCCGCCGCTGCGCACGTTGACCGCCGCCGAGGCGGTGGCCCTCTACGACGACCGGCCGGCATTGCTGGCCCACGACGGCGATCCGCAGCTCTGGGACGACCAACTGCTCGCCGTGGCCGACACCGCGGCACAGACCGCGGCCACCGGGCTGCGCCGCGTCCTCGTCGCCGACCCGGTGGGCACCGACGCCCCGATCCGGGCGCTCATCGCGCAACCCCTGATCGCTGACGAGAACGGTGTCGGCGTGCTGGTGGCGGCCACCACCACCCGACCGGGCCCCGGCATGCTCGGCGCGATCGCGGAGGTGGCGCGGTATGTGTCGAGTCAGATCGAACTCGCCGACCTCGACGCCTCGCGCGCCCGCCTCGACCGCGCCGAGGTGCTGGCGCTGCGCGCGCAGATCAGCCCGCACTTCATCTACAACGCGCTCAACACCATCGCCTCCTTCGTGCGCACCGACCCCGACCGGGCGCGGGAACTGATCCTCGACTTCGCCGACTTCACCCGCTATTCGTTCCGCGCGGCCGGCGAGTACACCCTGCTCGCCGACGAGCTGCGCAACATCGACCGCTACCTCACCCTCGAGCGCGCGCGCTTCGGCACCGCCCTCGACGTCCGGTTGCAGGTGTCGCCGGAGGTGCTCGGCGTGGTGGTGCCCTTCCTGGCGTTGCAGCCGCTGGTGGAGAACGCCGTGCGTCACGGGCTGGCCGGCAAGGGCGGCGGCACCATCTCCATCATCGCCCGCGACGAGGGCACCGACTGCGTGATCACCGTCGAGGACGACGGGGTGGGCATGGACCCCGAACTGCTGCGTTCCGGCGACATCGACGCCCTCGACCCGGCTTCGACCGCCCGCGAGACCGACGGCGCGCGCGTCGGCCTGACCAATGTGGACCACCGGCTGCGCGCCGCGTTCGGCAACGACTACGGTCTGGTGGTCGAGACGGGTGTGGGTGCGGGCACCAAGGTGGGTATGCGGGTTCCCAAGTTCCGCACCGGCATCCGGGCGCAGGTGTCAGAGGAGGCACACCGACCATGACCATCACCGTGCTCGCCGTCGACGACGAGGCGCCCGCCCTCGACGAACTCGCGTACCTGCTGGGCCGCCAGTCGGAGGTGGGCGAGGTCTACCGGGCCGGCGATTCGACCGCGGCGCTGCGCGAACTCAACCTGCACCGCATCAACGCGATCTTCCTCGACATCAACATGCCCGGCCTTTCCGGCATCGAGCTGGCCGACGTGCTGACCAGATACGCCGACCCGCCCGCCATCGTCTTCGTCACCGCCCACGACGACCGCGCGGTGGACGCCTTCGACGTCGGCGCGGTGGACTACCTCCTCAAACCGCTGCGCGAGGAACGTCTCGGCCAGGCCGTCGCCCGGGTGCTCGCCGCGCAGCCGTCGCCGACCGAACCCGAGGAGAGCGACGACGTGATCCCCGTCGAGATGGCCGGGGTGACCTCCCTGGTGCCGCGCGACACCATTTCGTGGGTGGAGGCGGTCGGCGATTACGCGCGGCTGCACGCACACTCCGGCGCGCACCTGGTGCGCATCCCGCTGTCGTCACTCGAATCACGCTGGCGTGACAAGGGTTTCGCGCGGGTGCATCGCTCCTATCTGGTGGCGCTGCCGATGGTGAGCGGTATCCGCAACACCGGGTCGGCGACGGTGGTGTGCGTGCGGGCCAACGGGTCGTCGCAGGCGGTGGAACTGCCGGTGAGTCGTCGCCAGGCACGCGAACTCAAGGACCGGCTCATCCGCGATCCGTTGCGCACCTACAAGTCACCGACGGCCGGCGGTGAGTCGTGACCGGGCAGCCACCGCCGCGGCGGGAGCGGGTGGTGCTCGCGCAACGGCGGGGTGCGCGCATGGTGCGCACGCGCGTGGAGGTGCAGGAGCAAACAGAGGTGGGCGACGCGCTGGTGCGGGGCCTGATGCGGGCGCAGTTGGGTCTGGCGCTGCGCCTCGGTGCCGCGCTGACCCTGCTGATCGTCGCGATTCCGTTGCTGGGCATCGTCTTTCCGGATCTCGGCGAGGTCACCGTGCTGGGCGTCCGGCTCAACTGGATCGTGCTCGGACTGCTGCTGTATCCGGTGCTCTATCTGACCGGCCGGCTCTACATCCGACTGGCCGAGCAGGCCGAACGCGACTTCATGGGTGTCGTCGACGACGAACCCGACGCTCACCCGGAATCCGGCAGCCGATGACCACGACGGGGGCACAACTGCTCACCGTGCTGGCCCTGGTGGCCGCGGCGGTGGCGACCGTGGCCGTCGGCGCCTACGGCGGCCGCGCGTCACGCACCACCTCCGACTTCCTGGTGGCCTCCCGCACCGTGGGTGCCCGCTGGAACGCGACCGCGATCTCCGGTGAATACCTCTCCGCGGCATCGTTTCTCGGTGTTGCCGGACTGGTGGCGAAGTACGGTGCCGACGCCCTGTGGTATCCGGTGGGATTCACCGCCGGGTATCTGGGGCTCCTGATGTTCGTGGCCGCGCCGCTGCGCCGGTCGGGCGCCTACACCGTGCCCGACTTCGCGGAGTTCCGCCTCGGCTCGCGCACCGCCCGGCTCACCGCGATGCTCGTCGTGGTGGTGGTGTGCCTGCTCTACCTGATCCCGCAATTCCAGGGGGCGGGCCTGACCCTCAACATCCTGCTCGGCGTGCCGGTGTGGGTGGGTGCGCTGGCGGTCGGCGCGATCGTGGTGGTCAACGTGGTGGGCGGCGGGATGCGTTCGATCACCTTTGTGCAGGCCTTTCAGTACTGGCTCAAACTGACCGCGATCGCGGTGCCCGCACTCGCCCTGGTGGTGGTGTTCGCCGCCGACCGGCACCCGATGGGCGACCCGGTGCCGCCGCGGGTCACCACGGCCACCACGGTGGACGTCACCACCGACACGGTGGTGACGGTGTCGGAGACGGCGGGGATCACCGTCAGCGGCCGACTCGACGGACGCGACGTGACAGGCGCGCGCATCGAGGCGCCCGGCGAACACGTGCTGGCCGCGGGCAGCACGATCCACCTCGACGCCGGCGCGGCCACGCCGGTGGTCGCCGGAGCGCCGTCGACGGGCGAGAAATGGATCGCCTCGGGAGGTGGATTCGGCGGGCCGCATCCGCTGTTCGCGGTGTACTCGCTGATCGTGGCCACCTTTCTGGGCGCGATGGGTCTGCCGCACGTGCTGGTGCGCTTCTACACCAACCCCGACGGCCGGTCGGCGCGACGGACCGCGCTGGCCGTGATCGCGCTGCTCGCGCTGTTCTATCTGTTTCCGCTGCTGCTGGGCGTGTTCGCGCGGCTCTACGTGCCGCAACTGCTCATCACCGGCACCGCCGACGCCGCCGTGCTGCTGCTGCCGAGCGCGGCGGTCGGCGGCGTGGTGGGTGAACTACTGGCCGCGCTGGTGGCCGCGGGTGCCATCGCGGCGTTCCTGGCGACGTCGTCGGGACTGCTGGTCAGTGTCGCCGGGGCGCTGGCCACCGACGTGCTGCCCGGCCGGGTGCGCGATTTCCGGCTGGCCGCCGTGATCGGCGGGGTCGCGGCCATCGGGCTCTCGCTGGCCGCGTCGAGCCTGGAACTGTCGCGAACGGTGGGGCTGGTGTTCGCGGTGGCCGCGTCGACGCTGTGCCCGCTGCTGATCCTGGGCATCTGGTGGCGCGGGCTGACACCGGCGGGTGCGATCGCCGGACTGCTCGTCGGCGGCGCGTCGTCGGGGACGGCCGCGTCGCTGGCGATCGCGGGCGTGGTGGACAACAACGTGGCCGGTGGCTGGGCAGCGGTGCTCATCGGCTACCCGGCCGCGCTGACGGTACCGCTGGCCTTCGCGACGATGATGCTGGTCAGCCTGGCGACCCGGAGCAGGCGCCCCGCCGACCTCTCGCGCATCTTCGCCCGGATGCACGTACCCGAGCGTCTCGGGATGGGTGTGGAGCGGGTGCCGCGCGGGTAGACCGGCGTCGCGGATCGAACCCGTAGGCCCGCGGCTGGGTGCTTAACCCGCCGACCGCTCGTCGGACCACATCGACCGTCTACCGCACACTCGGACGGCTTCGTCGTGTGACCCAGGACACCCCATTGTGTGTGATCCACGTCGCATCGGATGCTCAGCGGGTAGACCCATCACACCGATCCTTCGGAGGAACCCGTGTCCACCACCGACCAATCGCCACCCGAGGCGCCATCGCCGACGGGTGAGCAGTTCATCGAGATCCAGCGCAGCCCCCGATTCCAGGAACTGCGCCGCACCCACCGTCGTTTCGTCTTCCCGATGACCGCCTTCTTCCTGATCTGGTACGGCCTCTACGTGGCGCTCGGTGCGTTCGCCCACGACTTCATGGCCACACCGGTGTGGGGCAACATCAACGTCGGCCTCATTCTGGGCCTGCTGCAGTTCGTCACCACCTTCGTGATCACGGGCATGTACGTGGCGTTCGCCAACCGTGAACTCGATCCCAAGGCCGCCGTACTCCGCTCGGAGATGGAAAGCGAGACGATCCGATGACCCTGCACCTCGCCGCATCGGCCGCCGTCGGCAATCCGGTCGCCAACATCGCCATCTTCGTCGGATTCGTGGCCATCACCCTGTTCGTGGTGATCAAGGCCAGCCGCAACAACTCCACCGCCGCAGACTATTTCACCGGTGGCCGCGCATTTTCCGGCCCGCAGAACGGCATCGCCATCGCAGGCGACTACCTGTCGGCGGCCAGCTTCCTCGGCATCGCCGGCGCCATCGCCGTCTACGGGTACGACGGCTTCCTCTACTCGATCGGCTTCCTGGTGGCGTGGCTCGTCGCGCTGCTGCTGGTGGCCGAATTGCTGCGCAACACCGGCAAATTCACCATGGCCGACGTGCTGAGCTTCCGACTCAAGCAGCGGCCGGTGCGGCTGGCCGCAGCCATCTCGACGCTGACGGTGTCGCTGTTCTACCTGCTCGCGCAGATGGCCGGCGCAGGCGGGCTGGTGGCACTGCTGCTCGACGTCAAATCCCGTACCGGACAGTCGATCGTCATCGCCGTGGTCGGCGCGCTGATGATCGTGTACGTGCTGGTGGGCGGCATGAAGGGCACCACCTGGGTGCAGATCATCAAGGCGATCCTGCTGATCGCGGGTGCCGCGTTCATGACCGTGATGGTGCTGGGCCGTTTCGGCATGAACTTCTCCGACATCCTCGGCTCGGCGCAGCACGCGATCTCCGGCTCGTCGAACGAAAAGGTCGCCGCCCGTGATGTTCTCGCGCCGGGCGCCAAGTACGGCGGGACGTTGCAGTCACAGATCAACTTCATCTCGCTGGCGATTGCCCTCGTGCTGGGCACCGCGGGTCTGCCGCACGTGCTGATGCGCTTCTACACCGTGCCCACCGCCAAGGAGGCCCGACGCTCCGTGGTCTGGGCGATCGGCCTGATCGGCGCCTTCTATCTGTTCACCCTGATCCTCGGCTACGGCGCGGCCGCCATCGTCGGCCCCGACCGTATTCTCGCCGCGGCGGGCAAGGAAAACGCGGCGGCACCGCTGCTGGCCTTCGAACTCGGCGGCGTGGTGTTGCTCGGCGTCATCTCGGCGGTGGCGTTCGCGACCATCCTCGCGGTGGTCGCCGGTCTCACCATCACCGCGTCGGCGTCGTTCGCGCACGACATCTATGCCAGTGTGATCAAGCGCGGCAAGGCAAGTGACGCCGACCAGGTGCGCGTGTCGCGGTATGCGGCGGTGACGCTCGGCGTGATGGGCATCGTGCTCGGCATCCTGGCCAACGGGCAGAACGTGGCGTTCCTGGTGGCGCTGGCCTTTGCGATCGCCGCGGCCGCCAACCTGCCCACCATCCTGTACTCGCTGTACTGGAAGCGGTTCAACACCCGCGGTGCGCTGTGGAGTATTTACGGCGGCCTGGCGTCCACACTCATCCTGATCGTGTTCTCCCCCGCTGTGTCCGGCAAGGCCACCTCGATGGTTCCGGGCGCCGACTTCGCGTGGTTCCCGCTGGAGAATCCCGGCATCGTGTCGATCCCGCTGGCCTTCGCGCTGGGCATCATCGGCACACTGAGCAACCCGTCGGATCGCGGCACCCCCGAACGCAACGCGGAGATGGAGGTTCGCTCACTGACCGGCATCGGCGCCGAGAAGGCCGTCGTGCACTAGGCGGTCGTGCGGCGGGGGCTGCGGGAGTGCGCTCGCGGCCGCGCGTGCAGGCATCGTCGAAAGTAGGGGAAGATTCGTCTTCCCCTACTTTCGTGATCGTCCCACAGTTGTAGCCAGCGGAAGGTCGCAGAACCAGGGGAACGATTACCTTCCCCTACTTTCGGGCCGCGGCCCCGTCGTCGGTGACACCGTCCTGTATGCGGCGGAATGGTTGTGCGGCTTCGAGTTCGAAGGCCAGCTCGAGCAGGGTGCGTTCGTTGCCGAGGTCGGCGCAGAAGTGGATACCCACCGGCAGCCCGCTGGCGGTGTGGGCCAGTGGCAGACTGATGCCCGGCGTGCCCGACGTGTTGTTCGCCGGGGTGAAGGCGATGTAGCGCACGAGACGATCGAAGATCTCGTCGAAATCTCCTGCGGGGTCGAGGTATCCGATGCGGGGTGTGATGTGCGCGAGCGTCGGGCTGAGCACTACGTCGAACCGCGTGAAGACCTCGCGGAATTGGGCGGTGGATTTGTTGAGCCCGCGGATCACCGACGGTGTGCGCCAGAACCTGCGCAGATACTTCCGCGACAGGCCGCGGGTGAACGGGTCGAGCGCCGACCGGTCGAATCCCTTGCCGAAGCTACGTTTTCCGAAGTGGTCGATCGCGAAGGCCAGCATCGCCCAGTACTGGGTGAACTGGTCGACGTAGCTGCGATCGACGGGCATCGGGATGAATTCGGGACGGTGCCCGAGGTCGTGCGCGAGGTCGGCGATTGCGGCGACGCCGTGGTGGGTGTCGTCGTCGAGCAATTGCCCGGTCAGCGGCTCGGTGAGCATCGCGATGCGCAGCCGCCGGGCGCCGGGCCCCTCCACCAACCCGACGGGCGGCAACGACGCCGCGGGTGCGTAACGCTCGGCGTCGGCGAGGAACTGGGCGGTGTCGCGCACCGAGCGGCTGACGATGCCGTTGGAGATCAGGTCGATGGGCATGGCCCGGCCCTCCGGTGACGCTTCCACTCGCCCGCGGCTCGGCTTGAGCCCCACCAGCCCGCACGCGGCGGCCGGGATACGGATCGACCCCCCGCCGTCGTTGGCGTGTGCGACCGGCAGCGCACCGGCGGCCACCAGCGCGGCCGAACCGCCCGACGACGCACCGCACGAGTAGTCGGTGTCCCAGGGATTGCGGGTGGGTTCGCGGTCGACGAATTCCGTTGTCGCGGTGAGCCCGAACGCCGGCAGAGTGGATGCCCCGACCAGGTTGACACCGGTGGACAGCAGTTGATCGGTGAACGGTTCGTTGTTCTGCGCGGGGGTTGCGGGCACCGCGGCCGATCCCTGCCGGGTCGGCAGACCAGCGAACAGCGTGTTGTTCTTGATGATGGCGGGCACCCCGGCGAACGAGCCGCCCGGGAACACGTCGTCGACCGCACGTTTACGGGCGCGCTCCCTGTCGTCGACGGCGACCGCGTTGAGCACCGGATCGACGGCATCGATCCGGTCGAGCGCGGCCTCGACCGCCTCGCGCGCGGAGATCTCCCCCGACGCGATCGCGGCCGCCACGCCGACACCGTCACGCTCGCCGAGCGCGTCGTCGCGAAACGCGTGTACGTGTCTCATGCGGGCAGAGCCTAGCGGGTGGGCCGCATCCGCATCACGTCATCGGCGAGCTGAGTCGCCGACTGAACACGCCGATCCGAGGCATGATTTCGACTCTGGGCTTTCGCGCAAACCGCTTCACCGGGTATGACTAGTACATGCACTTGAAGTTCGATTCAGATGAGCTCGAGTTCCGTGAGGAACTTCGTTCCTTCTTCACCACGAAGATTCCCGAGGACATCCGGGAGCGTGTCGCGTCGGGCACGGCGGTCCTGCCCGACGACCTCATCACCACACAGCGAATCCTCAACGCCGAGGGACTCGCGACGCCGGGGTGGCCGGTGGAATGGGGCGGCAAGGACTGGACGCCGATCCAGCGCAACATCTACCACGACCAGCTCAGTCTCAACCATGTGCTCGACCCGCTGACCTTCAACGTCAACATGGTGGGCCCGGTGATCGCGACGTTCGGATCGCAGGAACTCAAGGAACGTTTTCTGCCCGCCACCGCCAACCTCGACATCTGGTGGTGTCAGGGGTTCTCCGAGCCCGAGGCGGGCTCGGACCTGGCCTCGCTTAAGACCCGCGCCGTTCGCGACGGCGACCATTACGTGGTCAACGGGCAGAAGACCTGGACCACCCTCGGCCAGTACGCCGACTGGATCTTCTGCCTGGTGCGCACCAACCCGGATGCCCCCAAGCGGCAGGCCGGCATCAGCTTCCTGCTCATCGACATGAAGACCGAGGGCATCGAACTGCGGCCGATCAAGCTGATCGACGGTGGCGTCGAGGTCAACGAGGTGTTCTTCAACAACGTGCGCGTGCCCGCCGAGAATCTCGTCGGCGAGGAGAACGCGGGCTGGACCTACGCCAAGTTCCTGCTCGGCAACGAGCGCACCGGCATCGCGCGGGTCGGCTGGACCAAGACCCACATCGCCAAGGCGAAGGAGCTGGCCCGCCAGACCCCCACCTCGCGTGGCACCCTGCTCGACGACCCGCTCATCGCGGCCCGCATCGCCGAGATGGAGAACGAGTTGCTCGCCCTCGAACTGACCCAGCTGCGGGTGGTGTCGTCGTCGGCCGAGGGCAAGGCCAACCCGGTCTCCTCGCTGGTCAAACTGCGCGGCAGCGAGCTGCAGCAGTCTGTCACCGAACTCATCGCCGACATCGCGGGAGCGCGCGGCCTGGCCGTGCGCGCACCGGAAGTGGGGACACCCGAATGGGCTCAGCTGAGCGCGCCCGAGTACCTCAACTACCGCAAGGTCACCATTTACGGCGGCTCGTCGGAGGTGCAGCGCACCATCATCTCGTCGTCGATCCTCGGCCTGTAGCCCCCACTCACCAACGGCCGGCAGGCCACCCGAATCTGGAGTCATCCCATGGATTTCGAGCTCTCCGAAGAGCAATCACTGTTGCGTGACACCGCGCGCGACGTCTTCAAGTCCTACGACGTGGAAAAGCTGCGTGCGGTCGCCGCGAGCGAAGCGGGCTGGCAGCCCTCGGTGTGGGCATCGCTGGCCGAGATCGGCATTCTCGGGCTGCCGTTCGGCGAGGACGCGGGCGGGTTCGGCGCGGGCCCCGTCGAGGTGGCCGCGGTGATGGGTGAGGTGGGTCGCAGTCTGGCACCCGAACCCCTGCTGTTCGGCGCGTTGCTGCCCGGCGTGGTGATCGATCGCGTCGCCTCCGGCGACCGCCGCGTGCAACTGCTCACCGAGGTGGCCGAGGGCCGACTGCTGCTCGCCTTCGCCCACACCGAGACCGACGACCGCTGGCCGGCCGCGGCAGTGAGCACCACCGCCACCGGCGCCAGCGAAGGCGTCACCCTCAACGGCGTCAAATACCCTGTGATCGCTGGTGATTCGGCGCAGAAGATCGTGGTGAGCGCACGCCGCGACGACGGCACCGTCGGCCTCTTCCTGGCCGACGCCGACGCATCCGGTGTCACCGTCACCGGGTTCACCACCTACGACGGGCGACGCGGCGCGCAGATCACCTTCGCCGATGCGCCCGCCATCGATCTCGGTTCGGGCGACCAGTCCGAGGCGATCGGCTATGCGGAGATCTTCACCCAGACCGCGCTGTGCGCGGAGGCGGTGGGCGCGATGGAGCGTTCGCTGGAGCTCACCACCGAATACCTCAAGTCGCGCAAGCAGTTCGGCGTCACGTTGTCGAAGTTCCAGACACTCACCCAGCGGGCCGCCGACATGTTCGTCTCCCTCGAACTCGCCCGCAGCCTGAGCCTGTACGCCACCGCGTCGCTGGCCGACGACATCACCGACCCGACCGTCTACAGTCGCGCCAAGCTGCAGATCTGCCGGTCGGGACGCCACATCGGGCAGGAATCGATCCAGATGCACGGCGGCATCGGCATGACCGACGAGTATCCGGTGGGCCACTACACCGCGCGACTCACCGCGACCGGTCATCTCCTCGGTGATGCGAACGAGCACCTCGCAGCGCTCGCGGAGAAGGTCGGCGACTACGAGATGGTGAGCGTCGGCTAGCCGGTGTCGGTCAGGACGTTGTCGACGCTTGTGGTGGGATCATCCCGTCATTCGAGGTTGGCTCCAGCCCAGATCCGGATTGCCTCGCAAATGATCTCGGCGTTGTCCGCACCCCCATAGGCTGCGGCGAACCTCGGATCGGCCACATACAGTTCGGCGAGCCCGGTGTAGGCCTCGTGGTCGGGTTCCCTTCCTCCCCAATGCGCGGTAACCCACCGATGATGGTCGGCGACCAAGCGTTGAAAGCGCGCGCCGTTCGGGTCCTCGCCGCCCTCGGCCGCGGTCCGCAAAGCCGCGTTGACGTCGAGGCTCTCTTTGTCGTCGGCCTTCCGCTGTTCGTCGGTCATCGCGGCGCGTCGCTCGGCGCCGCGTTCCCAGGCCTCGTCACCCCAGCGGGTACGTACTTCGGTCTCGTACTGACTCTGGTCGACGCCGGCGAAGACTTCGTCGATGGACATGGATCGGCCCTTCTTTATCGTGTCGAGCGTCTGTTGGACGACGTCGATCTGTTCGTTGGTTCTGTCTCGGCGCTCGGTGAGGAGCGCGAGATGAGCTTCGATGGCGTCAATGAGAGAGATCTCGTCATCGAGCGCGAGTTGGATTGTGGCGAGGGGAAGTTCGAGCGCGCGCAGCGACAGGATTCGATAGAGCCGTGAGATCTCGGCGTCTCCGTAGAAGCGGTATCCGTTGCTTGCGACCCGAGACGGGAGAAGAAGGCCGATCTGCTCGTAGTGCCGGAGCGTTCGACTGGTGAGCCCCGTCGCCTTGGCAAGGTCTCGGATCGGCCACTCCGTCGCCGCATTGATCGACAGGTCCGTGGCCTGCCCCTCATTCTCCGTCATGAGCACCACTCTGCCGGTTGACGTTACGGCAGAGTCAATCGTCGCTGACGGTGAAGTGACAGTGTCGCCTGTCGCCGGGGTGTGTTATCGTAGAACATACGTTCGATGCGACGGGTTGGGGGTGAGGTTCATGTCGGCGGCACCGGAGGTTTCGGCAACAGCAGAGGTGTCGGCGGCACCGGAGGTCATTGCCCGGTTGCATGCGGTGCTTGATGAGATCGCGGCCGCCGATGTGTCGTCGTGGAGTGATGACGAACTCGTCTCCGCGGCCACCGAACTCGAACGTGCCCATCATCGGGTGCCGGCGGTGGGCAGCCGGGCGTTGGTGGAGATCTCTGATCGTGATATTCCCCGCCGACGCGGATTTCGCAGTGTGATCGCGTTCTTTTCCCACGCGCTGCGGATCACCGAACCGGTTCGCCGCAAACGGCTCCTCGAACACACCGCCCGATTTCATTCGGCCACCGGGCAACTGTTGGCACCGTCGTGTCCGACGTTGGCCGAGAAGTGCGCCGACGGCAGCGCCGGGATGTCCCACGCTCTGGTGGTGCTCGACGTCCTCGACAAGATCCCCGCCGCCACACCCCACGATGTGCGGGTGGCCGCCGAGCAGACGATGAGCCACTATGCGGGCACTTTGAGTCCACCCGAACTCGGGCAGGTCGGGGCACGATTGTTGGCCCATCTCGATCCCGACGGTCAACTCACCGACGACACCGACCGCGCCCGCCGCCGCAATCTGTGGCTCAACCGTCAAGACACCCAGTTGATGTCGAAACTCAACGGTCACCTCGACCCGCAGACCCGAGCCATGTTCGACGTGGTCCTCGACGCGTGGGGCAAACCCGGACTGAACAATCCCGACGACGACGCATCGCCACGAGGACCCGTCGGGGATGCCGACCCCCGCCAACTCGCCGACGCCGCAGGCCGCGACAACCGGTCGCAGGCACAACGCAACCACGACGCGCTCCACGCCCTGCTGAGGGCCGTGCTCGCCGAGGGGACGCTCGGCAAGAGTCACCGGGGACTGCCCGCGCACGTGATCATCAAGATCGACGAGAAAGACCTCCGCCGCCACGCCGGACTGGGTACCACTGCTTCCGGGGCGGTGCTCCCGATCTCCGACGTCATCACCATGGCCGCCCGCTCACAGCAATATCTGGCCGTGTTCGCCGACCACACCGCGGTGCCACTGTATTTCGGACGGTCACGTCGACTCGCCTCCCTGGGACAACGATTGGCATCGTTCGCCTCCGACGGCGGCGAGATGTGTTCGGCACCCGACTGCACCCAACCGGCCACCCGCGTGGAAATCCATCACGCCCGCAACGACTGGGCCAACGGCGGACTCACCGACATCGACTCCCTGAAACCGGCCTGCCCCAAACACAATCCCATGGTCGGCCCCAACCCCGGCCAATACACCACCCGCATCATCGACGACGGCCCCGACACCGGCCGCGTGGCCTGGCAACTCAACACCCACCCCGGCATGCCCCCCAACCCCGAACACATCAACCGCCACCCCGACATCGGCACCGTCTTCGCCGACACACTCGATGCCGTCCGCGCCGACATCCACGGCCCACGCCCCGAGCAGCATTCGCCACCAGACGATCCACCCACCACGCCCGACGAGGGCCTACCCGACGAGTTCACACCCGCACACGAATCCGACATCGAATCCGACATCGAATCCACCCTGGAATCGATGCTCTACCACCAACTGATCGCACACATCTCCACTCACAGCCACGTCACCTACACCCACACCCCCGACGGAACCGACATCGTCCGACTCCACCACACCGGATAGCTCAGAGGTTGCGCGAGAACCTCGGACTGGCAGCGTCGGCGCGCTAGGGTGCTCGTGAGAGTTCCGCGGTCCCGATTCCGCGGCGTCGACGACGGGAGAACCCGGGTGGAGTTGCTGCGTCACAACCTGGCCTGGGGCGCGTCCTTCAGCATCATGGGCGTGGCCCTGCTGGTGGTGGGTTTCGCCGCACTCGACCTGGTGACCCCCGGTCGTCTCCGGCAGGCGGTTTGGGTGGATCACAACCGCAACGCGGTGTTGCTCACCGTGTCGATGGTGGTGGGCCTCGGCCTGGTGTTGGTGGGCTCCGCATTCGACACCAGCATGCTGGTGCTGTGGCGTGCGTTGCTCTACACGCTGGCCTACGCGGTGCTCGCCATCGCGGTGATGATGTGGTCGTTCGTTCTCATCGACTGGCTCACCCCGGGCAAGCTGGGCACGCTGCTGCTCGACGACGAAACCCACACCGCAGGCTGGATCTCCGCGTCCGTCTTCGTCGGCATCGGCGCCGTGATCGCCGCCGTCCTCATCTCCTGAGGCCTCCACTCCAGCGTGGAAGCTGCTTATTGACGGTCAGACAATAGGCCCATAGGGTGACACCCGACCGACCGACCGTCGACGAGGGGCAACCATGACCGCAGAACTGATCGAAGAGTCCATCGACATCGACGCCACGCCCGCACAGGTGTGGGCCGTGCTGTCCGACCTCGCGCGGATGGGCGAGTGGAGTCCGCAGTGCAAGAAGATGTTCGTACTCGGCGGCCCCGTAAAGCTCGGTACCCGGACCGTCAACATCAACCGGCGGGGCGCACTCGTGTGGCCGACCACGTCAAAGGTGGTGCGCTTTGCACCCAATCAGGAAATCGGATTCCGCGTCGCCGAGAACCACACGGTGTGGAGCTACGCGATCACCCCGAACGAATCCGGCGGCGTGCGGGTCACCGAACGCCGCGAGGTGGCCGGATCGACGACGAAGGTGTCGTCGACGCTGGTGGATCTCGTGTTCGGTGGTGCCGACTCGTTCGAGGCCGAGTTGAAGGTGGGGATGGCCGAGACGCTGGGGAAGGTCAAGAAGGCCGCGGAGTCGGCGACGGCCGGGGCTGTGTGATTTCGACAGGCTCAATCAGCGGAGGGCGCTCGATCAGCGGGGAGGGGCTCAATCAGCGGGTGGGCGTGATTTCGGCAAGCTCAATCAGCGCGGAGGGGCTCAATCAGCGGGGAGGGGCTCAATCAGCGGGGGGCGTGATTTCGACAGGCTCAATCAGCGGGGGGAAGCTTAATCAGCGGGGGGCGCTCAATCAGCGAGCGGGGGCGCGGTCAGCGGGTGTCGAGCTTTTCGAGCAGCGGGGGTAGCTCGGCGATCGAGTCGATGACGTAGTCGGGAATCGGGCCGAACTCGTCACGTTGCAGGGCCCGTAGAGCCTCGTCGCGGAACTTGCCGGTGCGCACCAGCACCCCGATCAGCGCCGACGCCTGAGCGCCGAGCACATCGCTGTACATGTCGTCGCCCACCATCACCACCTGCGTGGGCTCGAGATTCATCACGTCGACCGCCGCCCGGAAACCCAGCGGCGACGGTTTGCCGATCGCGCGGATCTTGCGTCCGGCCGCCTTCTCCAGACCCTCGAGGTACACCCCGGTGTCGATCGAGAGGCCCGCGCTGGTGGACCAGATCAACGACCGGTGCATCGCCACCACCGGCACCCCGGCGAGCATTCTCTCCAGCACCGTCGACAAGGCGGCGTGGGTGAACACCGGACCCGCACCACCGAGCACGATAACCTGCGCCTCCGCCGGGTCGTCGGTGAGATCGATACCCGTCATGTCCTCGGCGATCGGACCCTCGTTGAGCACCCACGTCTTGCGGTGCGGATAGTTGCGGCTGAGGAACTCCGCGGTGAGCTTGGCCGCGGTGAGGATCTCGTCGGCCCCGACGTCGAATCCGCAGTTGCCGAGCGCCTCGGCGATCTGCGCCCGCGAGCGAGACGTGGTGTTGGTGAGGAACATCCGCGGATAGCCGCGGTCGGCGAGCGTCTTGATCGCGTCGACAGCGCCGGGCAGCGCCTGCCACGAGGTGACCATCACCCCGTCGATGTCCAACAGCACGCCCAGCGTCATAGTGCGAATCTAGTGCCGCCCGGGGACATCCGCAGTACGGGCGGCGGTCATCACCGGTACACGTCGCAGCCACCGATGCGACGATGGCATGCTGGGCGGATGCGATCGGTCAGCGACCATCAACGAGCGGTGTCGGCATTGTTCGGTTCCCCCGAGCCGGTGATGTGCGGCGTCGCCGACGCCGTGGGCCGGGTGACCGCCATCGACATCCACGCGCCGATTCCACTGCCCCCCTTCGACAACTCCGCCATGGACGGCTACGCGGTGCGCGCCGCCGACGTCGCCACCGCCACCGAGCAGAGTCCGACGCGGTTACCCGTCGACGCCGACATCCCCGCCGGACGCACCGACGAACTCGCCCTGCCACCCGGCACCGCGGCGCGGATCATGACCGGCGCACCACTTCCCGCCGGGGCCGATGCCGTGGTGCCGGTGGAACTCACCGACACCGGGTTCGATCTCGCCGCCGACGGCACGGTCGGGATGCTCGCGGCGGTGCCGTCGGGCAAACACGTCCGCACCGCGGGCTCCGACATCGAGCGCGACGCACCGGCGTTGCCGGCCGGCACCGTGATCGAACCCGCCCAGGTGGGACTCCTGTGCGCGCTCGGCATCACCGAGGTGACCGTGTTCCGGCCGCTGCGGGTGGTGGTGCTGTCCACCGGTTCGGAGCTGGTGGAGCCGGGAAAACCGTTGCGGCACGGGCAGATCTATGAATCCAACGGTGCCATGCTGACCGCAGCGGCCGACGTGGCGGGGGCCGCGGCCCGCCACGTCCACTTCGTGCCCGACAACACCGCCGACTTCCTCGCCCGCCTCGACGAAGTGTCCGGCGACGCCGACCTGATCATCACCTCCGGCGGGGTGAGTGCCGGCGCCTACGAGGTGGTCAAGGAGGCGCTGCACGCCGGCGGCACGGTGGAATTCGTCAAGGTGGCGATGCAACCGGGGATGCCGCAGGGCGGCGGACATCATCGGGCACCCGACGGTCGGGCGGTGCCGATCATCACGCTGCCCGGCAATCCGGTGAGTTCGCTGGTCTCGTTCGAGGTGTTCATCCGGCCGCCGCTGCGCGCGGCGATGGGTCTGCCGCCCCACCGGCCCACGCAGTCGGCGCGGTTGTCGCACGACATCCGCTCGCCCGGCGGCAAACGCCAGTTCCTGCGGGGCGTGCTCGCCGCGCCCGTCGGTGACGGGCCGTGGACCGTCGAACCGATCGGGCCGCCCGCATCCCATCACCTGCGGTATCTCGCGGCGTCGAATGTGCTGATCGACGTGCCCGCCGACGTCACCGCGCTGCCCGCGGGCAGCGACGTCGACACCATCGTGCTGTAGCGCCCTGCTGTGGTGCGTGCGAGCAGGCGTCCGGGCCGGTGTTGCCTGCCTGCGGGATTCACCTGATCGCCCCCGGCAGCGTCGGCACTCTAAGCTGAACTGCAGTGCCGGAGAAATCCGGCCGATCCGACATGGGAGGTTCACACGTGGCCAGGCGCCCGCGACCGGACGCACCAGCGGGCGCTGCAGCGGCAGCGTCGGGAGCATTCGATCCCGCGCACGTCGTCGCCCTGATCCGTGAGACGGTACCCCCGATCCATCCCGCCGGGCTGCCGTTCGTCGCCGGTGCGTCGGCCGTCGCGCTGGCCGGCCGACGTCATCGCTGGATCGCCGTGCCCGCCGCCGCGGCGGCCGGTGCGTGTGCCGCGTTCTTCCGGCATCCGCCACGGGTTCCGCCGGCCGCCCCGCACGTCGTGGTGGCCCCCGCCGACGGCACCGTGAGCCTGGTGGACGAGGCGGTACCGCCGCCGGAATCGGGACTCGGCGACGCGGCGCGGCCCAGGGTGTCGGTGTTCCTGTCGATCTTCGACGTACACGTGCAGCGTGTGCCCGTCGACGGCAGCGTGATCTCGGTGACCCACACGCCCGGACAGTTCCTCTCCGCCGACCTTCCCGAAGCCAGCGACGCCAACGAGCGCACCACGATGGTGTTGCGGCCCAACCACTTCGGCGCCAGCAGTCCCGACACCGACAGCCCCGACACCGGAACCCCGGACACCGACATCGCGGTGGTGCAGATCGCGGGTCTCATCGCACGCCGGATCGTGTGCCACGCGGGGGTCGGCGACACGCTGCACGTCGGCGACACCTACGGGCTTATCCGGTTCGGTTCACGCGTCGACGTCTATCTGCCGCGCGGTACCGCGCCGCGGGTCCTCGTCGGGCAGCGCACCGTCGGCGCCGAAACCCCGCTCGCCGTGCTCGGCGAGGGATGAGAGCGACGCGATGAGTCCGCACCGGGCCGAACGCACCCCGTCAGTGCGCCGCACACCGCCCGTTCACCGCACGCCGGCCGGACACGGCACCCGCCGGTACCCGGGCGATGTCGATGCGCACGAAATCGGGGCGCTGCGCAGGCAGGCGGCGGCCAGCCGGATGTTCGTGCCGTCGGCACTCACCATCCTGGCGATCTGCGCCGGCCTCACCGCGGTGCGCGCAGCGGCCAACCACAACGTCGATCTCGCGATGGCGCTGGTGGTGGCCGCGGCGCTGCTCGACGGGATCGACGGCCGGGTGGCGCGGATGATGGGAGCCACCAGCCGGATCGGCGCCGAGATCGATTCACTGGCCGACGCCATCAACTTCGGCGTGGTGCCCGCGCTGATCATCTACCTGCATCTGATGCAGGGCGCCGACGTCGGCTGGCTGCTGACCCTGGTGTACTGCTGCGCGATCGTGTTGCGGCTCGCGCGCTTCAACACCCTGCTCGACGACGTCGACGCGCCGCGCTACACCCGCGACTTCTTCGTCGGCGTGCCGGCGCCGGCGGCCGCGATTGTCGCGCTGCTGCCGATCGGACTGCAACAGCAGTTCGGCGACGGTTGGTGGACCTCACCGCCGGCGGTCGGGACCTGGCTGGTGCTGGTGGCATTCCTCGCGGTGAGCCGAATACCCACCGCGTCGTTCAAGGCCACCGCGGTGCCGCCGCGGGCGATGGCAGGACTGCTGATTGTGGTGGCGATCGCCGCGGCGCTGCTGCTCACCTACCCGTACGTGCTGATGATCATCGCGGTGGCGGCCTACGCCGCGCACATCCCGTTCGCCTGGCGCAGCCGCCGGTGGGTGCAGGCCCGCCCGGAATTCTGGGACGACTCCCCCGGTGAGCGCCGCGCGGAACGTCGCGCACTCGCCCGACGCCAGCCACGACGACAAGGCCCGCACCCCCGCAAGTCGGAGGCACGCCTCGGGTTGCACAAGCCCACGCCGCGCCCGCCCGAACCCGGGTCGGTACCCGCTGAGCCGGCCACGTCGACGAGCCCGGACGAGCCGACGTGACCTCCGGCGCCAACCAGCTCACCCTCACCGCACGGATCAATCCGTCGGCGGCGGACTCCCGGCGCGGCATCGTGCGTGTGCATCCCGAGGTGCTCACCGCCCTCGGCCTGCGGGAATGGGACGGCATTGCCATCACCGGCGCCCGTGTGACCGCGGCGGTGGTGGCCGCGACCGCGGCTGACGCGCCCACCGGCACGGCACTGCTCGACGACATCACGTTCTCCAACGCGGGGGTGCGGGAGAACGCGTCGGTGGTGATCGGCCCGGTGGTGGTGCAGGGGGCGACGCGGGTGCGGGTGAGCGGATCGCGCCTGGCCGCCCGCGGGGTCGACGAGGCGACACTGCGCCGCGCACTGCTCGGCAAGGTGCTCTCCGTCGGCGACACCGTGTCGCTGTTGCCGCGCGACCTGGGTCCCGAACTCACCGCGGGGTCGGCGACGCGGACGCTGACCCTCGCCGTCGGCATCACCTGGACCAACGAGCTGCTGACCGTGACCGCCACCGACCCGGACGGGCCGGTGAGCGTGCAACCGTCGACGGCGGTGCTGTGGGCCGATGGTGCCGCGCCGACGGGCGGGGTTGCGGCGGCCCGGTCGATGGTGGCCGCGCCGGTGTCGGGGACCGGGGCGGCGGGAAGCGGGGCGGCGGGAAGCGGGGCTGCGGGAAGCGGGGCTGCGGGAAGCGGGGCTGCGGTGGCGGATGGGGTGCGGTCGGTGTCGGTTCCCGGCGCGGGGTCGGCGGCGCCGCGGGTGCGACCGGTGTCGGAGCTGGTGGGCGTCGACAACCAGATCGCGAAACTCACCGAGTGGCTGTCGATCACGCTCGACGAGCCCGAGGTGCTGCGCAAACTCGGGGCGGTGCCGCGACTCGGTGTGCTGATCACCGGGCCGGCGGGCGCGGGAAAGGCCACGCTGGCGCGTTCGGTGTGCGCGCATCGCACCCTGATCGCGATCGACGGCCCCACCGCGGGTGCGCTGGAGGCGACCGCCCGGCTGCGCGTCGTGACCGATGCGATCGCCGCGCTGCGCGGTGACGGCGCGGGGGTGCTGCTGATCACCGACGCCGACGCGCTGCTGCCCGCCGACCCGGAGCCCGTGTCGACGCTGATCCTCGATGCGCTGCGGGCGGCGATCGCCGCCGACGGGGACGCCGCTGCGCGTATCGCGCTGATCGCCACCACCGCCGAACCGGTACGCCTCGACACCCGGCTGCGGGCACCGGACCTCTGTGATCGTGAACTCGTGGTCGGGTTGCCCGATGCGGCGCTGCGGGCGCGACTGCTCAGCGCGATCCTCGCGGGCGTGCCCACCGAGGGTGACCTCGACCTGGAAACGATCGGGGCACGCACCCCCGGATTCGTCGCCGGCGACCTGGCGGCCCTGGCCCGCGAGGCCGCGCTGCGGGCCGCGGCCCGCGCAACCGCCGACGCCACCGAACCCGCCCTCACCCACGAGGATCTGCTCGGTGCGCTGGAAGTGATCCGGCCGGTGTCGCGACTCGACTCCCCCGAGGTGGCGGTGGGGTCGATCACCCTCGACGACGTCGGGGACATGACCGAGACCAAGCAGGCGCTCACCGAGACGGTGCTGTGGCCGCTGCAGCATCCCGACACGTTCACCAGGCTGGGGGTGGACCCGCCGCGCGGTGTGTTGCTGTTCGGTCCGCCGGGGTGCGGCAAGACGTTCGTGGTACGTGCGCTGGCTGCGTCGGGCCGACTGTCGGTGCACACGGTCAAGGGTGCCGAACTGATGGACAAGTGGGTCGGGTCGTCGGAAAAGGCCGTGCGGGACCTCTTCGAACGGGCGCGTGAATCCGCGCCGTCGCTGATCTTCCTCGACGAGGTGGACGCGCTGGCCCCGCGCCGGGGACAGTCCACCGACTCGGGGGTGGGCGACCGCGTCGTCGCGTCGCTGCTCACCGAACTCGACGGCGTCGAACCACTCCAGGACGTGGTGGTGCTCGGCGCCACCAACCGGCCCGACCTCGTCGACCCGGCGCTGCTGCGCCCCGGCCGCCTGGAACGGCTGGTGTTCGTGCCGCCACCGGACGCCGCGGCGCGCGCCGACATCCTGCGCACCGCCGGCCGCAAGGTGCCACTTGCCGACGGCATCGACCTCGACGCGCTGGCCGCCGACCTCGACGGATATTCCGCCGCGGACTGTTCGGCACTGCTCCGCGAGGCGGCGCTGGCCGCGATGCGACGCGACATCGACGCCGCAACGGTCACCGCCGACGACATCGCCGATGCGCGCACCCGGGTACGACCATCCCTCGACCCGGACCAGGTGGAAAACCTAAGCGCCTACGCGCAGCGCCGCCTCGACTGACCTCTCCCCGTCGAGCGTGCCCACTCGCGCGTCGAGCGTGCCCACTCGCGCGTCGAGCGTGCCCACTTGGGCCCGGTCAACCGGATTCCGGGGACGCTCAACCGGATTCCGGGCACGCTCGACGGAATTCCGGGCACGCTCGACGGGATTCTGGGCACGCTCGACTCAGCTGGTCTGGGTGGGAGCCTGCTGCGTCTGGGTGGGGGCCTGCGGGTTCTGGGTGGGGGCCTGCGGGTTCTGGCCGTTCGGGGTCTGGCCGTTCTGGCCCATCCCCGGCATCTGCGGCATCTGACCGTTCGAGCCGCCGGGCAGTTGCCCGTCCATACCCGGACCGCCGTTCATACGCGGACCGCCGTTCATGCCCGGACCGCGCTGCCAGGAGTTCTGCGATCCGGACGAGTTCTCGTGCCCGACGACGTAGCCGGCACCGAACCCGAGCAGACCGAATCCGACGGCCAACCCGATGCCGCCGGCGATGATGGCGTTCTTGAGTTTGGCAGACACCGGCCCGAACCCGGCGGGCCCGGGCTGATAGGGCTGTGCGGGCTGATACGGCTGCTGATGGTTCGGATACGGCTCGGTGCTCTGCTGCGGCTCCGCGACGGTGACACCACCGGCGTCGGGATGCTCGGGCGTCGGGGAGGTGGGTGCGGACATCGTGAATACCCACTTTCGGCAATGTGGCTGGTAGAGATCCACAGTGCCGACGACGGCTTGTGCGGTACTGCCCGACTCCTTCGGGTTACCTGTGAGCGATCAGGCCGCACCCAATCGGGTCAACCGGCGGTGACCTGGTAGAACACGGCGGATGCTCCCGCCGCCGCGGCCGGCGACACCCCGACCTGCACCCAATAGGTGGTGGCGTCCTTGTCGGCGGAGAGCACCACCACCGACTGCCCGCCGTCATTGGTGCGCTGCGACTCGGAGTAACCGGCGTCGGTCAGGGTGCGCACCGCCTTGTCCAGAACGTTGGTGTCGGTGGCGGGCGCCTGGATGGTCAGCGTCCACCCCGACTTGCGATCCCCCTGCGCGCTCAGCGCGGTCCCATCGATCAGCGGCACCTGCGCGCGCGGGAAGTCGGCGGGCAGCGGCACACCCTTGATCTGGTCGGGCTCATCCGACGAGCAACCACCGACGAGGAGCGCGCAGGCGAGCGCAGCGACGACGATGCCGACGAACCGGAACATGGTTGCAACGGTAAAGTAGCGGCTGGGCCCAGGAGCCCACGACACCCCGCCGGAGACCGAAGACCCGGACGCAGAAGCCCGGACACACAGGCCGGGACCACGAAGACGGAGTGCCCTTGCTGATTGTGTTGGCCGGCTTGGTCGTCTGTGCGCTCATCGCACCTGCGATCATCCGCGCGATCGGTACGCGGGGCTTCTACGTGCTGGCGCTCGCACCTCTCGGCGGGCTGATCTGGGTCATCGCGAACTGGCCCGACGCGCATCAACCGGCCGACGTCGAAACGCTGAGCTGGGCGCCGACCCTGCACATGGACATCGTCCTGCGCATGGACACCCTCTCGGCCATCATGTCGGTGCTGATCCTGGGTGTGGGTGCGCTGGTGCTCTGCTATTGCGCCCACTACTTCGACGACGCGCGCCCGCGGGTCGCCGTGTTCGGCGGCGAGATGATCGCCTTCGCCGCCGCCATGTTCGGGCTCGTCACCAGCGACAACATGCTGGTGCTCTACGTGTTCTGGGAACTGACGACGGTCTTGTCGTTCATGCTCGTCGGGTTCTATCGCATCCGCGCGACAGCACGACGGTCGGCGACGCAGGCACTACTCGTCACCACCCTCGGCGGCCTGGCGATGCTGGTCGGCATCGTCATGCTCGGCGAGCGCAGCGGCAGTTACCTGCTCTCCGATCTGGTGGCCAACCCGCCCGACGCCGGCATCTACCTCGACGTCGCGGTGATCCTGGTGCTCGTCGGCGCGCTCAGCAAATCGGCCATCGTCCCGTTCCACTTCTGGCTGCCCGGCGCCATGGCCGCGCCCACCCCCGTCAGCGCGTACCTGCACGCCGCCGCGATGGTCAAGGCGGGCATCTATCTGATCGCTCGGCTGGCGCCGCCGTTCGCGGTGCTGACCAGCTGGCAGGTGATGGTGGTGGGTCTCGGTGCGTTCACGATGATGCTGGGCGGCTGGCGATCGTTGCGCGAACTCGACCTCAAACTGATCCTCGCCTTCGGCACCGTCTCCCAACTCGGCTTTCTCGCGGTGCTGTTCGGGATGGGCGACGCGAACGTCGCGATGGCCGCGCTCGCGATGCTGCTCGCGCACGCCATGTTCAAGGCGTCGCTGTTCATGGTGGTCGGCATCATCGACCACTCCACCGGCACCCGCGACGTCCGCAAACTCGCCCGCCTCGGCCATCGGCTGCCGTGGCTGGCCGTCATCGCCGCGCTCGCCGGCGCCAGCATGGCGGGTCTGCCGTTCACCATGGGTTTCGTCGGCAAGGAGACCGCGTTCGCGTCGGTCTGGGACACCGGATCGCTGCAGCCGTGGCAGGCGCACGCCGTCGACATCGTGCTGCTACTCGGCTCGGTGCTCACCTTCGCCTACACCTGCCGGTTCCTGTGGGGTGCCTTCGGCCGCAAGGTCCGCCACCTGCCCAGCCGCGCGGTGGCCCAGATGCATCCGCCCGGCGCGATGTTCTACCTGTCGCCGGCCGTCCTCGCGGTCCTCGGGGTGGTGACCGGGTTCGCCAGCCCACTGATCGGCGACGCCGTGGAGCCCTACGCGGAAACGTTGCCCACCTATGGACACAGCATCGAGCACCTGGCCATGTGGCACGGATTCGGGCTTCCCGTGGTGTTCTCGATCATCGTGATCGTCGGCGGCGCGGCGCTGTTCGTGCTGATCAGGCAGATGCGCGACCTGCTCTTCCGCTACCGGCCGCTGCTGAATGCCGACCGCATCTACGACGCCACCCTGCGCGGCGCCGACACCCTCTCACTGATGGTCACCCGCAACACCCAGCGAGGGTCGCTGCCGATCACGCAGGGTGTGATCCTGTCGACGACGATCGTGTTCCCGATCATCGTGCTGTTCCTCGGCGCCCGCGACCGGCTGACCCCGCGGGGATTCGATTCGGCGACACAACTGGTGGTCGGCGGCATCATGGTGGCCGCCGCGATCGCCGCCCCGATCCTGCGCAACCGGCTCGCGGCCACCCTCGTCGTCGGGGTCACCGGCTACGGCTGCGGCGTGCTGTTCGCGTTGTACGGCGCCCCCGACCTCGCGCTCACCCAGTTCCTGGTGGAGACGCTGACGCTCGTCATCTTCGTTCTGGTGCTCCGCAAGCTGCCCGCCGAACCCGAACCGCGCCACGCCACCGGCTTCAAACCGTTGCGTGCACTCATCGGCATCGCGTTCGGCACGATGCTCGTCGTGGTCGGCCTGTTCGCCGCGGCGGCGCGCACGGGACAGCCGCTGGCCGTCGACATCCCGGAGGCCGCCTACAAGTGGGGCCACGGGGCGAACGCGGTGAACGTGCTCCTCGTCGACATCCGCGCCTGGGACACCCTCGGCGAGGTCAGCGTGCTGATCGTCGCGGCCACCGGCGTCGCGTCGATGGTGTTTCGCAACCGCCGCTTCGGCGCCGCACCGCGGGTGGCCGACGCCGCACGACTCGTCGCGATCGCCAACGGTTCCGACGACGACGATCCGATCCCGCCCGACCGCACCACGTGGCTGCTCGGCAGCGAGTTCCGCGATCCCCGACACCGCTCGATGGTGTTGGAGGTGACCACCCGACTGGTGTTCCCGACCATGGTGGTGCTGTCGGTGTACTTCTTCTACGCGGGTCACAACTCGCCCGGCGGCGGCTTCGCCGGCGGTCTCACCATGGGACTCGCGTTGGTGCTGCGGTACCTCGCCGGCGGACGCTACGAACTCGGCGAGGCGCTGCCGGTGGAACCGGGCACCTTCCTCGGCGCGGGTCTGCTGATCTCGGCGGGCACGGCGGCCACGTCGCTGTTCCTGGGTGCGCCCGCGCTGTCCTCGGCGGTGTTCACCATCACCGTCCCGGTGCTGGGCCACATCAAACTGGTCACCGCGCTGTTCTTCGATCTGGGCATCTACCTGATCGTGGTGGGCCTGGTGCTCGACATCCTGCGCAGCCTCGGTGCGCGTCTGGACGTCGAGAACCCCGTGGCGGCCGGGTCGGTGCTGACCACGAGCGCAAAGGCGGGCTCGTGAACGTGAACCTGGGGCTGCTCATCGTGGCGGGCGTGCTCGCGGCGTGCGGCGCCTACCTCCTGATGGAACGCAGCCTGATCCGCATGCTGCTGGGGCTGCTGCTGTGCGGCAACGCGATCAATCTGATGATCCTGGTGATCTCCGGGGCCATGGGCGATCCACCGATCCTGGGCCGCGAATCGGAGAACCGACCACACGACGCCGACCCGCTGGCACAGGCGATGGTGCTCACCGCCATCGTCATCACCATGGGCGTGGCGGCGTTCATCCTCGCCCTGGTGTACCGCTTGTTCGTCCTCAACCGTGACGACGACGACCTCGAGGACGACACCGAGGACCGCAAGCTGCGCCACGGCGACCTGCGCACCGCACCCGACCGCGACCGCAGCGACGACCCGCTGACCGGCGCCGACACCGGCGCGGGCGACCTCTTCGACGACGAAGGGAACCCGCTGACCCCCGAACAGTACGCCGAAGTGCACCGGATGAAGATCGAGACCGACCTGATGCCGTCGGACAACGAGGTGATCGACGAGATCGGCCTCGAAGAGACCGACGAGTCCGGCGGTGACCGATGATCCCGCAACCCTCGTGGATTCCCGTCCTGATCGTCCTGCCCACCCTGGTGCCGCTGCTCGGCGCCGCCGTCACCCTGCTCGGTGGGCGACGTCCGCTGCTGCAGCGGATCGTGACCGTGTCGGCGATCTCGACCGCGCTCGCCGCGTCGGCGATGATGCTCTACCTGACCAACACCTACGGCACCTTTTCGGTGCGCATCGGCGGATGGGGATCCAAGGGCTTCCCGAACGGTCCGCTCGGTATCACCCTCGTCGTCGATCAGCTCGCGTCGCTGATGCTGGTGGTGTCCAGCACGGTGTTGCTGTGCGTGGTGCTGTACGCGATCGGGCAGGGTATCCGGGACGGCACGTCCGAGCAGCCGGTGTCGATCTTCCTGCCGAGCTATCTGATCCTGTGCGCCGGCGTGTGCAACTCGTTCCTCGCCGGCGACCTCTTCAACCTCTTCGTGTCCTTCGAGATCCTGCTGTCGGCGAGCTTCGTGCTGCTCACCGTCGGCGCGAGCCGCGAACGGGTCCGCGCGGGCGCCTCCTATGTGATGGTGTCGATGGTGTCGTCGCTGGTCTTCTTGTCCGGCATCGCGTTCGCCTACGCCACCACCGGCACCCTCAACCTCGCGGAGATGTCGCTGCGCCTCGACCACGTACCCGAGGGCACCCGCAACGCGTTGTTCGCGGTGCTGCTGGTGGCGTTCGGCATCAAGGCGGCGGTGTTCCCGCTCTCGTCGTGGCTGCCGGACTCCTATCCCACGGCGCCGGCACCGGTCACCGCGGTGTTCGCCGGATTGCTCACCAAGGTGGGCGTCTACGCGATCCTCCGATCGCACTCGCTGCTGTTCCCCGGCGGTTCGATGGACAACGTGCTGATGGTGGCCGGGTTGGTGACGATGATCGTCGGCATCCTGGGTGCGATCGCACAGTCCGACATCAAACGTCTGCTCTCGTTCACGCTGGTATCTCACATCGGGTACATGATCTTCGGCATCGCGTTGTCGTCGGTGATCGGGACATCGGCGGCCATCTTCTACGTCGCCCACCACATCCTGGTGCAGACCACGTTGTTCCTGGTGGTCGGTCTGATCGAACGGCAAGCCGGATCGGCGTCGCTACGTCGTCTCGGTGGTCTGATCGCCAGCCCGCTGCTGGCCGGGCTGTTCCTGATTCCAGCACTCAACCTCGGCGGTATACCGCCGTTCTCGGGTTTCATCGGCAAGGTGGCGCTGATCCAGGCGGGAGCCACCGACGGGTCGGTGCTGGCCTGGATTCTGGTGGCCGGGTCGGTGATCACCAGCCTGCTCACGCTGTACGTGATGGCGCGGGTGTGGACCAAGGCGTTCTGGCGGCCCCGGGCCGACGCACCCGAGGGCTCACTTGCCGACAGCACTCCGTCGGCGCTGATCGACGAGCGCTCCGACGTCGCCTTCGACGACCGCGAGGACGTGGGCCGGATGCCGGTGACAATGGTGGTGCCGACCGTGATCATGGTGGCCGCGGGCCTGGCACTCACCTTCTGGGCGGGCCCGATCCTCGGATTCACCGACCGCGCCGCCGCCGACATCACCGACCGCGGCGTGTACATCGAGTCCGTGTTGGGAGGTGGTGACCGATGAGCGACGACTCACCTCGCCCCACCCGGCCGACCCCGGTCCGCGCACCCGGCAAGGGCCCGGTGCGCTCATTCATCGTCAACGCCTGGCGGGTGTCGCTACTGTTCCTGTTCTGGAACACCGTCAAGGCGCTGGTCTGGTTGCGGGAGCACCTGCGTATCCCGTCGTGGCTCGGCAGCGACTCGCGTGAGGTCGCGGTGCGATTGTGGACCATCGCGTGGCTCGCCTTCGTGTGGGTGCTGCTGTGGGGCACGCTCTCGTGGGCCAACGTCATCGCCGGCGTGGTGCTCGGCATCGCCATCCAGCTGCTGCTGCCGCTGCCGCGGGTACCGGTGGAGGGCCGGATTCACCCCTTGTCGGTGATCCGGCTCGTCACCCGCCTGGTCATCGACTTCTTCGTGTCCAGCGCGCAGGTGGCGGTGGCCGCGCTGCGACCCGGCTACCGGCCGATGGGCGCGGTGATCCGGGTGCGGGTGGCCATCAAATCCGACATGGTGCTCACCCTGGCCGTGGACTATCTCAACCTCGTACCCGGGACGATGGTGCTGGAGATCGACCATCTGCGTCGCATGCTCTACGTGCACGTCTTCGACGTCCGCTCGGAGAAGAAGGTCCGCTCCTTCTACCAACAGATCGAGTTCGTCGAGCGCATGTTCATCAAGGCGTTCGAGCGTGACAGCGAGTGGCATCCGAGCCCGTATCACGGCATCGACGACAACTATCACCACGTTCGCGTCACCGAACGCATCGCGCTCACCGGGGAGGAGAACTCATGACGGTGGTGTGGTTCGTCGTCACCGGGTGCCTGCTCGTCGCGGCCGTACTGACCACTACGCGCATCCTGATGGGCCCGAGCACGCTGGACCGGGTGGTGGCACTCGACACCCTGATCGCGGTGGCGATGTGCGGTCTGGCGGTGTGGGCGGCGTACAGCCGCGACACCACCGTGGTGCCCGCGATCGTCGCGTTGTCGCTGGTCAGCTTCGTCGGGTCGATCGCCATCGCCCGCTTCCGCGTACGGGATGATCAGCAATGATCTGCGGGCCGGGGGTGGGCCGGTGGTAGTCGACATCGTCAGTTCGATCTTCTTGGTGACCGGCGCGCTGATGGCGTTGACCGCGTCGATCGGGGTGCTGCGGTTCCCCGACACGCTCAGCCGGATGCACGCCGCCACCAAACCGCAGACCTTCGGGCTGCTGCAGGTCCTGGTGGGCGCCTGCATTCGGCTCAGCGGCAGTGTCGACGTCGGGATGCTGATCCTCACCGGACTGTTCGCGCTGATCACCGCGCCGGTGGTGGCCCAGCGCATCGGACGGCTGGTCTATCAGGAGCAGCGGGCGCGCGACGGTCTGATCGCGCAGGATCAGTTGGAACGTGGGGATGTGGATTGAGCTCGGACTGTCTCGACACGGCTCCCGCGGCTCTTTTTCCTTCCCGCGTCGTCGATTACATGCGCGGGAAGGAATCAGAGGCGCGGGAGGACGACCGCACTCGCTGCTGACGTCCGTGCGTCGTGTCGCGCCCCCTCAGCCCAGCTCGTCGACCACCGAGGCCACCACGGCCCGCATGTCGCCGGTCTGCTCGTAGACCGCGCGCTGGCGCTGGTAGCTGGCGCCGCCGTCGGCGATGACGGCCACCCGCGCGAGTTCGTCGAGACAGCCCAGGTCGGCGGCCACCGGTTCCAGCCGGCGCAGCACGTCGGCGAGATCGTCGGTGACCAGCCGTTCGTTGCAGTGCGAGTCGAGGATGACGATCGCGTCGAGGCCGTAGCGGGCGGCCCGCCATTTGTTCTCCTGCACCAGCCACGGCGCCATCTGCGGCAGCGTCTCACCCGCCGACAACCTGCGGTCGAGGTCGACGACGAGGCAGTGGATCAACGCGACGATGCCCGACAGGTCGGCCACGTTGGTCATCCCGTCGCACACCCGGACCTCGATGGTGCCCAGGTGCGGTGACGGCCGGATGTCCCACCGGATCTCGTTGATGTGGTCGATGATGCCGGTGGTCTTCTGGTCGGCGACGAATCCCTCGAACTCGGTCCACGTCTGGAACTGGAACGGCAGCCCCGCGGTGGGTAGCTGCTGGAACATCATGGCCCGGTTGCTGGCGTAGCTGGTGTCCTGACCCGACCACATCGGCGACGACGCCGACAGCGCGAGCAGATGCGGGTAGTAGTTCAGCAGCGACGAGAGGATCGGCAGCACCTTGTCGCGGCGGTCGATGCCCACATGGACGTGCACGCCCCAGATGAGCATCTGCCGACCCCACCACTGGGTGCGGTTGATCAGTTCCGCGTACCGATGTCCCTCGGTGAGCAACTGCGTGGACCACTCGGCGAACGGGTGGGTGCCCGCCCCGTACAGGTCGACGCCGAGATCCTCGGTGAGCGTGCGGACCACGTCGAGGGTCGCCGACAGATCGTCGACCGCTTCGGCGGTGGTGGTGCAGATGCCGGTGACCAGTTCGACGGTGTTACGCAGCAACTCCTTGTGGATCTTGCCGCCGCGTTCCGGAAAGCGTTCGGCCACAAGGGAGAACAGGTCGGCAGCAGAGTTCGCGAGATCACCGGTCCGCTTGTCGGTGAGCGCGAACTCCCATTCGACGCCGAGGGTGGGATTCGGCGATCCGTGAAACTCGATGGACGGCGGCGCCACCGTTGGGGTCAGCCCTTGACCGTGATCACACCGCACGCGATCCGACTGCCGGCGTCACCGGTCTTGAGGGTCTCGGCGTCGGGTGCGGGGGCATAGCGATTGGGGATGTTGCCGAAGTTGTCCGGCTTCTCGTGGATGACGATGGCCTTGCCGGTGATCTGCTCGAGCGTCACCGCGTCGGTCGACGTGATGGTTTCGCCGGTGCCGTCGGCGAGGATGTTGATCGACACCAGGTCGCCACTGGACGGATGCGAGGTGTTGCCGTCGACCTGGAGGTGCCCGCCGGCCGAGGAGAACGGCTGGTCGCCCCCGGCGGTGCACACGCCGTTCTCGTGGATGTGCATTCCGTGGAAGCCCGCCGGAAGCCCCTTGGTGACGCGCACGTCGACCTTCACCGACGAACCCGACGGGGTGAAGGTGGCCTCACCCACGGTGTTGCCCTTGGTGTCGACGAGGTTCGCGACCGCGGTTTCCGCGCCCGATTTCGGGACCTGATCGGCATCGTCGACCTCACCGGGAGGTGCCTGGTTGCCGGTCACCACGGACGGGGTGGTGCCGGGGGCCGACGTGGAGGACTCGTCGACGGAGCATCCGGCCAGGGCCAGGCCGATCGCACCCGCCGAGGCGAGCACCGCGAGGGTGCGCAGCGTCGTCGTGCGAGGTTTCCTACTGCCGGTCATGTCGCTCCTATGAATCCGTTGTGGGTGAATCCGTTGTGGGCCGTGCGATGCGGCCGGGCGTGCACCCCGCCGGAAGAATAGTGTGTCCCGTTCACGCGCCGCGACTGGAGAAGGCCCCTCATCTCGTCACCACCACGACAGGTATCCCGTCGCGGCACATGGTGAACGACGAGGGACGCTCCTCGACGCTCGCGTCGTTGCCGAGCGCGTCGGCCACCTTCTTGGCTTCGGCCTGCTGGGTGGGATCGTCGTAGAAGATGGTGTTCTCGGTGAAGCTGCTCCCCGAGTAGTTCGTCGGGGTGGCGGTGCGAAAACCCTTCTGCTTCAGGTCATTGCTGACCTCGGACGCCAGTCCGGTGATCGACCCGGCGTTGATCACGCACAGGCGGGCGGCCCCGGCCGCCACGGACGGCGACGTGGCGGTGGGGGAAGCCTTCGGTGCGCTCGACCCGGCGGCCTCGAGTCCCTCGTCGGGATTCTGGCCGGACGTCGCCGCGGAGTGCCATCCCAGTGCCACGAAGACAATGGCCACGGCGATGAGCAGCATGGCACCGGCCCGCAACGGGAGACGATTCGGCTCGCGATCAGGGTTCATCACCGACGACCTTAACGCACGTCCTGCACCATGCCCCGACCAGCGTTCAGGTGATCTCGAACCCCAGGCGCCGCGCCGCGCGGGCCTTCTGCCGCGATGCGCGCAGCCTGCGCAGCCGCTTCACCAGCATCGGGTCGGCGGCCAGCGCCTCGGGCCGGTCGACCAGTGCGTTGAGCACCTGGTAGTACCGGGTGGCCGACAGCCCGAACAATTCCTTGATCGCCTCTTCCTTGGCGCCCGCGTACTTCCACCACTGCCGTTCGAACGCCAGGATGTCGTGCTCGCGACGCGACAGTCCATCCGGACCCACCTCGTGCGGATCCGTCGCGGCCTGTCCGGCGGCGGGGTCGGGTGTGGGGTGATCGCCCTGCTTCTGGCTACGCGCTGCTGCGCCGTCCATCTCGCTCCCTCAAGATCGCCCCCCGGTTGCGCCCCGGGATCTCTTCGACCAGTAACCCTTGCCGACCGCTGCCGCTCGCGTCGATGTGGAATGCGAATGACAGCGGTGTGGTTCGTAGCCATCTAACCACGGGGGCCGTGGGGAGCCGGTGTGACTCGCCCGGGCCGGCGCGGCCGCTCACCGGCGCGCAGTAATGTTGCATCCCATGCCTGTACTACCGATCTGCATCGTCGGCGAACCGGTGCTGCACCGGCCCACCGAACCGGTGCAACTCGACGCCGAGGGCCGCCCGTCGGCCGAGACGGTGAAGCTGCTCGACGACATGTACGACACCATGGACGCCGCACACGGAGTGGGCCTGGCCGCCAATCAGGTGGGTGTGGGCCTGCGGATGTTCGTCTACGACTGCCCCGACCGCGAGCGCACCGCCGGCGGGCGCCGGCGCGGCGAGGTGATCAACCCGGTGCTCGAGACCTCCGAGATCCCCGAGACCATGCCCGACCCCGACGATGACGTGGAGGGATGCCTGTCGGTGCCGGGAGAACAGTTCCCCACCGGGCGGGCGGAGTGGGCGCGCGTGACCGGTGTGGATCGCAGCGGCGAGACGGTGACGATCGAGGGACACGACTTCTTCGCCCGCATGTTGCAGCACGAAACCGGCCATCTCGACGGGTTCCTGTACGTCGACGTCCTCATCGGACGCAACGCGCGCGCCGCGAAGAAGGCCATCAAGAAGGCGGGCTGGGGTGTTCCCGGCCTCACCTGGCTTCCCGGGACAACCGCCGACCCGTTCGGCCACGACGACGACGTGGACTGAGCGCGACCAATGCCTGAGGGATCCGGTGCCGAGGGATCTTATGTCGGTGACCGTGTGGTGGTGCGGTACCGGCTCGGTGCCGGCGGTCCCGCCGACTGGCGACCGGCTCCCAATCCGGCACCGCGCACACCCGCCTCGCCCACACTGTCGGACGTCACCGGATTTCTCGTCGACGACGGCGACCCGCTGCTGATCTCCCGCAACGGGATCACCGAGTCGATACCGCGCGACGCGATCACCTCGGTGCGGCTGCTCACGGCCCGGCCGGTGCGCAACAGTGAGATCCGCAACCTGGAGTACGCGGCGGCGCGCGCCTGGCGGGGAATCGAATCCGAGTGGATCGACGGCTGGTTGGTGCGCGCGGGCGGCGGGTTCACCCGCCGGGCCAACTCGGCGGTACCCGCCGACCGTGCCGCGCGGGCAGATGCGGACACGCTGCGCCGGATCGGCGAATGGTATGCGGCGCGCGGGTTGCCCGTGCTGCTCGCCGCGCCCGACCGACTGGTGCCCACCGGCCACCTTCCCGGCGAGCCGGCGAGCGGAGTCATCCACGTCCTCACCCGGCCGGTGGACGGCTATCCGGCGGTGACGTCGGGGGCCGCGGTGGACCTTGCCGCGCAGCCGTCGCCGGCCTGGATACGCGCCTACGGCGGCGAGCGCGCCGACGCCGAGACGGTGACGCGGGTGGTCAGCGCCTCCGACGGGCCCGTGACCGTCGCCTCGGTCACCGACGGCGACGGCACCCTCGTCGGCACCGGGCGGGCGAGCGTGACCAGCGCGCCCGACGGCGCGCACCGGCTCGGCGTCACGGCGTTGTGGACGGCACCGGGCCGCAGGCGCAGCGGTATCGGCGACGCGATCATGTCCCGCCTGATCGGCTGGGGCACGGCGCAGGGCGCCACGGTGGTCTACGTGCAGACCGAGGTCGAGAACAGGGTCGCCGGAAACTGGTATCGCCGACGCGGTTTCGCACTGCATCACACCTACGAGTACCTGCGCATCACGTCCGGGACACCCTGATGCCCGCGCGCACACCGACCGTCGCCCAGCGTCGTCGGCAAGCCCTGATCACCGCCGTGGCGCTCGTCATCATCGGCGTGGTCGTGGCCATCACCTGGCTCATCGACCACTCCGGCGAACCGGGGTCCCCGACCGCGGGACAGACCACCACCGCACACACAGCACCGAACACCACAGGGCCCCACACCACAGGGCCCCACACCACAGGGCCGCGCACCAGCGGGACCACCACGTCGCCGCCGAGCACGGCGCCCTCGAGCGCGGTGCCGGCGCGGGTCACCCGCACGCTCGCGCTCATCGACGCCGGCGACTGGCCACCCGCCGACTCCCCCGGCACGCGTGGCGGCACCTCCTTCGGCAACAACGAAGGTCATCTCCCCCGCACGAACGCGTCGGGCACCCGGATCGCCTACCGCGAGTGGGACGTCAACCGCAAGAAGTCCGGTCAGGGCCGCGACGCCGAACGCATCGTCACCGGCAGCGATGGTTCCGCCTGGTACACCGCCGACCACTACAACACCTTCATCCTGATCCGGGGGCCCACATGACCGCCCACCACGACCGCACCCACAGCCCGATCACGTTGTCGCGCTTCCTCATCGGCGCTCGTCGCCACGGGCCCGCGGTGGGCGTATGGATCGAGGACACGTCACCGCCGCAGCCTGCGGGATTCGAGGTGCGCACCCTCGACGGCACGCAGATGAGCACGATCGCCGGCCTGTACGACGAGTACGCGCGCGGCTGGGATTTCCCGGACTACTTCGGGCGCAACAAGGACGCGTTCGACGACTGCATGCGAGACCTCGACGGCACCGCGCTCTCTGAGGGAACGCGCGCTCCCGCCGGGTACCTCACCGTCATCGACGACGCCGACCGCCTGCTCGCCGCCGCACCGGGCGAACTGCGCTGGTTCGGAGGGGCGCTGGGTCACTACCGGGATCACTACCGCGACAACGCGATTCCGCATGCCACGTTCGCCACGCTGCTGAGCGCACCGCCCGACCGTCGCAGGGCGCTGGAATCCCGCTGGCAGGACGCGCGAGTGGCGGTCACAGTCGTCGCAGGCTGAACCGCCTCGCGTCGTCACACCGTGGTCGTCGGCCGGGGCCGTCACACCGGGCAGGGAATCATCGCGTAGGCGGCAATGGTGCAGACGCTGGTGTTCGACAGCTTCCACTTGCCGTCCATCCACACCCAGCTCAGCGGCCGGTACCGCGATCCCTGCCCCACCAGCGACATCTGCAGGGTGGCATTGAGTGTGGTGCCGTTCTGGGTCACCGGCCCGATCACCTGATAGGAGAAGCCGGAGTTGCGATAGACGTTCAGCATGTTGGCCACCGCGTCGACCGGGGGCAGGGCGCGTTCGCCCGCCTGCAGTTCCGATGCCCGCGCGGCGCGCGGCGCACCGGTGTTCAGGATCAGCTTGATCTTGGTGTTCAACTGCCCGGTGTTCAACTGCCCGGTGTTCAACTGCCCGGGGGTCAGCGGGGCGGGCGCGGCGCCGGCCTGCGGAGTCTGTGCGGCCGGCGCCTGTGCGGGTACGCCGGGGGCGGGTGCCGGGGCGGGACCACTGTCACCTCCGCCACCACTTTGGGGCACCTGTTCGGCCGCCGGCGCCGGCGCGGCGGCCGGACCGGAACCGGGGGCAGGCGCCGCACCGGGAGCTTGTGTCCCGGGCGCCTGCGCCGCGGGAGCCTGGGCACCGGGGGTCTGCTGCTGGGCGGCGGCACCGAGATTCACCACCGTGGGGACCTGCGCGGAGGCGGAGTCGCCGGAGCCGTTCCCGGTGCCGAGCGCCACCCCCACCACGCCGATCGCGACGATGAGTACGGAAACCAGCGCCGCAACGCCCGCCGAGGCGAGAACCGTGGACACATTCACCGCCGCACGACGAGGCGGCGTCGTGCCCGGGCCGGTGCCGTCGGGTTCACTCACTGGTCGGCGCTCCTCGATCCCGAGAACAGAAACCACACGTGCGCCTCAGGATAGGCTCACCTCAGTCAGCGAACAACGGCAGCCCGCCGGTCAGACCGGCGCGAGCGCCACCACACCCGGATGGGCATCGATGTAATGCCTGGTGAACGTGCAGATCGGCCGAATCCGTGCTCCCTGCTCACGGGCGTAGGCGATCGCGCTTCGTGTGAGTCCGGTGGCCAGACCGTGGCCGGTGTATTCGTCGTAGAGCACCGTGTGCAGCACGGTCAGCGTGGTCGCGCCGTCCACCGTCTCCGTGGAGTAGCCGAGGACACCCACCAGGTCGCCGGCCACCCAGAGTTCGAACCGATCGCGGGTGGGATTGTGCACGACCTGCGAGATCTGTTGCAGGATCGACCGGGCCGACTGGGGCGGTCGATGCCGATATTTCCGGTGCATGGGTTTCCCCTCAGGGCTCGAAGGACGCGACGAAACGACGGGCCACGGCGACACGAGCGATTCCCCGGCGCACGTACCTCTTGTGACCGCTGTCACAGTAGCCTACGGTCCCGTAACCCTGTGGGGCAACACCTCCACGACACCGGCTTGGGTCCGATCCGTAACCGACCCGAGAGGATCGGCCTGCCCGCGGCTACCATGGCAACTACACCAACTGAATCGACGCGGGGGCTCTCCCGAACCGAGGGCTGAGAGGGCGGCAGGCGGCCGCCGACCGCCTGAACCTGTCCGGGTAATGCCGGCGTAGGGAGACCTCATGGGCACACGTGTATTCACCGACCGATCCGTCGACACCGCCATCCTCACCACCGGCCCCATCGCGGGCAGCACCAAGCACTATCTCGACGTCGACGGCCTGCGCGTGCCGCAACGCCGCATCCACCTGACCAACGGCGAGCACCTCGACGTCTACGACACGTCGGGCCCCTACACCGACGCCGGCGCCACCATCGACGTGGAGGCGGGACTGCCACCCACCCGCGACAGTTGGCGACGGCCCGAGCCGGTCGACGGGGCGGCCACCCAGCTGGCCTGGGCGCGCGCCGGGATCATCACCGACGAGATGGCCTTCATCGCCGCCCGCGAGAACGTCGACGCCGGGGTGGTGCGCACCGAGGTGGCCGCGGGCCGCGCGGTGATCCCGGCCAACCACCGCCATCCCGAGTCGGAGCCGATGATCATCGGCAAGGCGTTCGCGGTGAAGGTCAATGCCAACATCGGAAACTCGGCGGTCACCAGCTCGATCGCCGAGGAGGTGGAGAAGATGGTGTGGGCCACCCGCTGGGGTGCCGACACCATCATGGACCTGTCCACCGGCGACGACATCCATCTCACCCGCGAGTGGATTCTGCGCAACTCGCCCGTGCCGGTGGGTACCGTGCCGATCTATCAGGCGCTGGAGAAGGTGAAGGGCGATCCCACCCGGCTGACGTGGGAGATCTACCGCGACACCGTGATCGAGCAGGCCGAGCAGGGCGTCGACTACATGACGGTGCATGCGGGAGTACTGCTGCGTTACGTGCCGCTCACCGCACGACGGGTCACCGGCATCGTCTCGCGCGGCGGATCGATCATGGCGGCGTGGTGCCTGGCACATCACCAGGAATCGTTCCTCTACACCCATTTCGACGAGCTGTGCGAGATCTTCGCCCGCTACGACATCACCTTCTCGCTGGGCGACGGGCTGCGTCCCGGGTCGATCGCCGACGCCAACGACGAGGCGCAGTTCGCCGAGCTGCGCACCCTGGGAGAGCTCACGGCGATCGCGAAATCGCATGGCGTGCAGGTGATGATCGAAGGTCCGGGACACATCCCGATGCACAAGATCGCGGAGAACGTGCGGCTCGAGGAAGAACTGTGCGATGAGGCGCCGTTCTACACCCTGGGACCGCTGGCCACCGACATCGCACCCGCCTACGATCACATCACCTCGGCGATCGGTGCCGCGATGATCGCACAGGCGGGTACCGCGATGCTCTGCTACGTGACCCCGAAGGAACACCTGGGTCTGCCCGACCGCGACGACGTGAAGGTCGGTGTGATCACCTACAAGATCGCCGCGCACTCGGCCGACCTGGCCAAGGGGCATCCCCGGGCGCAGGAACGCGACGACGCATTGAGCAAGGCGCGCTTCGAGTTCCGCTGGACCGATCAGTTCAACCTGGCGCTCGACCCGGACACCGCGCGGGCCTACCACGACGAGACGCTGCCCGCCGAGCCGGCCAAGACGGCCCACTTCTGTTCGATGTGTGGACCCAAGTTCTGCTCGATGCGGATCTCCGCCGACGTCCGCGCCTACGCCGAGGAACACAACCTGGTGACCGCCGAAGACATCGACCGGCGGCTCGCGGAGGAGATGGCCGCGAAGTCCGCGGAGTTCGCCGAGGCCGGCAACAGGGTCTACCTGCCGATCGACGCCCCATGAGCGCACCGCCCCTGCTGCCCACTGCCGCACCCGGCGACACCCCGGTGCGGGTGATGACCATCGCGGGGTCGGATTCCGGTGGTGGCGCGGGCATTCAGGCCGATCTGCGCACCTTCGCGCTCCTCGGTCTGCACGGCCTGGTGGCAGTGACCGCGGTCACGGTGCAGAACTCGTTGGGGGTCAGCCGCTTTCAGGCGATCGAGCCGGATGTGGTGGCCGCCCAGATGCGCAGCGTGGTCACCGACATCGGCACCGGCGCGGTCAAGACCGGCATGCTCGCGTCGGGTGCGATCATCGAGGCGGTCGCCGAGGTGTGCACCGACCTCGGCATCGGGCGCGGCGGTTCGGTGCCGCTGGTGGTCGACCCGGTGTGCGCGTCCATGCACGGCGATCAGTTGCTGCCCGACGACGCGCTCGATGTGTTGCGGCGCAAACTCTTCCCGCTTGCGACGGTGGTCACCCCGAACCTCGACGAGGTGCGACTTATCACCGGCATCGAGGTGATCGACGCGCAGACCCAGCGTGCGGCGGCCCACGCCTTGCACGACCTCGGTGCGCAGTGGGCACTGGTGAAGGGCGGTCACCTGCGGTCGAGCGAGCTGAGCCCCGATCTGCTCTTCGACGGCACGCAGGTGGTCGAGTACACCCGGCCGAGGATCGACACACCGCACGATCACGGTGCCGGCGACACCCTTGCCGCGGCCGCCGCATGTGCACTGGCACACGGATATTCGGTGCCGGATGCGGTGGGCTTCGCGAAGGAGTGGGTCACCCGCGGATTGCAGGCGGCCTACCCGCTCGGCGCGGGCCACGGCCCGGTGAACCCGTTGTGGCGGGTCGCGGTGCCGTCGACCCCCGCCGAGTAGGCGGCCGTCGGGCTCACTTCTGCCAACCGATGTCCTGCACCGGGCCGATGAAGAACTGGCCCGCACCGTAATTGGCCAGTCCCTGCTTCACGGCCACCATCGACGGCCCGTTGAACAGCGGGAGATCCGAGTACTGTCCGAAGGCCTCGCGTTCCACCTTGTTCCCGGCCTCGATCTGCGCCGTCGGGTCGGGGATCCGGGCCACCGCGCGGATCTTCGCGTCCAGTTCGGCGCTACCCGCGCCTGCCTTGTTCAGCTCCGAACCCTTGCACCACACCTGGCACAGGTAGGCCATGCCGTACGGGTCGGTGGATTGGAAACCCATCAGGAAGATGTCGAACTCGCGGTTCACCACGATCTTGGAGAACTCCGCGCTGCCGCGGGATTGGATGTTGACCTGCACCCCGATCGACTTGAGCATCGCCTGCAGCGAGCGGGCGACATTGGTCACCGTCGGCGAATCGCCCGGAATCGGCAACGTCAACGCGAGCTGTTGCCCGTTCTTGGAGCGGATTCCGTCGGGGCCGGTCACCCATCCCTGCTCGTCGAGCAGCTTCTTCGCGAGGTCGGGGTCGTGGTCGATCACGCCGGACACGTTGTCGGAGTAGCCGGGCTGGAACGGGAACAGCGCGAACGAGCCGGGCAGCTTCTCGGAGTAATTGAGACCCGTGAAACGCACCTTGGCCAGCGTCGCGCGATCCACTCCGGCCAAGACCGCGTGACGCACCTCCGGCGAGGTGAGCGCCGGGGTGTCGAGGTTGACCACCATCAACGAGTTCGACGGTGCGGCCGAGCTGCGGATGTCGATGCCCTGCATCGTCTTCACCTGTGCCAGATTCTCTTTCGTGGACACACCGATGGCGTCGAGTTCGCCGTTGCGGAAAGCGTTGATCGACGCCTGATCCTCGAGCTGGCGGAACACGCGCCGGTCGAGCTTGCCGGGATCGCCCCACCACTTGGCGTTCCGTTCGAACACCACCACACCCGTTTCGGGATTGTAGGACCGCAGCGTGTAGGGCCCGGCGCCCCATTCCGGGTGCGGCTGCTGGATGTAGGCCCTGTTGAACTGTTCGGCGCTGGCCACCTTGGGGTGCACCAGATAGTTGAACAGACCGTTGGGCCACGCCCACACGCCCTTGAAACGCACGACGGCCTGCCGGTCGTCGACACCGCGGGTCACCGACTCGATCTGGTCGTATCCGTCCGACGAACCCACCACGTACGACGGGTCGGTGCCGCGATCGGCCACCCAGGTGTTGACGAAGGCACGGTAGTCGATGGGGGTGCCGTCGTTGTAGAAGGCCTTCGGGTTGATGGTGTAGGTGACCACCGTCTTCCCGTTGTCCAGCCCGGTCTGCACATTGGTCAGATAGTCACGGTTGAACGAGTAGGTTCCGTCGGGTGTGAAGAATGCCAGGGTCGGGTTGTACCAGCGCCACAGCGTGGTCGTAAAGGCCGTACTGTCGGCATGGAAGATATTCCACTGCGGTGACACCTCGGGGAGCGCGGTGGTCAGTGTGCCACCGTCGCGCAGGTTCTCCCGCGGTTGCGGATTGAGTTGGGCACCCGAGGTTTTCGGTGCGGTGGTCTCCTCGTCTCCCGACCCGCAACCCGCGACGAGTGCGATCATCGTCGCGATCAGCGCGACGACGGCGAGTCGAACGAGGACGAGTGGGGTGGATCTCTGACGTGTCACCGTGCAACCTCCTGGGTTGATACAGAACTGGTGGAAACAGAACCGGGGTCGAGAAAATGGCAGGCAGCCCGGTGGCCGGGCTCGTCGGGGTGTCCGGGTTCGTCTGGGTGTCCGGGTTCGTCTGGGTTCCCGGTCGCCCGCAACCCGGGAATCTCGGTGCGGCACCGGCTGCGGCGTTCGTCGTCGAGTAGCGCGTAGCGCGGACACCGGCCGGCGAAGGCACAGCCCGCGTACACCGCGGTGGGTGAGGGCTGTTCGCCGGTCAGCAGGATAGGGATGCGGGCGCGCTCGATCACGGGATCGGGGATCGGCACCGCCGACAGCAGCGCCTGCGTGTAGGGGTGTGCGGGTGAACCGAAGATCTCGTCGGTGTCGCCGACCTCCACGAAGGCACCCAGGTACATCACGGCCACTCGGTCGGCGACTTGACGGATCACCGAAAGGTCGTGTGCCACGAGAAGATAGGCGATATCAGAGTCGGCCTGTAACCGCTCGATCAGATTGACGATGTCGGCCTGCACGGACACGTCGAGCGCGGAGAGCGGCTCGTCGAGGATCACCAGTGCCGGGTCGGTCACCAGGGCGCGCGCGATCGCGATGCGCTGGCGCTGGCCGCCGGAAAAGGCGGTCGGGTAGCGGTCGGCGTGCGCGGGGTCCAGGCCCACCCGCCGCATGAGCCGGTCCACCCGGACGGCGGTGTCCGCACGCGACAAACCCAGTGCCCGTAGCGGTTCGGCGATGATGTCGAAGGCGGTGAACCGCGGGTCGAGGGCGCTGGCCGGGTCTTGGAAGACCATCGACATCCGGCGGCGCAGCCGTCGTGCCTCCCGCCGCGACACGGTCGCGGGGTCGATGCCCTCCACCCTCACCACACCCGCCGGCTGGGTGAAGTCCATCAGTTCGAGCAGCGTCGTGGACTTTCCGCTGCCCGACTCACCGACGATCGCGACGGTCTCGCCGGCGCGGATGTCGAACGACACTCCCGTCACCGCCCGCACCGCGCCGACCCTACGACGCAGGAATCCCGATGTCAGAACGAATTCCTTGCGCAGTCCGCGCACCGTCAGCACCGGCTCACGCGCGTCCCGCGACGAGGACGCCTGCGCCGCAGACGAAGTGACGGCGGAGGCGACCCCGGCGGAAGCGCCCGCACTGGCGAACACCGGCACCCTGGCGATCGCCGCCGCCGAGATCTCCTGCGCGCGTATGCATGCGGCGGTGTGCCGGGCCCCGACCTCGACGAGCGCCGGTTCGGAATCGGTGCACGCGTCGATCACCACCGGACAACGCGGGGCGAAGGGGCATGCGTCCGGCAAGTCGATCAGCAGCGGAGGTGTTCCGGGGATCGGCGTCAGCGCTTCGGCACGGCGGTCCACCCGTGGTACCGCACCGAGCAGGCCGATCGTGTAGGGCATGCGTGGGGCGGCGAACAACTCGCCGACGTCGGCGCGTTCGACGGCGCGTCCGGCGTACATCACCACGACGTCGTCGGCGGTGCCGGCCACCACCCCGAGGTCGTGGGTGATCAGCACCAGCGCCGCCCCGGCCTCGCGGCGGGCGGCCGCGAGCACCTCGAAGATCTGCGCCTGGATGGTCACGTCGAGCGCGGTGGTGGGTTCGTCGGCGATGATCACCGATGGGTCGTTGGCCACCGCCATCGCGATCATCACCCGCTGCCGCATGCCGCCGGACAGTTCGTGCGGGTAGGCACGGGCACGACGCGCCGGATCGGGGATGCCGACGAGTTCGAGCAGTTCCACCGCGCGGTCGGCGGCGCGGCGTTTCGACAGATCCTGATGCGCCAGAAGCGCTTCGGCGATCTGGTCACCGACGGTGAACACCGGCGTCAGCGACGAGAGCGGGTCCTGGAAGATCATCGCGATCTCGCTGCCCCGGATCCGCGACAACGATTTGTCGTCGAGCCCGATGAGTTCGCGGCCGCCCAGCCGGACCGACCCCGACACGCGGGCGGAGTCTGGGAGCAGTCCCAGCACGCCGAGTGCGGTGACCGACTTCCCCGACCCGGATTCGCCCACGATCGCGACGGTGGATCCCGCGGCCACGTCGAAGGAGACCCCGCGCACCGCCTGCACCTGCCCGGCTTCGCTGCCGAATTCGACGCGCAGATCACGCACCGACAGCACCGGGCCGGGGTCGGTTGTCCCGGCATCGGCGCTCACGAGCCCGCTCCCGCGGACGATGTGGGGTCGAGCGCGTCGCGCAGTCCGTCGGCGATCAACGCCATCGACACGGTGAGCAGCACCAGCGTTGCGGCGGGGAAGTAGAACAGCCACGGCGACGACGTGAGCGTCGCGGTGCCCTCCTGCAGCAGCGACCCCAAAGACACATCGGGGATCGCCACCCCGAGACCCAGGAACGACAGACCGGTCTCGGCGAGCACCGTGGCCACCACACCCAACGCGAAGTTGATCACGAGCAGCGACGCCAGATTGGGCACGATGTGGCGTGCGATGATCACCAGCGGCGGCTCACCCAGGTAGCGCGCGGCGCGCACGTAGTCGTTCTCCCGGATCGATTGCGCCATCGAATGGATCACGCGGGCCAGCATCATCCAGCCGGTGAGGGTGAGCACCACGATCAGCCAGCGCCAGTCGCCGCCGGTGCGGTTGGCGATGAGCGCCAGGATCAGGAACGTGGGCACCACCAGCAGCAGATAGAGCAGCGCGAGCACGCAACTCTGTACCCACCCGCCGAAATACGCGGCCGCGGCACCGACGAACGCGGCGATCGCGGTGGTCGCGACCGACACGGTCAGCGCGATCACCAGCGACCGTTGCAGTCCGTGCACCACCTGGGCGTAGAGATCGTTGCCGGCGTCGTTGGTGCCGAACCAGTGCTCACCCGACGGCGGCACACCGAGGGCGGCGAAGTCGACGTCGTAATAGGTGTAGTGGGTGAACACGCCGCCGAGCAGCGCGAACAGCACCAGCAGCACGAACACCGCGAATCCGCCCAGCGCGGTGCGATTGCGGGCGAAGCGGGTGGCCAGCAGTCGCATCCGGCCGCGGCGGCGACGGGCGACGGGCACGCGATTGCCGTCCCCGACCTGCTCGTCGAGCAGACCGCCCACCTCACCCATGACCGGTAGGTCGGCGGCGGGTTCACCCCTTCCCGAGGTCGGTGCGCTCATCCGATGCGCACCCGTGGGTCGAGGTACACCACGGCAAGGTCGGCGAGGATGGCACCGACCGCGGTGGCCAACGCACCGAAGGCGGCCACCGCCACCACGCCGTGCACGTCGTTGGTGGTGATCGAGGTGACGAAGTACCGGCCCATCCCCTCCCACCCGAAGATCGTCTCGGTGATGACGGCGCCGGTGAACACCGCCGGGATCGCGAATGCCACCCCGACGGCGACGGGAATGATCGCGGTGCGCAACGCGTGTCGGCGCACCGCGACGCCGCGCGTGAGTCCCTTGGCACGCGCGGTGCGGACGTAGTCGGCGTTGATGGTGTCGAGCAGCAGTGACCGCTGCAGCAGGTGCAGACCGGCGTACTGCACGATCACCAGGGTGATGGTGGGCAGGATGAGGTGTTGCAGGCGGTCGACGAGCGCGGGGAAGAAGCCCTCGACGCCCACAGCGGACGATCCGGAGACCAGGAACACGCTGTGTCCCAGGTTCTGGTTGATGGTGATGCCGATCAGCACCACCGCGAGTCCGGCGACGGCGACGGGGACGTTGATCATGACGATGGAGACGAACTGCCACACCCTGTCGGACAGCCGGTACTGGCGCAATGCGGTGTAGACGCCGAGTCCGATGCCCAGCAGTGTCGCGATGATCGTGGCGCCGGCCAGCAACTGCACCGACGCCCAGATCCGGAAGCCGATCTGCGCGTTGACGCTGGTGCCCACCGGTGTCGCTCCCCAATCCCAGTGCAGCATGATGTCGCGCAGCCATGTCCACCAGCGCGCCACGATGGGGGTCTTGTCGTTCAGGTTGTAGCCGGTCAGCGTCGTGTCGACCACCTCGGTCGGCAGCGGCGGCTTGCGTTGGGCGTAGTTGGATCGCGGATCGAGGAACCACGAGGCCAGGAAGAATGTCAGGTTGGTCGCCAGGAACACCAGCAGCGCCCACCCCGCGATGCGCTTGCCGAGGTACCCGATCATTCGGCCCATTCTGGCAGTGCCGGGCGGTGCTCGCGCGTCATCACCGCGACTCCCGTTCTTCGTGTCTTCGTGTGGCTGTCGTGTATTCGTCGTGTCGCCGCCGTGTCGTGGTCACCCCGACGCCGGGTCCGCGTCGGGGTGTGGCCGTAGTCTCCGTACATGGGACTGACGTATCTGATGGACATGGACGGCGTGCTGGTCAGCGAGGAGCACCTGGTTCCGGGTGCCGACGCCCTGATCGCCGAGCTGCGCGAGAACGCGATTCCCTTCACGGTGCTCACCAACAACTCGATCCGCACCGCACGCGACCTGCGCGCGAGGCTGCTGCAGATGGGACTCGACATTCCCGAGGACTCGATCTGGACCTCGGCGCTGGCCACCGCCCAGTTCCTGGACTCGCAACGCCCGAACGGCAGCGCCTACGTGGTGGGCGAGTCGGGACTGACCACCGCTTTGCACGACATCGGATATGTGATCACCGACGCCGACCCGGATTACGTCGTGCTGGGCGAAACCCGTACGTATTCGTTCGAGGCGATCACCACCGCCATCCGCCTCGTCGACCGCGGGTCCCGGTTCATCGCGACCAATCCCGATGCCACCGGGCCGTCGCCGACCGGGCCGCTGCCGGCCACCGGGGCGGTGGCCGCGATGATCGAGCGGGCCACCGGCCGCAAACCGTACTACGTGGGCAAACCCAACGCGCTCATCATGCGGACGGCGTTGCGCAAGATGGGCGCGCACTCGGAGGAGACCCTCATGATCGGCGACCGTATGGACACCGACGTCATCTGCGGGCTCGAAGCGGGGCTACGGACCATTCTGGTGCTCTCCGGGATCTCGACGGACGCATCGGTCGAGCGGTTTCCCTACCGCCCCACCAAGGTGATCAGTTCGGTCGCCGACCTCCTCGGCCGCACCGCACACCCCTTCGACGACGACGCCCCGCGGTCGATGTGACCGCGGGGCGTCGTGGCGTCGGAGCCGGGCTCAGTGGGCGAGCGCCTTGGCCTTGAGGCTTTCGAACTCTTCGGGCGAGATGGCCCCGGAATCCAGCAGCGCCTTCGCATCGGCGATCTGCTGCGTCGGCGACGCCGTACCCGCCACCGACTGGATGTACTTGTCGGTCGCGGCCTGCGCCTGAGCAGCCGCCTGAGCCGACCGCTCGGCCATGCCCCTACCGCGCCCGAGCAGATACACGATGGCCGTCAGATACGGGAAGATGATCAGGAAGATCACCCAGACCGCCTTCCACCAGCCGGACAGCTTATGGTCGCGGAACAGATCGGCGATGATGTACCACAGGACGATCAGGTAGGCGACGAACGCGAAGATCACGACCATCGTCCAAAGGAAGTTCCAGAACCCTTCCCACATGGGGTTTCTCCTTAAGAATCAGATGCGCAGTGCGCCGGCCAGCCATCTGGCCTTGTACAGCATTCCACATAATGTGATCCCGACGAGTGGTGGACAACGGATGCCACACATTTCCACCCGGAAGGGATGAGACAACGTGGTCACCCGTGGCGGGCACAATCGGGACATGACCATCGAACTGGGACTCGACACCTTCGGTGACGTGACCGACCCTTCCGATCCGGCCAGGACCGTCCGCGATGTCGTCGAGCAGGCGACTCTCGCCGACTCCGTCGGAGTGGACGCCTTCGGAATCGGCGAACACCACCGCGACGACTTCGCCATCTCCGCACCGGACGTCGTGCTCGGCGCGATCGCCGCACGCACCGACCGCATGCGCCTCGGATCGGCGGTCACCGTGCTGAGCTCCGACGATCCGATCCGGGTGTTCGAGCGGTTCGCCACCATCGACGCGTTGAGTTCGGGTCGGGCCGAGGTGACCCTCGGCCGCGGCTCGTTCACCGAATCGTTTCCGCTGTTCGGATTCGAACTCGAACAGTACGAGGAATTGTTCACCGAAAAGCTGGACCTGTTCACGCGGGTGCGCACCGGTGAGCCGGTCACCTGGTCGGGTGCGCTGCGACCCCCGCTCACCGACCAGCGTGTCTACCCGTCCTTGGCGAATCCGCCGCTGCCCACCTGGATCGCGGTGGGCGGCAGCCCCGAGTCGGTGGTCCGCGCCGCGCGATACGGCCTGCCGCTGATGCTGGCGATCATCGGTGGCGATCCGCTGCGCTTCGCGCCGTACGTCGACCTCTACCGCCGCGCGCTCGACCAGTTCGGCCATGCCACCGACCTGCCCGTGGGCGTGCACTCGCCCGGTCACGTCGCCGACACCGACGAGGCCGCCCGCGAACAACTCTGGCCGCACTACCGCGCCAACGTCGCCCGCATCGGCGCCGAACGCGGCTGGCCGCCGCCCACCCGCATCGAGTTCGACCGGTCCACCGGACCCGGCGGCTCGCTGTACGTGGGATCGCCGGACACCGTGGCGCACAAGATCGCGCACACCGCCCGCGCTCTCGGACTGAGCCGCTTCGACCTGAAGTACGCACACGGCCCACTCCCCCACGCCGACCTCATGCGCAGCGTGGAACTCTATGGCACGCAGGTGATTCCGCTGGTCCGGGAACTACTCGCGACGGACAGCCGCTGATCGAGCGTCCACCCGCTGATCGAGCGCCCACCCGCTGATCGAGCGCCCACCCGCTGATCGAGCGTCCACCCGCTGATCGAGCGCCCGTCCGCTGATCGAGCTTGTCGAGATCACCTCCGGCTCAGCGTGAGCTGAAAGTCGCCCGCGGAATCGGTCCAGGTCTCCACCACCGGCAGACCGGCCGCCGACAACTCGGCCGCGAGGTCGTCGGGCGCGAATTTCGTGCTGATCTCGGTGAGCACCTCACCGCCGGCGGGTAGCACCCAGTCACGGTCGAGCGCACCGAGATACGCGTGCACGTCGCGCCGCGCACGGAGCCACATCTCGATGCGGTGTCGCTTCGGATTCCATCGCGCGACGTGGTCGAAATCGTCGACGTAGAGCCCCTGCGCATCCAGGCCCCGACGCAGCACCTCGATCATGTTGCGATTGAAATCCGCTGTCACACCGGCACTGTCGTTGTAGGCAGCCACCAGCCTGCCGGTGTCCTTGATGCGATCGGCACCCAGCAGGAAGTAGTCGCCCGGGCGCAGCGACGCCGCCATCCGCCCGAAGAACTCGGCGCGTTGGTCGTCGTCGAAGTTGCCGACGGTGCCACCGAGGAACACCGCGAGCCGCGGGCCGTCGGCACCGGGAAGCAGAAGGTCCGGTTCGGTGAAGTCGGCGAGCACCGGGACGACGTCGATGCCGGGATAGTCGGCGGCCAGGGTCTCCGCGGTCGATCCCAGCATCTCCGCGCTCACGTCCACCGGCACGTAGCTCAGCCGCCGCCCGCCGGCCGCGGCGTGCGTACCGAAGGCGTCGAGCAGCACCCGCGTCTTGGTGGAGGTGCCCGAGCCGAGTTCCACCATCATCGACGCGTCGGTGACCTCGGCGATCGACGGGGCGTGCGCGGTCAGGATCGCCGTCTCCCGACGGGTCGGGTAGTACTCGGGTAGCCGGGTGATCTCATCGAAGAGTTTGCTGCCCCGCTCGTCGTAGAGCCACTTGGTGGGCAGCACCGGTGGCTGCTGCCACAGACCGCTCAACGCGTCGGTGGCCAGTTCGGACTGGACGCTGACGGTCATCGCGCCAACCGCAGTCCGGCGAACACCCAGCGAGAGGGCGCGGGGAAGAAGTTGCGGTACGTGGTTCGCTCGTGGCCGGGCGGTGTGACGGCGCTCGCGCCGCGCAGCACGTGCTGATCGGACATGAACTTGCCGTTGTACTCGCCCACGGCGCCGTTGGCCGGCGCGAAACCCGGATAGGGCAGGTAGGCGCTCGACGTCCACTCCCACACGTCGCCGATCATCGCGCCGGTTGCAGCACCCGGATGGCACCGCGCGGGATCGAGGAGTTCACCGCGCGGCCGGTCCACTGACGCGGCGGCGGTCTCCCACTCGAACTCGGTGGGCAGCCGGGCACCGGCCCAGCGCGCGAACGCATCGGCCTCGTAGAAGGAGACGTGCAGAACCGGTTCGTCGAGGACGAGTGGCCGGCGCCCGGACAAGGTGAACGTGGTCCACCCCGCGCTCTCGGCCGCCCCGTGATCGGCTGCCCCCTGACCGGCCGCCCACTGATCGGCCGCAGCGTCGTCGCGGCGCCAGTATCCCGGTGCCTCCCAACCTGTTTGACGAATGTGTGCCCATCCGTCGGAGAGCCACAGCTCGGGGCGCCGGTAGCCGTCGTCGGCCATGAACTCCAGCCAGTCGGCGTTGGTGACCGCGCGGTCGGCGATCTCGAAGTCCTCGAGGAACACCCGGTGTCGTGGGCCCTCGTTGTCGTAGGCGAAGCGTTCGGGGATGCTGCCGCCACCCGCATCGGCGGTGCCGATCTCGACCACGCCGCCGGGCACCGGACGCCATCCCATCCGACCGGGTAGTCCCGAATCGTCGGCCGGGCGGTCGACGTACACCGGGCCGACGGTGCCCGCGCGGCCCGGTCCCGGCACCGAGTTGGTGGAGAACAGGTGTTTGATGTCCATCAGGATCAGTTCCTGATGCTGCTGCTCGTGATTGCAGCCGAGTTCCAGCAGGGCGAGCGCGTCGTCGTCGAGTGCGCCGCGTTCGAGAACCTCCACCATCGCGGCATCGACGTACTCGCGGTAGTGGGCGATGTCGGCAACCCCCGGTCGGGTCACCAGTCCGCGGTCGGGGCGGGGGTGACGATCACCCACCGCCTCGTAGTAGCTGTTGAACAGGTAGCGAAACGTGTCGTCGTAGACCACGTAGGAGGGGTCCTGACGGAGGATGAACTCCTCGAAGAACCAGGTGACGTGCGCCCGATGCCATTTGGCGGGGCTGGCCTCGGTCATCGACTGCGGCGTTTGGTCCTCGGCAGACAACGGCGCGGTGAGCCGGTCGGTCAGTGCGCGGACCGCCAGAAATCGATCGGCGTGGTGGGTGCTCAGGGGAGAAACGGATTCGGTGATGCTCACTGGACGGACCTCTCCGTGGCTTGTGGACGCGGGGTGCCGTTGGACCTCGACACGCCGACCCACTCCATCGTGCCAGGGGTCGCGGCACTGTCAACGATGATCAGCCGTCCGGTAGAGGAGGGCACCGGTGCCCAGTGCAGCACGGGCCACCGACAATTCCGGTTTCTCGGGAGGTCGGTCCTCGTCGTCCGGGCGGTCAGTCCTCGTCGTCCGGGAGGTCAGTCCTCGTCGTCGATGTAGTGCACCGCCGCCTCTTCCGCGCTGGCACCGGCTCCGTCGATGCCGCAGTCGGTGGCCACGGCGTCGGATTCGGTGTCGAAGCCGTCGCCCTCGTCGGGCGCGAGCAGGCGCCCGGCGCGCCGATTGCCCACCTGGTCGTCCTCGACGAACTCGTCGCTCGAATCGCTTTCGTGCGAGCGCCAGTCACGTTTCTCGTCGCTCTCGATGTCGTCGAGCGGGTCGGTCGCACCGACGTCGGGCTCTTCTTCGGACAGACGTTCGTCGAGCGACTCGCCGTCGTGCATCTCCTGGGCGGTCAGCCCGTGCACGGCGCCCTTGGGCAGGTAATCCGGCGGCGAGTAACCCTCGTCGAGCACGTCGTCCACGCCGCGGTCGTCGAGTGTGTCCTCGGGCTGCAGCTGGTCGTCGGCGTCCAGGCTGTACTCGCCGTCCGAGCCTTCCGGAGTGCTGTCGATGTCGGTGTTCACCATTCCACGATATGCCTTCGCCACGCTGGTTCGGACGCGGCTACCCCTGCCCTGCCGCGCCCACCCGCCCGGCTTTCCCACGCGACCCGCGTCCGGCCGAAACGGCCCCACCCGACCCCGCCATCGGCCACAATGGGCAAGATGCTGGCCGAAATGCAGCGGGAAGCCCAGGCCCTCTACTCGGCAGGCGAGTACCACCACGCCCTCGCCGAATTCTCCGTGCTCGCCGAGATCCGCTCGCGACGTGAGGGCCCCTATTCGGTGGGTTACCTGTCGAATCTGCACGACTGCGTGCGCTGCATGTCGAAGCTGCAGCTGTGGTCGGACTCCGATTCACGATGCCGCGAGCTCTACGGCAAATACGTCCGCACCCACGGGCGCGGCCAGAACGACACCGTCGACGTCGCCAAGCACTGGGCGTGGGCGCTGGTGCATCTCGCCGACTATCCGCCGGCCGTCCGCCTGTATCTCCTCACCGCCGACGCGTTGTGGGACACCGACCCCGCCCAGGCCCGGCGGCTTGTCGGTGCCGCGGTGGTGCACCGGCACGGCGTCGATCCGGCACTGATGCTGGCCGGCGACACCCTCGACGGGGTGTCGCTCGGCCACGGCGCCGATGTCTATGCGGCGGTCACCGACATCGTGGCGACGCTGCCGCCGGACACCCGCGATTCCGACGAGCGGGTGAGCATCGACGGTCTCGCGATCGCGTGAACCCCCGGTTCCGGGGTCAGCTCACCGTCGGTCAGCTCACCGCGGAGCGCCGCCGGCGGAACACATGGGTGTCGGCCGCGAGGCCACCGGCCTGCGCGAAGCCGACCGCGAGGAGGCCCGCGATGAGCGCCAGCGGGAATTCGTAACCGCCGTCGGCGGTCCAGAAGCCGTGGTCGATGTGCGCGGTGAAGATGGCACCGATCATGTCGATGATCAGCAGCACGGACACCAGCGGCAGGAACAGTCCCAGGATGAGCAGGATGCCGCCGACGAACTCCACCCAGGTGGCGTAGTAGGCGGAGAATTCGGGGAAGGGCACGTCCATCGTCTTGAAGCTGGCCACCACTCCCTCATGACCGTAGGTGTGCAGTTTCTGCCATCCGTGGGCGATGAAGATGATGCCCAGGATGACGCGGGCCGCCAACAGCGCGATGCTGCGAGTGGGGTACATGGGTTTCCTTTCGTAGATCGCGATCGGACCTCCCGACCCGTCTGCGATCCGACACTATCCGGACCAAGGTCCGCTTACAAGGTGCGCTCCGCCACGCCTGCGCACTGCGGGTAGGCTGACACTTCGCGGGCCAGCGGAGATGACGACAGGAGTGATGGGTGCCGGGTAAGTCGGGCAAGATTCCGCGGCAGCCCGTTCTCGGATCACCCGTTGATGTCATCGACCCCTATCTTCCCGACAACGGCAACCTCGGGTATCGGATTTCGCGATACGACCTCGAACTGGAATACAAGGTCTCGAGCAACCGGCTCGAGGGCACCGCGGTCCTCACCGCGACGTCGTATGTGGACCTGCGCCGGTTCAGCCTCGATCTGGGGTCTGCCCTGCATGTCTCGCGGGTCAGCGTGAACGACAAGCGCGTTCGGTACAGCCACCGCAATCGCAAACTCACCATCACTCCCGGCACCCCGATCCCGCCCGGCGGTGCGATGACGATCGTGGTGCGTTACAGCGGGTCGCCGCGACCGATCCGCGGCCTCTGGGGCGAGGTGGGCTGGGAAGAACTCTCCGACGGCGCGCTGTGCGCGAATCAGCCCAACGGCGCGGCGTCGTGGTTTCCGTGCGACGACCATCCCAGCGCCAAGGCGCCCTACCGGATCGCCATCACCACCGACAGCCCGTACTACGCACTGGCCAACGGCGTCCTCGAATCACGCCGGGTGCGCGCCGCGCAGACCACCTGGGTGTACCAGCAGCTGGAGCCGATGCCCACCTACCTCGCGTCGGTGCAGATCGGGCTGTACGAACACATTCGCCTCGCGTCGCGTCCGGTCGCGGTGGCCGCCGTGCTCCCCCCGCGGCTCAAGGGCAACTTCCGGATCGACTTCGCCCGCCAGCTCGACATGATCGAGGTGTTCTCCGAGATGTTCGGGCCGTATCCGTTTCCGCAGTACACGGTGGTCGTGACCGATGACGTACTGGAGATTCCGCTGGAGGCGCAGAGTTTTTCCACGTTCGGCGCCAATCACTGCGACGGCACCGGCCGTTCCGAACGGCTGGTGGCCCACGAACTGGCCCATCAGTGGTTCGGCAATTCGGTGACGCTCTCGCGCTGGCACGACATCTGGCTGCACGAGGGCTTCGCCTGCTACGCCGAGTGGCTGTGGAGCCAGCGTTCCGGCGGGCGCAGCGCCGACGAACTGGCCCGCCACTACTACGCCAAACTCGCCGCGTCGCCGGTCCGGGTACCGCTCACCGATCCCACCCCGCGCAAGATGTTCGACGACTGGGTGTACAAGCGCGGCGCGATCACGTTGCACGCCTTGCGGTTACGCATCGGCGACGGCAACTTCTTCGCACTGCTGCGGCGCTGGACCGACAAGTACCGCTACGGGTCGGCGACCACCGAGGACTTCATCGCGCTGGCCGCCAACTACTCTGCGGCACCGCTGCACGACCTGTGGGACCAGTGGTTGTTCACACCCGCACTGCCACCCTTCCCCGGACCGGCCTGATCCGATGCGGCGCGTCACCGTCGCGACCGTGGTGGCGGCGGTCTCGGGGTATCTGGTGCTGCTGCTGGCCGCACGCCACCTCGGCGCCGGCGGGTACGCGGTGTTCGCGGTGTTCTGGGCCGCCTACGGGCTGGTGACCGGCGCCCAGAACGGGCAGTTGCAGGAGACCACCCGCGCGGTGCGCGCGGCGTCGGAATCCGATGTCGCACGGGGCCGGCCGCTGCGGGTGAACGTCGGCATCGGCGTCGGACTGGCCGTGCTCGTGGCCGCCACCGCGCCGCTGTGGAGCAGCCGCGTCTTCGACGAGCAGCGCGGGCTGTCGGTGATGCTGCTCGCGCTGGGGGTCGCTAGTTTCGCGGTGTACGCCCACCTGTGCGGCGCCTTGTCGGGGGCGGTGCGCTGGACCCCGTTCGCGGTGCTGCTCAGCGTGGATGCGCTGATCCGGCTGGGCGGTGCGGTACTCGCGGTGGCGGCGGGCTGGGGCGTGAGCGCGTTCCTGGTGGTGACCGTGATCGGTTCGGTCTCGTGGTGTCTGGTGCTGCTGGGATCGTCGGCCGCACGGCGCGCAGTGGGACTGCCCGGCGACGTGGACACCCGGCGGCTGACCGCCAACACCCTGACCGCCATGGCCGCGGCCCTCGCGTCGGCCGTGGTGGTGATGGGATTCCCGGTGCTCATCAATCTCACCTCCCGCACCGCCGACGACCAGCAGGTGGTGGGTGCGGTGATCCTCGCGGTGACGCTCACCCGCGCACCACTACTGGTGCCGCTCAACAGTTTTCAAGGGTTTCTGATCTCCCGTTTCGTCGCCGCCCGGCCGCGGGTGGCCACCTCACTGGCCGCCCCGCTGGCGGTGGTGGCGGTGATCGGTGCGGTGGGTGCGGTGGCCGCCTGGGCGATCGGCTCGTGGCTGCTCACCCACGTCTTCGGCGGCGATTACACGCTGCCCGGACTCACCCTGGCCTGGTTCACCCTGGGCGCCACCGCACTGGGGGTGCTCACGGTCACCGGGTCGGCGACCGTCGCGGTGGGCGCGCATCGCTGGTACGCCGCCGGCTGGTGGGTGGCCGCGGCCGCGTGTGCCGCGCTGCTCACCGTCCCCCTGTCGGTGGCCGACCGCGTCGCGCTCTCGCTGATCGCGGGCCCGCTGGTGGGCGTGTCGGTGCACGTGTTGGGGCTCGCGCGAGCGGAATAGGTCCACAGCCGTCACGGCTGAGACCGGCGACCTGCACCGGTGCACTCGGCACCCCTCAGCGGTGACCCTTGTGGACGGCCATCGTGGACGCCGCCCTGGACATCGCGTGATGCAGGCGCGACGTGAGATGCAGGCGAGCCGCCCGAGCCGCGTGCGGCCATTCGTGTTGTGCGCAGCGCACCGCCTCGTCGGCGAAGAACCGGTTCTCCTCCGCGAAGCGCCGACCGTCGACGGCCTGCACCGAACTCACCGACGCGTCGTGGCGACGGTAACGGAACACCACCGCCGGATCGTGCACCAGTTCCGCACCGGCGAACGCGAGGTCGACGAGCAACGCGAGGTCGAGGACCACGTCGAGCCCAGGCCGGAACCCGACCCGCCGCACCGGCTCGGTACACCACAGCAGCGACGGGAAGTACGTCCAGTTTCCGCGATACAGGCTGGTGGCCATCGCCTCTCCGCGCAGCACTGCCGGACCCGACGGCGCGAGGAAGGCCTTGACGCGGTCGCCGATCGGGCGCACCACCCGGTCCTGCGAGTCGATCACCTCGACACCCGGCGCCACCACCGCGGCGTCGGGATGCCGGTCGGAGATCGACCGCACCGTGGACAGATAGTCGGGCAGCATCACGTCGTCGCAGCCCATCACGACGAACCGATCGGCGGTGACCAGGTCGACGCAGCGGCGGAAGTTGCCGTTCACACCCAGATTGGTCTCGTTGCGCTGGTAGTGCACACGCGCATCGTCGAGTGAGGTCAGCCATTCGCGCGGCTCCGGGTCGGGGTAGCAGTCGTCGACCACCACCAGCCGCAGGTCCGGATCGGATTGGCCGAGCACGCTGGTGACCGACTGACGGAACTGGTCGACGTCGCCGTAGAAGGGCATCATCACGTCGATCGGCACCGCTACAGGGTAATCAGGTGCGCGAGGCCTCATCAGCCCGGTCGCGGCACGCACGTTCGCGCGCCGGGAACGGGCGTGACATGGACCCGCCCTTCTGGGCGATAGGGTGACGTACATGACGGAGGCCTCAGCGAACAGGGGGGCGACCACCAACGACGACGTGTGGCTGGTGATCCCCGTGTTCAACGAGGGCGAGGTGATCCGCGACGTGGTCGTCAACGCCGCGAAGACCTTTCCCAACATCGTGTGCGTCGACGACGGCTCCCGCGACAACTCCGCCGCCGAGATCAAGGCGGCCGCACGCGTGGTGACCCCCGAGGGCGGAGGGGGAATCCGCCTCGTGCGGCATCCGGTGAATCTCGGCCAGGGCGCCGCGATCCAGACGGGCGTCGAATATGCGCGGGCACAGCCGGGAGCACGGTATTTCGTCACCTTCGACGCCGACGGTCAGCATCAGGTGCACGACGTGGTGGCCATGGTCGATCGCCTGCGCACCGAGCCGATCGACATCGTCGTCGGCACACGCTTCGCCGACGGACGCAGCGAGTCCGTACCGCTACTCAAGCGCATCGTGCTGCGGACGGTGGTGTTCCTCAGCCCACGCACCCGACGACTCGGCCTCAGCGATGCGCACAACGGACTGCGGGCCTTCAACAAGACCGTCGCCGATGAGCTCGACCTGCTGATGGCCGGGATGAGTCACGCATCGGAGTTCGTGACCCTCATCGACCACCACCACTGGCGGGTGGCCGAACAACCGGTCACCATCCTGTACACCGATTACTCACGCGCCAAGGGGCAGTCCCTGATCAACGGGGTCAACATCGTGGCCGACGGCCTGCTCCACGGACGCATGCGGAGGTAATGCCATGATCGTCATCCAGATCCTGCTGGTGGCCGCCGCGCTGGGGCTGGTGTGGTTCTTCCTCACCAACCGGGGCAACGCCCGATCGTCGGCCGGCGTGAAACTGCTGTTCGTCGCGTTCGTGGCCTTCGGCATCTACGCGATGCTGCGGCCCAACGACCTGACCGTGGTGGCCGGGTGGGTCGGGGTGGGCCGCGGCACCGACCTCGTGCTGTACTGCCTGGTCATCGCGTTCGCGTTCACCACGGTGGCCACCTATCTGCGGTTCCGCGAACTCGAGATCCGCTACGCCCGGCTCGCACGGGCCGTCGCCCTGCAGAACGCGGAATCGGAGAACGCCGACAACTGAGCCCCGGCCGGCTGGCCGGGGCCCAGGAAACGACGTCGGATCAGGCGTTGGCGAACTCGCCGCGGTTGATGGCGGTCTTGCCTTCCTTGATCACCAGCAGGATGTTCTCGTGCTCGCCCACCGACTTGATGTCGTCGAGCGGGTTGCCGCGCACCACCACGAGATCGGCGATCTTGCCTGCCTCGACGGTGCCCAGCTTGTCGCCGAGCCCGCACAGGTCCGCCGAGGTCTTGGTACCGGCGACGATCGCCTCCAGCGGGGTCATGCCACCGAACTCCACCAGCAGGGCGAGTTCCTTCAGGCTGTCGCCGTGGTCGGGCGAGAGTCCCGCATCGGTACCCAGACCCACCCGGATACCTGCCGCCACCGACTCACCGACCGCCACGTGTGCCTTCTCATGCCACTCCTTGCTCTTGGCGAGGCTGTCCGGCGAAGTGGTGACGTCCTTCATGGTTTCGAGAAGGGTCGGGATCAGGAAGGTGCCCTGCTCCACCATCTGCGCGCGCAGTTCCTCGTCGAGGTCATAGCCGTGTTCGACGCTGTGCACCCCGGCCTCCACCGCGGCACGGATGCCGGGGTAGCCGATGGCGTGGGCGGCCACCGGAACGCCGCCGTAGTTCTGGCCCTCTTCGACGATGGCCGCGACCGCCTCCTCACGAAGGCCCAGCCAGGTCGGCTGGTCGTTCGGCGAGGCCACACCACCGGACGACGCCACCTTGATCACGTCGACACCCATCCGGATCAGCTCACGTGCCCGCTTGCGCGCTTCGTCGACGGTGTCGACGCGGTAGCCGCCGACCTCGGCGGTGACGTCGACACCCGACTTGAGGTGGAAGTCGGCGTGACCGGCGGTCTGGCTGAGCATGTTCACCGCCACCAGCAGTCGCGGACCCTCGACGAGTCCGTGGGCCACGGCGTCGCGGACGCCCACATCGACGCCCATGAGGTCACGCACGGTGGTCACGCCCGCGTGCAGGGTGACCTTGAGGCGGTCGATCAGCTGGTAGTACCGGTAGGCAGGCGGCACCAGTGCGATCGCGTACGGGCTGCCCTTCGTACCCGGGAGCGACAGATGCACGTGGCAGTCGAAGAACCCGGGGCACAGCGTGTTGCCCTCGAGGTCGATCGTGGTGGGTGCGGGTGCGCCGTCCGCGGGCTGCGGAGCGCCCGACGCCGGGCCCGCGTAGGTGATCTTGCCGTCGTCGACGATCACGACGGCGTCGGGGATCGGATCGGCGCCGGTACCGTCGATGAGGACGGCGTTGCGCAACAAGGTGGTCATGACCTCGTTCTACTCCGTCGACGCGTCCGCTTTACGGGTTCCGGCATCGCCCACGTGCGCAAACAGCCTGGCAGGAGGCGATTTTCGACGGGCACCCGATCATGTCGGCACATGTTTCGTGCCACCATGGCACGAATTTGCGGATGGATCAGGTGAGCGAGCGAAGGTAGGCTGTCACGTCGTCGAAATCGGGGAGCAGCCCCGATTCCCGGGCCTCACTCAGCCCGGGGGCCGCGGTGTCTTTCCCCGACAACTCGTAGGTCAGCGGTGACCCGTCCCGGGCCTCGGTGGGCCACGCGATGCCGACTTCCTCATCGAGCGGATTGATCCCGTGCTCGGCAGTCGGGTTGTACCCGGTCGAGCACAGGTAGGTGACGGTCGAGTTGTCCGCGAGCGCACAGAACGCGTGGCCGAGCCCCTCCGACAGGTACACCGCGCGGCGGTCGGTGTCGTCGAGCAGCACGGTGTCGTAGGTGCCGAAGGTCGGCGACCCGACGCGGATGTCGACGATGACGTCGAGGATGGCACCCGACGGACAGGTGACGTACTTCGCTTGTCCCGGTGGCACATCGGCGAAATGCACACCGCGCAGCACGCCGGCCGCCGAGACCGACAAATTCACCTGCGCGGGATCGAACCGGTGACCGATGACCTCGGCGAGCATGTCGGCCTTGAACGCCTCGGCGAACAGCCCTCGGGCGTCGCCGTGCTGCACCGGGGTGAACTCCCACGCCCCGTCGATCGACAGCGGACGGATCTTCACTCTCGCGCTCCCGTCACCGACACCCCGATCACCCGAAACCCTTGCCGCGGGCCAAGATGTCGAGCAGGTAATTGCCATAGCCCGACTTGCGCAGCTTCTCGGCCCGCACCGCGAGCTCGTCATCACTCAAATATCCACGCCGCCAAGCGATTTCCTCGGGAACAGCGATCTTGAGTCCCTGCCGCTGCTCCACCGTCCGCACGAAATTGCCTGCGTCCAACAGTGAATCGAAGGTCCCGGTGTCCAGCCAGGCCGTCCCGCGCGGCAACACCTTCACCGCGAGTTTCCCGCGCTCGAGATAATGCGCATTCACGTCGGTGATCTCCAACTCACCCCGCGCACTCGGCGTCAGATTCCGCGCGATCTCGATCACGTCGTTGTCGTAGAAATACAAACCCGGAACCGCATAATTGGACTTCGGCGCCACCGGTTTCTCCTCCAGCGACACCGCCTGCCCGTTCGCGTCGAAATCCACCACCCCGTACGCACTCGGATCGGCCACCCAGTAGGCGAAGATCGCACCACCGTCGAGATCCTCGAAGCCCTGCAACTGGCTACCCAGGCCCGGCCCGTAGAAGATGTTGTCGCCCAACACCAGGGCCACCGACTCCGAACCGATGTGATCGGCACCCAACACGAACGCCTGCGCCAAACCATCCGGCGAGGCCTGCGTCACATACGAGATATTGATCCCGAACTGACTGCCATCCCCCAATAAACCCGAAAAGGCCGCCGCATCCTTCGGTGTCGTGATCACCAGAATGTCGCGAATACCCGCCAGCATCAGCGTCGACAGCGGGTAATAGATCATCGGCTTGTCGTACACCGGCACCATTTGCTTGCTCACACCCTGGGTGATCGGATGCAACCGCGACCCCGTGCCACCGGCCAGAATGATTCCGCGCATGTCAGCAAGGGTAAGGGTGCGCGCGGTGCTCCGCACGCGCGTGCGTCACCACCTGAGTACAGTCCACAGTGACCGCTTGGTCACCTGACCACTGTGAACAGCTGATGGCACTGTGAACACCTGACGAGGAGGAGCCGACGATGCGGGTTCTGGTCACCGGCGGCGCCGGCTTCATCGGCGCCAATTTCGTGCTCCGCACCCTCTCCCAACGGCCCGACGCGCAGATCACGGTGCTCGACAAACTCACCTATGCCGCGAACCCGGAAACACTCACGCCCGTCGCCGACAGTGTCGAACTGGTGCGCGGCGACATCGCCGACACCGACCTGGTCGACCGCCTCGTCGCCGACACCGACCTCGTCGTGCATTTCGCCGCGGAGTCGCACAACGACAACTCGCTGGCCGATCCGTCGGCATTCATCCAGACCAACCTGGTGGGCACGTATTCGCTGCTCGAGGCGGTGCGGCGGCACGACGTGCGCTATCACCACATCAGCACCGACGAGGTCTACGGCGACCTCGATCTCGACGACCCGGCACGGTTCACCGAGGCGACGCCCTACAACCCGTCGAGTCCCTACAGTTCCACCAAGGCGGGTAGCGATCTGCTGGTGCGGGCCTGGGTGCGCTCGTTCGGGGTGCCCGCGACGATCTCCAACTGTTCCAACAACTACGGCCCCTATCAGCACGTGGAGAAGTTCATTCCGCGCCAGATCACCAATGTGCTCTCCGGGGTGCGGCCCCGCCTCTACGGCGACGGACGCAACGTGCGCGACTGGATTCACGTCGACGACCACAACGACGCGGTGTGGACGATCATCGACAAGGGCGAGATCGGTGAGACGTATCTGATCGGCGCCGACGGCGAGGTGGACAACCGCACGGTCGTCGAGACCATCCTCGAGTTGCTCGGGCAGCCGCGCGACGCCTTCGACTTCGTGACCGACCGTCCGGGCCACGACCGTCGCTACGCCATCGACTCCACCCGGCTGCGCACCGAACTGGGTTGGCGGCCGAAGTTTGTGGACTTTCGGTCGGGTCTGGCGGCCACCGTGGACTGGTACCGCGACAACGCCGGCTGGTGGCAGAGCGCCAAGCAATCGGCCGAGGCAAAGTACGCGGCCACCGAGAAGGTAGTCGGCTGACGAGAGCGCTCCTGTGACGGTCCGAGTCGCGAACTTGTGCCCTGATCGTCGAGTCCTGCGCACACGAAGCGACGAGCGGTGTAGTTGTACGAAAGAAAGCCCTCAGCGTCAGGGCGTCCACGATGGAGGAGAGACACATGTGTACAGGGATCAAAGTCACGGCCAAGAACGGTGACGTTTTCTTCGGCCGGACGATGGATCTCGACATCCCGATGTTCGGCACCCCGGCGGGTCTGCCCCCGACGTTGGACAACATCGTGGTGATCTCCAGCATCCCGGCCAACACCGAGATGTCGAGTCCGCTGACCGCGTGGACCAGCAAGTACGCCACGATGGGGGTGGGCATCAAGGGCACCACCATCCTGCTCGACGGCATCAACGAAAATGGCCTGGCCGGCGATACCCAGGTTCTCATGGAATGCACCCGCGGCTCCGCAGACGACATCGCCGCACGTAAGCAGACCGCCGTGCTCGGCGAGGAGTTCGTCAGCTACATCCTCAGCCAGTTCGCCAGCGTGGCCGAGATCCGCGAGAAGTACACCGAGTTCGCACTCCTCGACCAGAAGTACTCGGCCTTCGGCCTGAACATCTCGATGCCGCTGCACTACTGCTTCGTCGACACCACCGGTGACGGCATCGTGCTGGAGCCGGTCGAGGACGGTTCGTTCAAGATCTATGACTACGCCGGCGCCTACACCAACAGCCCCGAGTACGACTGGCACCTGGTGAACATCCGCAATTACCTCGGCCTGACCAACGTCGACCCGAGTGCGGCGAAGAAGTTGCCCACCGGGTACGAACTGCAGCCGATCGAGGGCGGCACCGGCTTCGGCATGTTCGGGCTGCCCGGCGACTACACCGCGCCCTCCCGCATGGCACGAGCCTTCAACCTCGCCGCCTACCTCAAGCCGTTCGACCGCGACAAGGGCATCGCCCAGCTGTACGCGGCCTTCCGCACCGTGATCATCCCGCCCGGCCTCGAACACAAGGGAGACACCAACTCCTGGAGCGACTATTCGCGGTATTGGGCCGGATACGACCTCACCGAGCGCAAGCTGTTTGTGCAGACCGGTGAGGGCCTGGCCATCACCTCGAAGACGCTCGACACCTCGGCGACCGAGACGACCTTCGACGCCATCGACACCGGCGATTACGTCCACTCGCTGGACTGAGCCCGGGGCGGCAACCGCACCTCGAACCGCGCCCCCGACGCAGTGTTCGACGCGCTGATCGTGCCCGCATGGGCCGTGATCAGGCCGCGCGCGATCGCGAGTCCCATTCCCGAGCCCACCGGGATCGCGTCCGCCCGGCCCGGTGTGCGCGCCGCGGAGCCGCGGTAGGCCATCTCGAAGATGCGCGGTAGGTCGTCGGGGTCGATCCCGGACCCGGAGTCGTCGACGCGGCACCATGCCACCGCGCCGCCGGGAGCCGTCGCCGTGGTGGCAACCCCGGGGTGCTCGTCGACGCCGGTCGCGATGCGTACCGATCCACCGGGCGGGGTGTGGGCGAGCGCGTTCACGGTGAGATTGGTCAGCACCCGCGACATGGCGTGGGAGCTGCCGACGATCTCGACGGCGTCCTCGGGTGCGTCGACCTCGATCGTGACGCCGACGCGCGCGGCCACCGAGCGTACCGACCCGACCACCTCGTCGATCACTTCACGCAGGTCGATCTCCTCCATGTCCAGCCGGAGGGTTCCGCCGCTGATCGTCGACATCTCGAAGAGGTCGTCGACCATCGCCGACAGCCGGTCCACGTCGCGTCCGATCTGCTGCGCGAACTCGATCACCTCGTCGGGCTCGGTCACCACGCTGTCGGAGAGGGAATCGGCCAGCGCCTTGATGTCGGTGAGCGGGGTGCGCAGGTCGTGGCTGACCCACGCGATCAGTTCGCGCCGCGAGCGCTCGGCGGCGCGTTCCTGCTGACGCATCTGCCGTTCCCACACGGTTCGTCGTGCCTGGATTCGGCCCAACAACAGCGCCGCGGGCACGGTGATCACCGCGACCGCAGCGAGCACGGTGATCGTTCGCCGAAGGTCGCCGGTGAACATGAGCCCGCTCACCGCGAACACACCGACAAACGTGGCCACCAGCGGGATCAACGTCATGATGACCAGGCTGAGCAGCAACGACATCTTCTGTTGCCACCACAGGAACAGCGCTCCGCCGACCACGAGCGGCGCGGTCCACATCAGTGCGACGGCAAGGATTCGCAGTGTGTCGGTCATCGTGTCACTCCCCGGGACGCGACTCGTCGACGAGCGGACCCCGGACCCAGCGGTAGCCTCTCCCCCACACCGTCTCGATCCGTGACGCGGAACCGAGTTTGGTGCGCACGCGCTTGACGTGCACCGTCACCGTGGACTGATCGCCGAACTTCCAGCCCCACACCTGCTCGAGCAGTTCGTCGCGACTGAACACCTGGTCGGGGTGGGTCATCAGATGAACGATCAGATCGTATTCACGTTTGGTGGTCGACAACGCACGCCCGCCGACGGTGACCAGCTGTGCACGCAGATCCACGACGACGTCACCGCCGTCGAGATGATCGGGCTCCCCCTCGTCGCGTCCCGGCGGCGGGGACGTGCGGATACGCCGCAACACCGACTGCACCCGCAGCGTCAGCTCGCGGGGACTGAATGGTTTGGTCACGTAGTCGTCGGCTCCCGATTCCAGGCCCAGCACCCGATCATCGGTCGAACCGAGTGCGGTGAGCAGGATCACCGGGACATCCCGGTGATCACCCATCCGGACGTCACGACACACCTCGATGCCGTCGAGCCCCGGCATCATCACATCGACGACGGCCAAATCGATGTCACCACTGTCGATTTCGGCGAGAGCAGAGATGCCGTCGGCCACCGCGACTACCTCCATGCCCGCGTGCCGCAGGTAGCGCCCCACCACATCGAGGACCACCGTGTCGTCATCCGCGACCAGGATGCGCATCACACCCACCTTTCACCAGTACGTGAGGACGAGGTGATTCACGACGAGTGCGAGCACAACCTGCCCACCCAGCCACCATCGCCGGTCACGGATGGGCAGCACGGCGGTCGCCGTCACCATCCACAAGGTGAAGGGTAGCCAGATTCGTTCGGTCTCGGCTTTGCTCAGCGCACTGAGGTCGGCGGCGGCGAGCGCCGCGAACCCGGCCAGCGCCGGCCACAACTCTCGACGACGCAGTACCGACAGGTCGGTGAGACGGGCGAAGGCGGCCACCGTCGCCGGACCGACCGCGATCGCCGTCGCCGCCAGATTCGCCCACCCCCAGTAGGCGAACGGCCGCTGCGACGCGATGCCCTGGTAGTACCGCTCGACGACGAGGTGGTAGCCGTCGAGCCACCAGAAGCCGGTGAGAGCGAAAGCGGCGACCACGGCGAGCGCGGCGGCGAGCGCCCAGGGAATCGGCCGCCACGAGCGCGCGGCCAGCAGCACTGCCGCGGCCATGATCCCGGACAGCACGAGCCCGTAGTTGAGGAACAGCGCGAAGCCGAGCAGTAGGCCGGCGCCGATGGCGGCCGCGGCCGACCTCGAGCCCACGGTGGTTGCCGCGATGGCCAGCAGGGCCAGTCCCCACGCCACCACACCCATGTAGTAGCCGTCAGCGCTGACGCCCACCCAGATCAGACCCGGGAAGAACGCGAGGAACGGTGCGGCGCGGCGGGCGCTGTCGAGTGAGCCGAGCCGCTCGAGCGTCACGATCGCCGCCGCGATACCCGAGGTTCCGATCGCCACGCACCACAGTGCCGCCCAACCGCCGCCACCGAGGCCGACACGATCGAGGATGACGAACGTCAGCAGCGAACCCGGCGGATGCCCCGACACGTGCGTGGTCCACGAATCGGGCTGATGGTCGAGAATACGCGCCGAGAATCCGGACAGCATTCCCGAAATACTGTGCACACCAGGAACTTCGGCCAGATACTCGTCGGGTCTCACCAGCCGGCCGGCAACCCCCCGCTGCCAGCCGTCGACGAGTGCGAGACTCATGGTCCACGCGGCGCCGATCCCCCATGCCCACAGGGCCAGCGGACCGATCCGCAACGACGCCAGTCGGGACGGAATCACCGACACCGCCGCGACAGCCAGGACGACCGCGGGCACGGTCCCCGGTCCGAGGTGCGGCAACCACTTCCCGAACAGCGGTGCCGCGTCGGCAAAGATTCTGCCGCGCAGGCCATCCCCGACAAGCAGCGGTGTCACGACCGCAGCGGCGACCAGTAGGGCGGCACCGGCCACGGCCGTCAGCGAGCGTCGGCGTAACCGGTCGCGCGGGGGCGCAGTCGATTCGGCGCCGTCGGATTCAACGCCGTCGGATTCGGCGACGTCGGATTCAACGCCGTCGGATTCGGCGACATCGCCTACCCGTTGCTTCGGGAAGAGGGTCACGACACCGCAGCCTAGCCACCCGCCGACATGGGCGGATGGCTCCGCGGCCACTCGTCACACTTCCGTAAGACCCGGCGGTGCGCCGTCACATTTCCGTAAGCACGAGCCTGCTGACCGCGCCCTGTGCTGCTCCTACGCTGGGCCATGTGAATCCCGACGACATCACCGTCATCATCCCCTGCCGCAACGAGGCATCGGCGTTACCCACTGTGCTGCAATCGATTCCGGAGTGCTACGCCACGCTGGTGGTGGACAACGGGTCCACCGACACCACCGCCGAGGTCGCGCGCACACACGGCGCCCGGGTGATCGCCGAACCACGTCCCGGATACGGATCCGCAGTGCACGCAGGCGTTCTCGCCGCCGAGACATCCGTCGTCTGCACGATCGACGGCGATGGATCGCTCGATGCCGGAGAACTCCGGCATCTCGTCGCAGCACTCCAGGGCGGTGCCGACGTGGCAGTGGGAAGCCGACGCCCCGTCGGGGCCGGCGCGTGGCCGTGGCATGCCCGGGCCGGAACCAGACTGGCCGCCTGGCGATTACGACGCCGCTTCGGGATCATCGTGACCGACATCGGCCCGATGCGGGCGATTTCCCGCGATGTGCTCATCGACTTGGGCATCGAAGACCGCAGATCCGGCTATCCGGTCGAGTTCCTCGTGCGGGCAGCGCAAGCCGGCCTCACAGTGGCCGAGGTCGACGTGTCGTTTCGCGAGCGGAGTGCGGGGCGATCCAAGGTCTCGGGGTCGGTACTGGGTTCGCTTCGTGCCGGACACGACTTCCTGGCGGCGTTGTCATGACGGGGAGTGTCGTGACGGGGGGTGTCACGACGGGGGCGATCCTCATCGTGGCGAAGGCACCGGTCCCGGGGCTGGCGAAAACCCGTCTGGCACCGGAGTACGGGCCGGTGGGAGCGGCCCGGCTGGCTGCGGCCGCGCTGCTGGACACCCTGCGTCATGCTCGGGCGACCGGAGCCGCTGTGGTGGTCTCCTGGCACGGCGATCTGCGCTGCGCACAACGATCGGAGGAGATCTCCGCCGAGCTCGACGGCTGCACGGTCGTGGCGCAACGCGGTGACACCTTCGCCGACCGGCTGGTCCATGCACACCGGGACGCCACCGCGAGCGGTGCCCGACATGTTCTCCAGATCGGCATGGACACACCACAAATCGGACCTGCCGTGTTGAGTCGATCATTGTCCTGGATCGTCGACGGCCGTGCAGACACCGCGTGGCTCGGCCCTGCCGCCGACGGCGGCTGGTGGGGACTGGGACTGACCGGCGGCGCGGGCGCCGAGGCGCTCGGCGACGTCCCGATGTCGCGGGTCGACACCGCCGCCAGAACCGAGACGGCACTGCGCCGCGCGGGACTGGTCACCGAGCTCCTGCCGATGGTCTGCGACGTCGACCGGCCGGAGGACGTGCCGACGGTGGCGGCCTCGTGTTCCCCGACAAGCGAATTCGCCGTCGAAGCGGCGTCTTCCGGAGCGATCGTGAGTGCCTCGTGACCATTCCGGCGGACCGCCATCTCAGGACCGAGGAGATCGACATCACGCTCGCGCGTGACTCGCGATCACCGGCCCGGTTCGACCACGCGCTCAGCGGGGTCCACGGGGTGCTTCGCACCGCGGACGGGCGCTGGTCCGACATCCCCGTCGCCCGCTGGCACGGCGCTTCCGACGACACCGCCGATCGCGAGTTCGACGACGCCGTGGTGCGCCGGTGTGACGGACCGACGATCGACCTCGGTTGCGGCCCAGGTCGACTGGTGGCAGCGCTGGTTGCCGGCGACGTGCCGGCCCTCGGTGTCGACATCTCGCGGGTCGCCGTGTCGGCGGCCCGACGGCGGGGGGTCGCCGTGCTGCAGCGCGACATCTTCGGCCATCTCCCCGGCGAGGGCCGCTGGGCTCACGTGCTACTGATCGACGGCAACATCGGCATCGGCGGCGATCCGGGGCTGCTCCTCGAACGAGTGGGTGCGCTACTTGCCCGCGGCGGCACCCTGATCGCCGAACTCGACGCTCATGTCGGGGGCGTTCAGGTGGACGTGGTCCGGACCGAAGGACGTCACGGCGCCGGTCCCTGGTTCCCGTGGGCCCGGGTCGGGGTCGACGGCATGGCCGCGGCCATGCGCGGCCACGGACTGGACCCGTTGAACATCACCGAGATCAGCGGCCGACTGTTGGTCGAGGCCGTGCGGCGATGAGCGATACCCGTTCACTCGACACCGCCGAACATGCCGACGGCGATGCCGACGCACCGCCGCGGACGGTGACCCTGGTCGGGCTCTCCCTCGGTGTCACGTTTTCGATCTGCTTCGTCACCGGAGTCCTCAGCCACCTGATCCAGCACCCACCGGAGTGGTTCAGTTGGCCGGCACACCCCGTGTGGCTCTACCGGGTCACTCAGGGCACCCATGTGCTGTCCGGGATCGCCGCCATCCCGTTGCTCCTGGTGAAACTCGGTCTGGTGTACCGCAAGCTTTTCGAACGGCCTCTGATCGGATCGCCGGTCCGGATGGCCGAACGCGGCAGCATCGGCGTACTCGTGGCGGCCGGGATCTTCGAACTCGTCACCGGCATCCTGAACATCGCGCACTGGTACCCGTGGACATTCTTCTTTCCCGCGGCGCACCACGCCGTCGCCTACGTGGCGATCGGCGCGCTCCTCATCCACATAGCCGTCAAGTTGCCACTCATCCGCCGCTCACTCGGCGACGACGCTGGGATCGAGACCGGCGCTGGGATCGAGACCGGAGCTGGGATCGAGACCGGCACTGGGACCGAGACAAGCACTGGCGCCGAGGAGGACCACCGAGCCGGGACAGGACCCTCCCGGCGGACGATTCTGCTGGCCACGTCGGTGGGAGTGGGACTCGCCGTGGTCGCGTTCGCCGGGCAGACCATCACCCCGCTGCGGCGATTGGCATTTCTGGCGCCGCGATCGGGTGAGGGTCCACAGGGTGTACCCATCAACCGCACCGCGTCCGACGCGGGCATCACCACCGCGGCAACCTCACCGGACTATCGGCTCACCGTGGTCAACGGCACTGCCTCGCAGACCTTCACGATCGCCGAACTGGAAACCACAATGCCGCAACACACCGTCACCTTGCCGATCGCGTGTGTGGAGGGTTGGAGCGCGTCCGCCCAGTGGACAGGTATCCGGCTCCGAGACCTTCTGGCCACGGTCGGCGCGCAACCCGGATCGATGGCGCGCATGGTGTCACTGGAACGGGGCGCCTACGCCATCGCCGACATCCCCGCCGCCCAGGTGTCCGACGACCTCACACTGATCGCGTTGTCCATCAACGGAAACCGGCTCAATCTCGATCACGGCTATCCCGCTCGGCTCATCGCACCGAACCTTCCGGGCGTGATGCAGACCAAATGGCTCGCCCGGATCGAGGCACACTGATGAGCGCAACCCCCGCCCGCGCCGCGTTGATGCTCGTGGGTGCCTGCGGCATCGGGTACGGAGTGTTTCTCACCGTGACCGCGGTGGCGCGAACCGACTGGTCGTCCATGGTCGGGTGGCTCGCCGGTGGCGTGATCGCCCATGACGCCGTGCTCGCGCCGATCTGGTTGGCGGTGTGGTGGATTCTGCGACGCACCCTGCGTGACCGCGGCCGCTACGTGCCCGTCGCCATCGCGCTGGCATTCACCGGGGTCCTCACACTGCTGGCGGTTCCCGTGCTGGCGCCACGACCGGCCGGGCAGGCGCCCGCCTCGAATCCGACGCTGCTCGACCGCAATTACCCGGCCGGGCTGGCAGTGGCGGTCGCGGCGGTGTGGGCGATCACCGGGATCTGGCTGGTGCTGCGCCGCATAAGGACCCGTGGGCAGGCACCCCCTCGCGTGAATCCGCCACCGACAGTTGTCAATCCGACGTCCAATCACAGAGGAGAGATCATGTCCGACAGAGAAGTATCCGAGAGTGACACAGGTGCAATCGGGATCATCGGCGGCACCGGCTTCTACGACTTCTTCCACACCGACGTCAGCACCGTGGACATCGAAACACCTTTCGGCACACCGTCGGCCCCTCCGGTCGTGGGAACGGTCGACGGCCGACGGGTGGTCTTCATCCCGCGACACGGAAACCACCACGATCATCTTCCGCACGAGATTCCCTATCGCGCCAATCTCTGGGCGCTGCGTTCCCTCGGTGTGACAACAGTGATCGCCGCCGCCGCGGTCGGCTCACTCGACCCGGACGCCGGCCCCGGCAGCCTGATCGTGCCCGACCAGCTCATCGACCGCACCGCGGGACGTGCGGCGACCTTCTTCGATCGCTCGTCGGTGGGCGATCATCCGCACGACCCGGTGCATCTCTCGTTCGCCGATCCGTACTGCGATCGCATTCGATCGGCGCTGTGCGACTCGGATGCGGCGATCACCGACGGGGGTACCCTCATGATCATCGACGGGCCCCGTTTCTCCACCCGCGCCGAAAGCCGGATGTATGCCGCCTGGGGTGCCGATCTGATCAACATGACCGGACAACCGGAGGCATCGTTGGCCCGTGAACTCGGAATGTGTTATGGCACATTGTGCCTCGTCACCGACCTCGACGCCGGTGTGGCGCCGGGCGACGGTGTCGGGGCGTCGGAGGTCTTCGCACAGTTCGCCGCGAACCTGCCCCGGCTCAAGGCATGCGTCAAAGCTGCGATCTCCGGTATCGATACCGACGCGCAGTGTGAGTGCAGCACAACAGATCACGATATCGACACGCTGAGCGCCCACATCCTCGCCCATCAGCGCCAACAGGACGGTCCGGCAGTCCGCGGCGGGATCTCGCGATGAGCCGCGTACTGGTCACCGGCGCAGCCGGATTCATCGGGTCACGGGTGGCGGCGACGCTGGCCGATCGTGGTCACGACGTCGTGGGTATCGACGCGATGCTGCCCAGTGCGCACCCGGCGGCGGCCGATCCTCCTCCAGGTGTCGCCATGGTCGACGTCACCGACGCAGCCGCACTCGACACGGTGCTTCCCGGCGTCGATGTGGTGAATCATCAAGCCGCACTGGTCGGTCTGGGTCTCGGTTTCCACGATGCGCCGGAGTTCGCCCGGAACAACGACCTCGGCACCGCCACATTGTTGGCGGCCATGCACCGCCACGGTGTGCGTCGACTGGTCGTGGCATCGTCGATGGTCCTCTACGGCAACGGTTGCCACGTCGACGCGTCCGGCAGTCCGCTCGTCGACGTGCCCGAGCGACGGCCCGCCGATCTGCGCGCGGGACGTTTCGAACACGTCGGCCCCGACGGGTGCGACACCCGCTGGGCCCCGACACCCGAGCACACGCCGCCGGCACCGCAGAATCATTACGCCGCAAGCAAAGCCGCACAGGAACAGTATGCGCGCGGGTGGGCGGTATCCACCGGGTCGCACACGATCGCGCTGCGCTACCACAACGTGTACGGACCCCACATGCCGCGAGACACCCCCTACGCGGGGGTGGCGTCGATCTTCCGGTCGATGCTGGCCGCCGGCCGGGCACCACTGGTGTTCGAGGATGGAGCCCAGATGCGCGACTTCGTCCACGTCGACGACGTCGCCATGGCGAACGCCCTGGCCGTGGAGGCACTCGTCGACGAGGACTGCGGTCCGCCTCGAGCATCGTTCGACGCATTCAACGTCGCTTCCGGGGTACCGGTGAGCATCGGCACACTCGCCACGATCCTGTCCGACGAACTCGGCGGCCCGTCACCGATCATCACTCACGATTTCCGGCTCGGCGATGTGCGCCACGTCGTGGCCGACCCCACCCGTGCGGCGCAGGTGTTGGGATTCCGCGCGCAGATCACTCCCGACCGGGGCTTTCGCGCTTTCGCCCACGAACCGCTCCGCGGAGACTCCCTGCACCCCAATGATCGGGTCACGATGTCATCCCAATGAATTACCAAGGCTAATGATCGGACGGGCACCTCCGACACCGTGGATACCACTACCCACCAATTGCCCGGAGGTTCTCATGCGCACGATCGTCTCGAAAACCCAGCGACGGGTTGCCGTCGCCCTGGCCGCACTGACCATCGCCGGCGGGGCGGGCGCCGCGGTGACCCCGCAGGCGTCCGCAGCACCGTCCGCAGCAGCCACCCAACCGGGCATTCACCGGGTGGATCAGCTCGGCGATGTCACCTACCAGGCACTATTCGCCGCGGGCGTCCAGGTCTACGAGTTCGTCGGCTTCTACAAGCAGACCGACGCCTACAACCCGCCCCTGTACTACACCGTGCTGCGCAAGCTGCACAATCCGCGTGAGGGTAAGGCGGGAAGCAAGCGCTACGGCTTCCTCGGATTCGGGCCGGGCACCGTGCTGCCCGAGTTGTTCGGCATGTATCCGCAGACGCACCCGACCACCGCCATCAGCTTCGCCTACACCTTCCCGTTCGATTCGCGCACCGGCAAGCCCGTCCCCCAGGGACGCAGCCAGTGCATCACCGCGCCGTCGGTCGGGCCGATCGGCCCGCTGACCGGTGGCGGCGCCTGGGTACGCAGCGTCTGCTACGGCTGAGCACCCGGGAACCGACGGCGCGACGTCATACCGGCACCACGTCGCGCAGGAATGCGATCTCGTCGGCAACCACCTCGTCGAACGCGTCGCCGACGTAGATGTCGAAGTGCCCGTACGGGTATCGCCGGCACGTGACGCGCGCATTGCGGCCGGCCGCGCGGATCGTCGGACGCACCGGCGCCACCGTGTCGGGGTCGCATGCGGCGATGAAGGTGGGGACCGTGATCTTGCCGACCTTGCGGGCCGGCGCGGACAGCAGAACCGACAGCCCGATGCGGGCGGCGACCTCGTTGCGGAACGTCGAACCGGGCGCCACCAGCGCCAAGTAGCCGGGTTCGGCGTCGGGCGCGGTCATCAGTGCCGCCTGGTGTCCGGTGCCGACGAGCGCGACGGTGACCGGTCCACGGCCCGCCACGCTCGACGCGAGGTCGGCGATGCCGCGTGCGGTCACCTTGGCCGCCGAGATCGGATCGAGCGCCAGGGTGGAAGCGATTCCGCTCGTGAAGGGGCATTGCGCGATAGCCGCGGCGAGTTCGGGGTGCCGCGCGGCCAGCGTCAGCGCATGACCACCGGAGAACGACGTACCCCACACGACGATGCGGGCGGTGTCCACGCCGCCGAGTGATCGGACGTGGCGGATGGCGGCCTCGTAGTCGGCGAGTTGTCGGCGCACCGAGAGTAGTTGCCGGAGTTCACCGTCGCTGTCGCCGAAGTGGCGGTAGTCGAAGACGAGGCAGGCGTAGCCCGCGTCGGCGAACCGCTCGGCAAAGGCGTCCAGACGCATGGTCCGCACACCGCCGAGCCCGTGCGCCATCACGATCACCGGGGGGTTGGCATCCGTTGTCGAGCCGGACTGCGCCGGGGGCCGGTAGAGCCATCCCCGGATCGTCGTCCCCGACGACGTGAACTCCACATCGGTTCGCAACATGCCCACCTCTGAATCCTCCGCTGCCCCGCGACTGCTCCATCTCACAGCATCCTCGCTGGCAGCCACCAGGTGCACCGCTTACCGTGGTTTCCATGCGTGTACTCGTCAGCGGCGGCGCCGGCTACATCGGCTCGCACACCGTCATCCGTCTCGTCGAAGCGGGCCACGACGTGGTGGTGGTCGACGACTTCAGCAATTCCAGGCCGACGGTGATCGCCCGGCTCGAGGCGCTGACCGGCACCCACATTCCGGTGCACGCCTTCGACCTCACCGACGTCGACAAGACCGAGAAACTCTTCGAGCACGAGGATCTCGACGCGGTGATCCACTTCGCCGGATACAAGGCGGTCGGCGAGTCGGTGGCCAAGCCGCTCGACTACTACCAGAACAACCTCGACACCACCTTCTCGCTGCTGCGCGCGATGGGCCGCCACGACGTGCGAACCCTCGTGTTCTCGTCGTCGGCGACGGTCTACGGCTCCGAACCGGTGCTGCCGATGACCGAGGATTCGCCGACGTCGGCCACCAATCCGTACGGGTGGACCAAGGTGATGATCGAGCAGGTGCTGCGCGACGTCGCCGCCAGCGACCCGTCGTGGCGGATCGCAGCCCTGCGGTACTTCAATCCGGTGGGCGCGCACCCGAGCGGGCAGATCGGGGAAGACCCCAGCGGCATCCCCAACAATCTGATGCCGTTCGTCGCGCAGGTGGCGGTGGGCCGTCGGGCCAAGCTCTCGATCTTCGGCGACGATTACGACACCCCCGACGGCACGGGGGTGCGCGACTATATCCACGTCGACGACCTCGCCGCCGGACATGTCGCGGCACTGACGCGGATCAGCACCGGCAACGACTCCATGTCGACGTGGAATCTCGGTACCGGACAAGGGGTTTCAGTGCTCGAGGTGGTGCATGCGTTCGAGCGGGCCAGCGGTCGGCCGATTCCCTACGAGATCGCGCCGCGTCGTGCCGGCGACATCGCCGCGTCGTACGCCGACCCCACCCGCGCCAACAAGGACCTCGACTGGTTCGCCACCAAGAGGATCGACGACATGTGCGTGGACACCTGGCGCTGGCAGTCGAACAACCCGGACGGCTACCCCGACGCCTGAAACACCTTCTCGTTCACGCGGTACACGGTCGCGTTGCCCTGCCGAAACACCTCGGTCAGGCCCGGGGTTCCGTGCTCGCGGAGTTCGAGGAACGGGTCGCCCTGCACCCCGTGTTCCGGGTCGGGCACACCGTTCTGGAACGGCCAGTAACTCGGCGGACTGTCGATCACGTACCGCACGTTCATGTCCCGCACGATCCCGTCGATGTACGGGTCCGTCCCGATCTTCGATGTCCCCCAGAACAGGTCGCGCTGACGCTGCGAGAAGTCGTTGGCGCGGTAGAACGCGAACATCGGGGTGAGTCCGGTGACCGGATAGATCCATCCGGTGCCCTGATCGAGATTGTTGAGGATCACCGCGTCGTGCGCGTCGGGTTGCTGCTCCAGCCAGTGGTAGGCGGCCAGGTCGTCGGGTCCGACGAACTTGCCAGCGCGCTCCTTCGACGCGATCTGCGCGTTCACCGGGTAGCGCCACACCCCGCCGACGGCGATCAGCGCGAACAGCACGGCGACGGCGGTCGGCACGACCCAGCGTCGGCGGGAGGCCGACGAGTCGTCGGTACCGAGTCGTGCGGCCCATCGCGCAACCGCCAGTGTCGCCATTCCCAGCGCGATGCCCGCCGCGGCAGCCGAGAACAGCGACACCACCAATGTCAATCGGTGCGGGGAGTTGTAGAAGTAACCGCCGATCGCACCCAGCGGATACGACAGCGGCCCCAAGGAGACCACCGAGTTCGCGGTGACCAGCACGAACACCACCCAGGCCGCGAGGCCGCCCCAGCATCGCAACCAGATCAGCGCGCCGGCACCGGCGATGGTGAGGACGATCAGCACCCACACCGGATACGACTGCGTGGACAGCGGCACCGTGCCGTTGAACGCCGCCTGCGCCAGTCCGTCGAGCACCCCGACCGTCTCCACCCGGAAGTCGAAGAACGGCAGTTCGTTGGTGTCGGCCACCTTGATGGTGCCCAGCACCACCGGGAACGCCAGCACCAGGGTGAGCGCCCCGGTCACCACCAGCGTGACGATGTCGCCGAGGCGACCGCGCACCGGACGCCACAGCGCTTCGAGCAGCCACCACAGCCCCACGATCACCCCGACCAGGATCAGACCCGAGGGGTGCGTCGCGGTGACACCGCAGACCGCGACCGCGGCCGGCAGCACCCGCCGCCGATCCCGCACCGCGCTGATGGTGAGGATCGCCGCGACCGGCGCGAGGGAGACACCGACGGCGTTGGGCACCGAGGTGAGCTGCACCTCCACGTACGGAAGGGAGGGGAACAGCGCCGACACCGCGCCCGCGGCACCGGCCAGCAGGGCCGACGTGGTGGTGTCGTACCGGTGCCGGGCCATCCAGTAGGCGAGTGCGGCCACCCCGAACGTCACCGTGATCGCCAGGGTGGCCGGCGAGTACGTGTTGTAGGTCTGGACGGGGTTCGCGCCGGTCAGCGGCATGGTGAGCGCACCGAGCGCATGCCAGGTGTTGGGGTAGTAGTTGAAGCCGTGGGTGTCGTAGTTCATCAACTCACCCATGCGCAGCGACGACCCGATCCCGGTGTCGGCGATGAAGCGCAGCGAACTCGCGTGCCACAGGGAGTCCCACACCTGCGGGATGTTGTTCAGCCCGGCGAAAGCGGTCCTGGCGACCGGCCGAATGCAGGTGATCACGATGATGATCGCGCCCAGCGCGATCCCCACCCCGGCGCGCGGTGCGGCGGTGAGTCCAAACGGCCGGTCAGCAGCGTCGTCGTCGGTCTCGGGTGAGCCCACGGCAGGCACCGGCGCCAGTCGACGTCCCACCCGGGTGCGTAGCGCCAGGGCGTAGACCCAGGCCAGCGCGACGATGACGACGGTGCCGAGTAGCGCGGTGAGCAGGTTCCATCCGATACCGACGGCCCCGTAGAGCACGGTGAGCACGTGCACGATGGCGAAGGTGATCGGCGGACCGGCCGCGATCGCGACGGGCCACGGCAACGTCATCCGGCGGCCCACCAGGGCGCCGGGAACGATGAGCAGGACCGCGGTGACCACGCTCACCCAGGCACCGAGCAGCACCGACCTCGTCCTCTCGCTACACACCTCCGACGCCCGTCCACCCCGGCGTCCCGAACTTTGTGCAGGTTACCCGCGATCATCGGGTGAGCAACCACCGGACCAATGCTTGTAGGTCTACAATATTTGTATGCTCACAACAATCTCCCGGGATCTGTCACCCCGGCGCAAGATGGCCATTCTGGCCACCTGTTGCCTGAGCCTGCTGATCGTGTCGATGGACGCGACCATCGTCAACGTCGCCCTCCCGTCGATCCGCACCGACCTGCACGCCGACGTCTCGCAGCTGCAGTGGGTCATCGACGTCTACACGTTGGTCCTGGCCAGCCTCCTGATGATCTCCGGCGCCGCGGCCGACCGCTACGGGCGTCGACGGGTGTTCCAGATCGGACTGACCACGTTCGCGATCGGCTCGCTGGCGTGCAGCCTGGCGCCCACCGTGGGTGTGCTCATCGCCGCGCGCGCTCTACAGGCGATCGGTGGGTCGATGCTCAATCCGGTCGCGATGTCGATCATCACGCAGGTCTTCGTCGATCCGCGCGAACGCGCCCGCGCGATCGGCGTCTGGGGATCGGTGGTCGGGATCTCGATGGCCGCGGGCCCGATCATCGGCGGGCTCCTCATCGACCTGCTCGACTGGCGCGCGGTGTTCTGGATCAACCTGCCCATCTGCCTCGCCGCCATCGTGCTGACCGCGCTGCTGATCCCGGAGTCGCGGTCGCCGGTGATGCGGACCCTCGATCCCGTCGGTCAGGGCCTGGCCATCCTCGCGCTGGCCGGAGTGGTCTACGGCCTCATCGAGGGCCCCGAGCAGGGGTGGGGTTCGGCCCGCACGCTGATCGTGTTCGCGGTGGCGATCGCATCGTTCATCGGGTTCCTGGCCTGGGAGCGCCGGCACTCCGACCCGTTCATCGACCTGCGTTTCTTCCGCAGCGTGCCGTTCTCGTCGGCGACGATCATCGCGATCTGCGCGTTCGCCGGCTGGGGTGGGTTCTTGTTCCTGATGTCGTTGTATTTGCAGGAGATTCGCGGTTTCAGCGCGGTGGGTACCGGCGCCATGCTGGTGCCGCCCGCGGTGGCGGTGCTCATCTGTTCGCCGCTGTCCGGACGGGCCGTGGCCCGGTGGGGCACCCGGCCGTCGCTGGTCATCGCGGGCATCGCGCTGCTGGTGAGTTCGGCGCTGATGCTCACCATCGACGACGCGACGTCGATCCCGGTGATCGCGACGATTTTCGCGGTGTTCGGCCTGGGTTTCGGCATGATCAACGCGCCGATCACCAACTCCGCCGTCGCAGGTATGCCACGACATCGCGCGGGCGCCGCATCGGCGGTGGCCTCCACCAGCCGTCAGATCGGGGTGAGCCTGGGTGTCGCGCTCGCGGGCAGTGTCACCGGGTTGGCCACCTCGGCGACCGGCGCCCACTTCACCGATGCGATGGACACCATGTGGTACATCGTGATCGGTTTCAGCGCAACGATTCTCGCACTCGGCGTTGCCTCGACCACCACCTGGGCGCACCGCACCGCCGACGCTGTGTCGCGCGGACTCATCGAACCGGAGATGTCCAATGCCCGCACCTGAGCCCCCGGCACGCCACCCCGACGACGACCTGACCGCGCAGGTGTGGCGCGCGATGACCGGCCTCGTCACCGATTCGCGCGACGGCTGGAAACGTGAGGTGATCGCCGCCACCGGGCTGCCGTTCAGCCGAATCCGCGTGCTGCGCAGGCTCGCAACGGGTCCGATGACCATCACCGAGATCGCCGCGTCGGCCACCAACGACGCGCCGGCCGCCTCGGTCGCCGTCTCCGACCTCGAGTCGGGAGGCTACGTGGTACGCGAGCCGTCGCCACGCGACCGCCGGAGCAAGCAGGTGCGGATCACCGATGCCGGACGCGCGTTGCTCGAGCGGGCGTGGTCGGTATCCGACCCTGCTCCCGAGGTGCTTCGCTGCGCCTCGGCCGACGATCTGCGGGTGCTACGGGATGTGCTGCTCGGCGGTGACCGCTGAGCGGTGCCGGCGATGGCCCACGACGGCCACCGCGAGGCACACCAACGCGGCCACCACGCCGAACACGAACATGTCTGTGTAGGTCACGGTGTGCCAGGTCCCGGCGATCAGCGCCAGCACGGCGGGCACCGCGAATCCGAGATAGGTGACGCTGTAGAACACCGCGGTCAGCCCGGCGAGGTCGTCGGGTGTCGCTATTCTCTGGACCTCGAGCAACCCGGCGATCATCGCCATGCCGTATCCGCAGCCCAGCACGGTGGCGGCCAGCAGCGATAGCCAGATGGTGAGCGCGTGCGCCGCGAGCGCGGCCAGACCCATGCCGACGGCCAGCACGATGAGCGCGCTGGCCACGCCGCGCACCCCGTCGGGATCGTCGATACGCCGGCCCAGTGACTGCACGCCGAATCCTGCCGCGAGGCCCAACACGCAGCACAGCGCGGCGAACGCGATGGGCGCACCCGATGTCCGCGCCGACATCAGCGCCGGGATCACCGCATACGCCGATGCGCACGCCCCGAATACCCACGGCGCCACCGGCAGCACCACGAACAGGAATCGCCGATGCCCGGCCGACGGGATCTTGAGATCGTCGATCAGACGCCCGGGTTCGGTACTGCGCGTGCGGGTTTCGGGTGCGCGCAGGATCAATACGGCGGCGAGTACGGCGAGCGAGATGTTGACGATGTAGGCGAGCACGTGCGGCCACGGCGCCCACTGCGCCAACGCACCGGCCACGCCCGCGCCGATGCCGAATCCGGCGGTGAGACTCATCGCCGCCCGGCGTGCGCCGGCGGCCGGACGGTCCCCGGCACGCACCGACAGCTCGGTGATCCAGCTGCCGCCCACCGCCATCGACAATCCCAGCGCGATACCGCTGCACACCCGACCCACCGAGAGCAAGGCCACCGAGTTGGCGCCGAGTGCCAGCAGCAGCGAGCCGAGGGCGGCGAAGACGGGAGCGGGCAGCATCAGCGGGCGGCGCCCGAGACGATCCGACAGCGGGCCGCCGATGAGCAATGCGGGCACGATGCCCAGCACATAGAGGAAGAGCAGGCTGTCGACGACGACGGGCGAGAAGTCGCCGCCCTGCCGGTACATCACCAGCAGCGGGGTGAATTCGTTGCCGCCCCACGCCGACGCGAACACGGCCAGTGCCACCGCTGTCCAGGTGGCGCGGGTGACGGTTCCGGCGGTCGTGGTGGGGGTGCCGGTGTCGGCGGCGGTGGTGCTCATCGCCCTGCACCGCCGGGAATCCGGTGTGCGGGAACCTGATGCACGCTGGCGATGTGGCGGCGCAGCATCGAGTCGAACTGCGCCACGTCGCGAGCCTCGATGGCGGTCACCAGTTCGGCGTGTTCGGTGAGGATGCGTCCGACCACCGCGGGGTCGCGGTGCATGCTGGCGGTGGTCATGCGGCGATGCCGTTCGCCCAGCCCGAGGTAGAAGTCGGCGAGAAGGCCGTTGTGACCGGCGGCGACGATGATCTGGTGGAACTCGGCGTCGAGGCGGCCGAAGTCGGCGATGTGATCGGCCGGTACCGCCCGGTGCGCGTCGAGGTTGCGGCGCAGCCGGGTGAGCAGATCGTCGAGCGGCATGGGGTTCGCGGCGAGCCCGCGCACCGCATGGGTCTCCACGAGGATGCGGGCGTCGATCACGTCGTGCGCCTCGGTCTCGGTCACCGGGCACACCAGCGCGCCGCGCTTGGGGTAGAGGCGCATCCAGCCCTCGGCCTGCAGCCGCAGGAACGCCTCTCGCACCGGGGTGCGGCTGACCTCGCAGCGCTGCGCGATCTCGCCTTCGCTGATCAGCTCGCCGCCGGCGATGACGTTGGTCAGGATGAGCTCCTTGACCTCCGCATACACGCGGTCGGCGGCCGACTCGGTACTGAGATCCAACATAGATACAAGTTGTACACCTGTCTTCCCGGGTTGTCGAAACACGTGCGGATCGTCACCGTGGTCGTCCGCTTCGGTCATTGCGATAGTTCCCGAGGCTGGTGTGTGGTGCAGTTGCTGTCACATTCGATGAGCAGGCGCGCGTGTGGACACCGAGATCGGGAAACTCCATACGAGGTCGGACGCACCGGCGCTGCCTCCGGTTTCCGGCTCGGGTTTCCGGAGGGGCTCGACCGCGCCCGTCTGTGTCCGGTGTCGTCCTATGTCAGGTGTCGTCGCGTTGCTGCCACGTGCACAGGCACACCTCGTTGCCCTCGGGGTCGGCGAGCACCCAGAACGAGGGCGCGTAGCGGTCGGTGAGTAGCTGGCCGTCGGCGGCCAGGGCAGCCTGGATGCGCTCGTGGACGACGTCGGCGGGAACCCACAGGTCCACGTGCATCCTGCTGCGCTGGGGGCGCGGTTCGTCCATCTGCTGAAACCACACCGGCGGCAGCATCCCGTCGGGGTCGACCAGGTCGGCCTCGAGGTTCTCACTGCCGACGGCGTCGAGTTCGGTGTAGCCGAGAACGGCCTTCCAGAACGGGCGCACGCGGGCTATGTCGAGGGCGTCGATGGCGAGGTCGAAGCGTTCCGGTGCCGGCAGTGCTTCGAGTTCCATGTCGCCGGCGATCTGCGAGATCGTATTGGCCAGTGCCACATCGGCTTCGGTGAGTCGTTGCGCGCTGTGGGTGGTCAGGGTGAGGTGGACCGCGCCGTAGCGGAGGTCGATGTCGGGGTGGTGGTTGGCACGTTCGGCCGCGTAGACCACCCGGGTGAGGAAGTCCATCCCGCGGACCATCGACCCGGTGCGGAACGAGGCGCGCAGTGAGTTGGTGATCACCCGCCACGGGTCGGCGACGGCGGCGGTGGCATCGGCGGCTGAAACAGGTGAGTTGGTGGGTCCGGCCATGGTGCCGACAATACGACGACTCACCGACCACGAGACGCGGACCGGAGAATGATCCGACCGCGGCCGGGGTGCGCCGGGCGGTTTTTGCCGGACGGCCCGGGGTCGCTACACTCGTGGGCGCTGCCTCGCGCAGCACGCCGCCCTAGCTCAGTCGGTAGAGCAATTCACTCGTAATGAATAGGTCAGGGGTTCGATTCCCCTGGGCGGCTCAGATAAGGCCAGGTAGACCACGGTTTCCAAACTTCGGTCGCCTGGCCTTTTCAGTTCAAGTCAACACTTATCCAACGGTTATTCGGAACCGAGCCTGTCCAGGGTGGCCCGCAGGTCCGGCGCGGACGCCGCCCGCTCGACGTAGTGCCGCTCGGTAACGGCTGTCCCCGAGTGCCCGAGCTGGGCCGAGGCAGCACTCAGCCCGACCTCCCGCTCGACGAGAGTGCCGACCGTCTTGCGGAAGTCGTGAGGCTTCACCCATTTGAAATCGTCACCCCGAACACTGCGCCATGCGGTCCGCACATTTGACGGCGACCTCGGCGTGCCGTTGCGGGTCGGGAACACGAGGTCGGTCGGGATCTCCCGCGCCCGCTGACGAGCCAGCGCGTCGGCCGTGAACCTCGGCACGATCACCCGCCGGAAGCCCGAGCGCGTCTTGGTGTGGTCCTGGCGAACAACACCGACGCCCGCCATCTCGACGACGGTGCCCGCAATTGTGACGGTCACCGTTCCATCCTCGGCCGCCTCGACGTCGCGCCACCGCAGCGCCAGCACCTCCCCGATCCGGCACCCCGTCCCGATCATCACATCAAGGATCTCGGCCAGGTCGTAGGCCCGCTTCGGCCCGAGCCGCTGCTCGTCCTGCCACACCTTCACCCGACGCCGTAGCTCCTGCACCTGCTCGATCGTCAGCGCCTTCGCCGGCCGCACAGCCGCGGGAGGCTTCGACGTGTCCGCCACCGGGTTGTGCCGCACCGCATCGTGACGAGCAGCCAGCGCGAACGCCTGTCGAAGAATCGTCCGCGAATCCCGAACCGTCGACGGCGACCGTAGCGCCTTGAGGTACACCTCAATTCGTCCTGTCGTAGCTTCATGGAGTCGGACGCCGCCGAGAGCCGGCTTGATCGCCTTCTCGACCGTACGACGGTAGTAGGCAATCGTCTGTGGTGTGCGGTCCGAACGGCCAATCTCATCGAGCCAGTAGTCCAAGAGCTGCGTCACGGTCGACTCGCTGTTGATCTCGCTGCCGGTCGGCCGAGCTCGGTCTCGGAGTGTCACTTTCAACGCCGACTTGGCCTTCGCCTCAGTCTCGCCCGAAGCCTGCACGAGCCGGGTTACGCCGTCGAAGTCCCGGAACCGCGCTTTCGCGACCCACCTGCCGCGCGAGTTCCGCGACGTACCGATGGAGCCATACGTACCCAGTGGAGCCGGACGGCGTGCCATCACTTCACCCGCCGATGCTCGTCGACCAAGATGCCGCGCCGACGCGCTTCATTCAGCCACCTGGTGGTCGTTGATCGAGGCAGGCCATAGTCCCGCAAAAACTCGCCAGAAGGCTTGCGGCCCTGCACCATCAGCCAGGCGTAATGCTGCGACAACTGCTCTAGAGATTCATCTGTGATGCCAGCCTCGGCGAAGTCCTCTGGCGGAAAACGATGTCTTGTAGCCCACTCCTCATTGCCGCGTGAGTCGGTCCCGACACGCTCCGAAGTCGCATCCTCGATTGCAGATGACAACCACGCCGACAGGTCGGCCCCTCGAATAGCGTCGGTTGCGACGGGTGGCGACACCACGTTGCCTTTCGCGTCGAGCCGGTCGATAAGCAAGCTGTTGCAGACCAAGCGACCCTCGACCATCGTTGGATCAATGACGTAGTGATAACCGTTGTCCCACACGTCAATTGGGCTGATCATAATCCTGACTCGACCGCCGTACATCTCCCATATCTGTTGGTCCTCGCCCCCGTGCGAGGTTCGATACTGCGCCACACGCGACCTCCATGTCTCCCTTGGAATACTCCGCCAAGTGTTGCACAGTACGCGCAGTGCGTGCTAGTAATGGATTGTCGGAACACTTCGCAGAGTATCCCGCACACTGTTCCGAGTAAGGAGAATCCAATGCCCACAGTCGAGGATCTGCACAACGCGGGTCCGACCGTCTCGCTCTGGCCCATCGCAGGCCAGATGATCGGGATCAGCAAATCGCACACGTACAAGCTCGCCCGAGACGACCAGTTTCCCGCGAAGGTCATCAAGGTCGGGGCCAGCTACCGCGTCGTCACTGCCGACCTGCTCCGGCTTCTCGACGCCTCGGAGGTCGCGTGAACCGCTACGAGCGGATCGAGGACTACAGCGACCTCGGCCTCGGGACGGACGAACCCGAGATCCGGCGCTTCACCCGATACACCGACAAGAAAACCCTCGCCCCGGCGGCCACCGGAGACGAGGGCAAGAAATCCATCCCTAGCAAAGGACAATTCCGTGACTGACACTACCGCAACCTTCCCGAAGGTGATCACCGTCGCCCCCAGCGCCCGCGGCCACATCGACTGCGCACACCGCCTCCACTACGACCCCATTCCCGTCGAGCACCTCGCCGAGGACACCCACGCACAGACCAGCCTCATCCGTTACGCCGACAACGACCCACATTTCCCTGCGCCGCTGCTCGACTACTACGTGGAAGTGGCCTTCGGGAACTCGGAGCACATCCTGCAGCTCACCCCGACCGACGCAGTACACCTCGGGCAGACGCTGCTTGCCGCCGGCGCCGCCGCGCAGATTGACCGCGCTGAGAACAAGGACTTCACCGACTCCACCGCTGAGAAGATCCGCGCCCGATGACTGATCCGATCACCTGGGGCCCGGTGCGCGACTTCGTGTACCGGGTCATCGGTGGCCGCACAACCACCATCATCGCGGGCACGCCCGAGTGGATCGCCCTCGACGACGCCGACCCCGCGAAGACCGACGCGCTCATCACCGCCGGGTCCCGGTGGGTCCTCGAACACCAACTCGACCAGCTGGATGAACAACGCGCCGCAGCCAAAGCCACCGCTATCGACATCTCGCAAGCCCGCGATTGGTCGGCTGTCGCACAACGCATCCGGGACCGCGACCAGTGGCGCCGCGACCACCCCGACCTCGAAAGAAGGGTCTCGTAACTTTGACAGAGACAAAAGCGGAGAAACCCCGCTGGGTACCGCTCTCAAAGACGCCGGAGGCCACGCCAGTCCACTGGTTGAAGTTTGGCATTCTCGCGCGTGGTCACGTCGCCAACCTGTTCGGTGACGAAGGAATCGGCAAGAGCCTCTACTGGGTGCTCATCGTGGCAGACCTAACGAAGAACGGCATCAAAGTGGCGATTGTCGTCACCGAGGACGGCCTCGAAGACACCGTGAAGACCAGGCTCCTCGCCGCAGGCGCCGACCTCGACAACATCTTCGTGCTGAACGTATCCGACGAGTTGGACGAGTTCGAACTCGGAATCCCCCACCCGAACACCGAGCTAGACATGATGCCCACCGACGTTGCGCTCGTCGTCGTCGACGCTCTCCTCGACACACTCAACGTCGGCGTGGACATTGCCAAGCCGCCCGTATGCCGCGCGGTTTTCAAGCCCTGGAAGCAGTTCGCACGTCGTCGTAACTGCGCAGTGTTGACGCTGACGCACACAAACCGCGACCGATCCAACGGCACCCGAGGGGCACTCGGAGCCGCTGGCACCATCCGCGCTGTCGTGCGCCTCAACATCTTGGCCCAGCGAGATCAGAACGACCTCCTCGCCGTTGGCCTGGAGAAGACCAACCTCTGTCCGATAACCAACGTCACTCTGTACGGCCACGAGCAGGTTCAGATATTCAAATCCACGGCGACGTCAGACGGCATGGTCGGTCGTCTCGTCGACCGCGGGCCAGGTCAAGTCACGGCCAAGGAACTGTTCGAACAGATGGCGACACCTGAACCGAAGACCTCCCGCATGGGCGACATGTCCCAGCAGGTTCTTCAACTCGTCACCGGCATCGTCACACCCAAAGAGATCGCAGACAAGATTAACGGCCTCGACAACAACGCGGCCGGACAACACCTCCGAAGGCTCGCTGAGGCAGGCGAGATCAAGCAGGTCAGCCGAGGCAAGTACGGCCCCGCATCACTTCCATCACTTCATTCCATCACGTCAGGAAGTGAAGGAAATGAAGGAAGTGATGGAAACCAGCCCCCCATTCCTTCAGTTCCATCACTTCCATCACTTCCTGAGATGAAGGAAAAGGTGAAGGAATGCCGAGTGTGCGGGTTCGGCATGACGTTCGCCGAGGACCAGACCAACGGCATTCACGTCGGGTGCAGTGAAAAGGAGAACGCCTGATGCACGAAGACAATCCTCGATTCGCGTTTTGGTTCGACCTGCCGCAGGAACAACGCGACAGCCTCGACCAGTTGGCGCACGAGTCAATCCTCGAGCTGCCGCGCTGGCCGTTCTGGTCACCCGAAATCTGCGCCGAGCTTCTCGGCTGGCAGCGACTCGAGATCGACGTGCTCAATGCCCACAACAAGTGGCTCGAACGACTCAAGGCCCGAGCTGAGCGTCGCGGCCGCACCTGGGATCGAACCGAGTTTCTTCGCCAGTGCCGACTCACCGAGGCCGGCGACTGATGCCGCGACCTCTCGTGACTCTCACTGTCACACCACCACGCGACGACCGCACCGTCGTCACCGTCGCAGGCATCGGCCTCACCGAACCCGAAGCCATCGCACTCATCAACCACATCACCGACCAGATGGAGACCCACCATGACCGACCCCGACGATGACATCATCCGGCTCTCACCCTCAACCGACATCCAACTCGCAGTGTTCGCAGCCGACACGACCATCGGCACCATCGAGACACCCATCCTGCAGTTCCAGGACGAACGCCTCGGCGAAGTCCACATCCTGCTCAACCCCGTCGACAACGCGGCGGTCAAGCTCTGCGGCAAGCTCGTCCACTACGTCAACCACCTCGTCGACCAACTCGGCGGTGACGACGAATGCTGAAACCCTGCCTCGTCTGCGGTGAACCCAGCGCCGAGTCCCGGTGTCCCGAGCACCGGCTCGACGCGCATGTCCTCACCCGACAGGAACGTGGCTACGACAGCAAGTGGGATCGCTTGTCCCGCAAGGCTCGCCAACTCCAACCGTTCTGCTCCGACTGCGGAACCACCAACGACCTACAAGCCGACCACAGCCCCGAAGCATGGGCACGCAAAGCCAGAGGAAAACCCATCCGACTGCGAGACATCGACGTTGTATGCGGCCCCTGTAACCGCCGTCGAGGCGCAGCACGCCCAGAAGCGACCAGGGGGGCAGGGCGCATCACCGCAGGTCAAAGCCCCGAAGGCAAGGCAAAGTTTGCGAGTGAGGTCCGAATATGAAGTCTGGTGCGAAGGGAACGATAGCCGTTGAGCCCCTTGACCTGCACGATTACCCCGCTGATCGGGCTGGCCGGATCAGCCGGTTTATCGCCGAGTACTTGATGATCCCTAAGGGTGTCGGCGCGGGCAGGCCGGTTGTATTGGCAGACTTCCAGGAGGAGATCGTCGCCGGTGCATTCGCTCCCGGTATCCGTCAAGCGCTCGTCTCGATCGCCAGGGCGAACGGCAAGACCGGGCTGGCTGCGATGCTGGCGGTCGCTGAGCTGTTCACTGGTGGTGAGTCGCCCGAGGTCCTGGTGGTGGCGTCGGATCAACGGCAGTCGAACATCACGTTGCGGGCCGCGAAGCGCATGATCGAGCTCAATCCGATGCTGGCCGAGCGTGCGCATGTCTACGCTGACCGGATTCAGACGCCGCTGAACAACGGCCTGTTGCAACCGCTCCCGGCTGATCCCGCGGCCCTGCATGGTTGGGACCCGACGCTCCTCGTCGTCGACGAGCTGCACGTGGTGACCGAACAGGTGTGGGAAGCGGTTACCTCGATGGTGGGTAAGCGGCCTGAGTCGTTGACGTTGGCGATCTCGACGCCGGCCGCGTCGGCTGACTCGATCATGTGGCGCTTGATCGAGCATGGCCGCTCCGGTGATGACTCTGCGTTCTATCTGCGCGAGTTCTCCGCGCCGGAGGGCTGCGACATCGACGACCGCGAGGCGTGGCGGATAGCGAACCCGGCGATGACGTGTGAGCGTCCGTTCCTTGCCGAGGATGGTATGGCTGCTGCACGAAAGACGTTGCGTGAGCCGGTGTTCCGGCAGTTGCGTCTCGGCCAGTGGGTGACTGGGGTGCAGGCGTGGTTGCCGTTCGGTGCCTGGGACGCCTGCACCGAGCCGCGGCTGGTCGCTGACAAGGAGCGTGTTGTCTTGGCATTCGACGGAAGTGCGTCGGGCGACTCGACCGCGCTCGTCGGCTGCACCCTCGACGGTCACATATGGGTCGAGGGGCTTTGGGAAAACCCTGGCGATCGAGGCTGGCGAGTGCCACGTGAGGACGTCGATAACGCTGTCGCCGTGGCATTTGACCGGTACCAAGTCCTCGAGTTGGCTTGCGACCCTTGGGGGTGGCGCACCGAGATCGAGGGGTGGGCTAAGCGTCACGGTGAGCGTCGGGTGGTGGAGTGGAACACCGCTCACGGTCAGCGGATGGCACCGGCTACCGACCGTCTGTATCAAGCCGTCGTCGGCCGCGAGGTCACTCACGACGGTGACTCCCGATTGTCGGCGCACATCGCGCACTGCGTCGCCAAATCCACGCCGCTGGGTGATCTCGTCAGCAAGGACAAGCGTGGGTCTCCACGAAAGATCGACGCCGCAGTCGCCGCGATCGTGGCATTCGACCGTGCCGCCTGGCACGGCACCAAATCCAAGAAACGAGCAAGGAGCTTCAAATGACCGACGTACTCACAGCACTCATGCAGAGCCTCGACGAGCGCGCCGCCCACCGTCACCGGTTGGACCGCTACTACGCCGGCGAGTCTCCGCTGTCCTACCTGTCGGCAGAGTCCGCCAAGGCGCTCGCCGGTATCCGCCAGTTGTCGGTGAATATCCCGCGGCTGCTCGTCGACTCGATGGCTGAGCGGCTACGCATCACCAGCTTCACCGGCGTCGACGTGTGGGACGACTGGCTACGCAACGATCTCGACCAGATGGCGCCGGTGGCGCACCGCGAAGCGCTGATCGTCGGCGACAGCTACGTGATTGTGTGGGCCGACCAGTTCGGCCGGCCCAAGGTCACCGTCGAATCCGCCCACCAGGTGGCAGCGCTGAACGATCCCGGTACCCGCGCCATCACGGCCGCGGTGAAGCGCTGGGAGACCTCGACGTCGACCGAGGCCGTTCTGTACGGTCCCGACGAGATCGTCCGCCTACGTGCCGAACAGACCGGAGCGACGACGGCAGGCTTCAAAGTCGTTGAGACACTGGCGAATCCGATCGGCGTGGTCCCGGTGGTGCGACTGCGCAACGGTGACCGGCTCCTCGGTCACGGCCGCAGCGAGATGGCCGACGTCCTCGACCTGTCCGACGCGGTGAACAAGCTGACCCTCGACCTGATGACGGCCTCGGAATACACCGCTCGACCACGACGCTTCGCCACCGGAATCGAGTTGACCGAGGCTGATGTCCTCGACGACAACGGCCAGCCGACCGGCGACACCGAAGCCGAGAACCCGTTCCCCGAGTCCGATCGCATGATGATCGCCGAGCCCGAGGGAGCGAAGTTCGGTCAACTACCGGGCGCTGATCTCGGCGGCTACCAGAACGCGGTGAACGTGCTCATGCGCCAAATCTCGGCAGTGAGCGGACTACCGGAACACATGCTCGGAATCGGTGGCGACAATCCGACCTCGGCCGATGCTATGCGAGCCGCCGAAGCATCACTGACCGCGCGTGCCCAAGCTCGCCAGGCTCAGTTCGGCCGTTCGTGGGAGACCGTCGCCAGGCTGATGGTTGCCGTTCGTGATGGTGTCGATCCGCAGCGCGTCGACGCGCGGGTCGTGTGGGCTGATCCGTCGACCCGCTCGGAAGCACAAGTCGCTGATGCCACCGTGAAGCTCTTTCAAAGCGATCTGATCCCCGCGTCGACCGCGCTGGCACGCCTGGGCTACACCGACGACGAGATCACCGCCATCGCCGCCGCACGTCGCGGTGACGTCCTCAACTCGATGTCGACCGACATCGGGAAGCTGGTGAGCTGATGGCCTACCGAGATGCCCTCATTGCCCTTTCGGAGCGATCTGAACGGCAGGTCGTCGCCGCGTGGAACGCCTACGTTGCCGGCGCCCTGTCCCGTGAGGAGTGCGTGCAGTGGATCGCCTCGGCCATCACCATCAGCAATGGGCAAGCCTCAGCGCTGGCGAACATGGCCTACGCCGCCGAGCTGATGACTCAGTTGGGTTCTCCCGCTGCCGTTCCGGCCTTGGCTACGCCCGATGATCTCGACCGGCTCACGAAGGCCGCGTCCACCGTTCTCGACGTCGCGCAAGCCTCCCCGGTATCGGCGGCGATCGTGGCCCGTCTCGGCCGTGCTGAACCACTCGAGACCGCCGCCCGCTCCTACAGCGACGCGATGATCCGCTCCGGCAAAACCCGAGGGTGGACCCGGCAACTGTCGGCGAACGCCTGCCAGCTGTGCCGCTGGTGGTGGCGAGAGGGCCGCATCTGGCCCGCAGAACACCCGTTCCAACACCACAAGGGATGCACCTGCACCCCGAAACCCGTTATCGCAGAAGGGATCAAGGAAACATGGGCAACAGCACGAGCGAAGGGGATACGGTGACGGTGACCGACGAGGCAACCGTGGTCGAAACGACCACAGATGTCCAGGAGCCGGACACCCTCGACGAGGACAACCGTGTACATGACGACCACGGTTCCGACGAGCCAGACACCGAACTTGCAGATTCAGAATCCGAGACAGAGCCGGACACGTTCGACCGGGCCTACGTCGAGAAGTTGCGTCAGGAGAACGGCAAATACCGTCAGCGTGCCCAGCGCGCCGACGATCTCGCCCGCCGCCTCCACCGCGCTCTCGTCGAGCAGACCGGCAAGCTCGCCGACCCGACCGACCTGGCATTCGATGAAGACCACCTCGACGACGCTGACAGCCTGACAGCAGCGATCGACACGCTACTGGCTGCGAAGCCTCATCTCGCGGCACGTCGAGTCGCTGGCGACATCGGGCAGGGTGCGAGCAAATCGAGTGACGGAGTGAACTTGCTCGGCATCCTCCGAGGACACTCGTAACCAATCCCAACATGTGAGATGATCGAGGGGACGCGCCTGGTGTGCGTCCCCTCGATTCGTCCTGGCGGCGAAGGTGACCAATCCCTTCCACTCCCCAGGAGAACGCCATGACCGAAACAACCACCACCAACCCCGAACTGCTCGCCGAACAAGTCTCGACCCTGCTCGTTCAGCCGCTCGAAGCCGCCTCGGTGGTCCTCTCATCCGGACCCCGCGTATTCGATACAGCAAGCGAACTGCGTATCCCCAAGCTCGTCAGCGGCTCGACACCCGCGTTCGTCGCCGAAGGTGGCCTGATCGCCGATAACGCCGACGTCGAGTTCGACGAGGTGAAGCTGATGCCCACCGACCGCACCTCGATCAAAACCATCCTGCGTTACACCTCAGAGTTGGTGCGCCAGAGCGTGATCGGTATCGACGCAGTACTCAAGGCCCGCCTAGTCAAGGACGTCTCCGACCTACTCGACTCCGCCCTACTGACCGGAGCTGGAACCGCCAAGTCGATCACCGGAATCACCAAGCAGGCGGGCGTCACCACTGGAGACCTCGACGTCACCGACGCCGACAGCCTCCTCGACGCCATCGCCGCTCTGAATGCGAAGGAAGTCACCCCCACCCAGTGGTTCATCTCCGGCGCGGACTTCGCGGCCCTGCGCAAGCTCAAGGAGTCCTCGACCTCGAATCGGTATCTGCTCGAACCAGATCCGACCCGGCAGTCGGGCACCACAATCTTTGGCATCCCGGCGACAATCACCAACAAACTCCCAGCTGGGGTTGCGATCCTCGCCGACATGTCGACTGTCGCCATCGCTCGAGACACCAGCCCGAGCGTGACCGTACTCAACGAGCGCTACGCCGAATACGATCAAGTCGGCCTCCGTGTCACCTGCCGATATGACCTCGGCTTGCTGCACGCTGAAGCCGTCTCCGTCCTCACCGCGGCCTGATGAGCGCGCCGACCGGCGCTGACGTTGCTGCATTCCTCGGTCAGGGTGACGACGAGACACTCGTCGCCCTGGCCGACCAGCACGTCACCATCGTCGCCGCGATGGTGCGCTCCTTCACACGAGGCAACGGATTCGTCGACGCCGAACCCAACGACGAGCTCGCCGCAGTCATCACCGTCGCGGCTGCCCGATTGACCGCCAACCCCGAACAAATCGCCACCACCACCGGATCGGTTGCGGTCAACGGGGGATTCACCGGCTGGACCCTCGCCGAACTGTTCGTCCTCAACCGCTACAGGAAGAGGGCGCAGTGATCTTCCACGACACCGTGATCCTGCAAACCACGACCGTCACCGGCACCGACGACTGGGGCAACGACATCATCGACTTCGTCGACCAAACCGTGCCCGCCGACATCTGGCCACTCGACACCGACCAGAAACTCGACCAGGGCAAGCTCACCGTCGTGCAGCGCTACCAGATGGTCATTTCCCGCACCGCCACCTTCGACCTCAACGACCCCACCATGCGCATCACCTGGCAAGGCCGACAGTTCGACGTCGAAGGCGCCATCGAACAACACATGATCCGCGGCCGCCTGCACCACTACGAAGCCATCGGGAAACTGACGTAGGCCAACACTTCGCCAACGGAATTGCGAATCACCCTGCGTTCCGAGGTGGACTACACGCACAGATACCGCTGCGCTGACCTGCATCAAAGGGACTCACAGCACGTGAGCGAACCACGCACTACCGCCCGCTGAAATGAATAGGTCAGGGGTTCGATTCCCCTGGGCGGCTCCACTAGAAAACGCAGGCAAAGGTGGGTTTCTGAGTCTCGTTGCGGCGCCAGCCCCAGAGGAATGATCAAGACCTGTGGATCAGGGAGGGCGTGCCTTCCCGTAAATATGATCCTGGTAGTCACTTGATCAAGTCAGCGTTGCAGCGCTGGC
>NZ_JBSFQF010000014.1:0-48283 GCF_053588575.1 Gordonia sp. NPDC003429
GGACCCGCCCACATCACGCAGGCTCACACCGCAAATCCGACCTACATCTTGGGGTCAGTAGAACCTGTTTCACGCACCGCCAATCCGGAAGAGCCCCTTTGCCACCGCGAACCGGAACATTACTATGTAGCGCCTAGCAGCGTGGCACATCGCACACTTCGATCACGTGCATTCTGCGATCACAGCTTTTGATGTGTGGCCCCGCCGTCCACATGGAGGGTGGGGCCACACGTTGCCTGCGTCACCCGGCAGTGGGGCGACGTCGACGGCGTTGTTGTCGGTTGGGTCCGTAACTGCGTGAGATCACCCGCGGACCGACGGTTCGGATATTCGGGTCGGGGAGAAGCCCCTTGATCGGTTGGTGAACGTGATCGAGTCCGTACCGCTCGTCCCACGGGTAGATGCCGTGGTCGTCGGGCCATACGACCTGCACCGCAGGTGCGTCGGGGAACAACTCATTCGCAATCGTCATGTCGTCCTTGTCGATCACCTCGATGAGGCGCACCGGTACGTCGAGTGATCGCAAGGCGATCTCGGTGTCCGCGGCCACCAGGCTCCGCCAGTCGCATCGGTGAAGGGTGTCTCCGAGCTCGTTGAGAACACCGTTCGCGGTGATGGCATCGAGGCCGAAGACCAGGAGCTCCGGCTGATCGTGCAGCACCAGACCGGCGGTGTAGGCGAACGCGGCATCGGGGATCTCCTCGGGCGTTTTGCCTTCAGCCGCGCAGTATTTGCAGAGCTCGGAGACGGCGGTGACCGACCAACCGTATGAGCGGATGCGATGCAGTGCGTCTTGCACCAGCGGATTGGGATGCCAGCGCGGAATGCCACGGATGGCTGATGCGTGATCGGACATGATTCGCTCCTTTGTTCGAACGGGTGTGACCATGAGATCACGCCGGTCCGACAAGTCCGATGGATACCTCGAACGATGGGTGTGAATGGAGTCGAGTAGCAGATCAGCGGAATGTGCGACGTGCTATTTCCTCGACCTCGTCCTCAGTCGGCGGGCTCTTCCACCTGCTGACACCGCTTCTGCGGTAACGCTTCTCGATGAGTGGCCCCGCTTCCCGACAGGGAAGCGGGGCCACTGTCTTTGATCGGTATGACGGGTAAGTATGACGGAGGGCCAAGGGAGACGGCTCGGGTCAGTGCGCCAGCACGGTGAGGAGCACTGCGGAGTCGTCGTTCGCCCTCAGGGTGTGTCGGGCGTCGGGAATGGTGACGAGGTCACCCGCCGTGCCGTGCCAGTCGTCAGGGCCCGCGGTGAGGGTGACGTCGCCACGGAGAACCTGCAGGGTTGCCTCACCGGGACTCTCGTGTTCGGCGAGTTCGGCGGCGGCTGCAAGGGCGATCACTGTCTGACGCAGGTGACGTGACGAATCGCCATGGAGGGTGTGACCGGCTCTGCGACTGTGTGCGGTGCGCGCTGTGGCGATGAGTTCGTCGGCGAGGGCTGGGAGTCGGGTGGAGTCCATGTCTCACGATGGCACGTGATGCACGACGGACGTGCGGCATTAGCGGACTTCACACCTGCGTGTCGTCGACGTGCGGCACCGCGCCCGGAATCTCATGATGTGAGCGCGCCGTCAGGCGCGCGGTGTGCGAGCGATGGCAATAACCTCGTCCTCGGTCGGTGGGCTCTGAGGGTGGTAGCTCAGGCACAGTGGGGTTTGCACCTGGACGAAGCGGCCGCCGTCGACGGCGGTGTAGAACCTCCCGGTCGACAATCGTCCGACATCCGGGATCGGGCTCCCCTTGCTGTTCGCGAGATCCTTGGCTGCCTCGATCTGATTGGGATGGTTCAGTTTTCCGAAGAAGTGGGTCGACGCATTGCCCGACACCCGCCCGTGGATTCCCTTCGGCGCCTGGGTTGCGAAGATCAGTCCCAATCCGTACTTGCGTGCCTGAGATGCCAGCGCCAGAGTGCTCTGCGTCGCGGTTGTGACGCCCTGCGACGGTGCATAGTTCTGTGCCTCGTCCATCACCAGAATGCCGCCCAATGGACGGTCTGCGGCGGGGTGTTTCTTGATCCATGCGAACAATGACATCTGCAGTTGGCCGACGAAATTCGCGACCCGGGACTCGCTGCCGAGGCCCGCGAGATTGATGACGGAGACACGCGCGCGATATCCCGACGACGGAGTGAGTAGCAGGCCCGGGTCGGCGGGAGTCGCGTCCTCGTCGAGCAGGGGATCGTTGGCCATTGACGCCTTCAGATTCTCGGCAAGGTCGATCGCCAGTCGAGGTGCGTCGGCAAGGGTGCTGACTCCGTCGGGCAATTCAGACAGCAAAGTGACGAAGGACTGCAGGGTTCCGCCGCCCCGGCGGCCGAAGTGCACCATCGCCTGGCGTAATACCGCCTCGTAGCGGGTGGCGCGGGCCCCTCGTTCGGTGGGGCGTGCCTTTGGCAGCAGAGCGCCGACCGCAGAGTCGACGGCGGCGGTGAACTCGTCCGTATCGCTCTCGAGCGAGGCGAATTCCGGTAGCGGTCGGAAGCTCAAAGGGCGGCCGGAGCGTCGCCCGGGAGTGAACACCACCACCTCGGTGTCGGCGAAGTAGCGGTCGGCCAGCGAGTGTTCGCCAGGGGCCCACTCGCGGGTGCCGTCGGGCCAGGGGGTGCCAAGCCGCGCGAGGTCGTTGTTGATGTCGAGGACGATCGACGAAACCCCCTGCAGAGCGGCCTCTTCGACGATTCGTCGAATGAGAACGGTCTTTCCGGAACCGGAACCCGCAAAGATCGCTACATGTTTGCGGAACGACTCCAGTGGCGCCGCTACGGGTTCACCGCTCGCGGTTCGAACGCCGATGGGTAGCACGTCGAGGGCACGCTGCGGACCGGACGTACGTGATTCGGTGGGAGGTCTCGGCTCGTCGGGGGTGATCGATTCGGTCGAGGTGTGACTGTCGGCGGCGTGGGTGCCGGGTTGTGCCTTCTGCGCTTCCCCTTCGTGCGCGTGCTCGACCTCCGGAGCCTCGGTGTCGGTGGTGATCGCCTTGTCCAATCCGGGTGCGAGAACCTCGGTGAGGAAGTCGATCTCGGCTGCCGGGTTACGTTCGACGATCCACTCGTGCAGGTGCGGTGATCGCTCGGACCGCAATTGCGCCAGTCCCATGAGCCGGCGAATATCGTCGTCGGTCCACGCGATCACGCGACCTCCGCGCGCACGCAACTCGTCTACCAACTGGGCGGTTTTGGGTCCAGTCGGCCACGGCTGGCGTCGGAGCACCACGAGGGTACGCTCGACCTCGCCCAGGCTGAGCCCGGCAGCATTGTTCGCATTGGTGAGGCGTGACTGCACCGAGCGCGGGTGTGTGGCGGCGAGAGCGCGGAAGCTCCACGACTCGTCGAACTCCCGGGCCGGATCGATGACATGGCGAATTCGGCCGTGCAGCACGGCTTTTGTGCCGGGCTTGGGATCGTGATGCCATTCCCCGGCCTTGGTGGGCAGTGCTTCGATCCATGCGCCGAGACCGGCCGCCAGCAAGTCGGGCACGACGGCATCCTCTGTTGTGTAGTCGAGTGCGTCGGTTGGATCGGCGAGCTCGATCAGTTCGCGGTAGCGCTTCTCGATCATCGCGAGATCAGGTGTGGTCGAACTGGTATCGCCTGCGAGCGAGGAGGTGGTCTCCCGCTCACTCGTGGTCTCGCGGACGACTCGCGCAGCAGCCTCGGGCGCGGTGAGGGCCGTGATCGGTGTGAACGTGTCACTGCGCAGCAGCACCGCGATCTGACGGTCGACAGCCATCATGATCTCGCGCGGGGTGTAGCGCTGAGCGTCGGCGAGGGCGGCGTCGTCGACCGGCCAGTAGGGTCGGGGTGGTGTGAACCCGACCTCCGCGAAGCCTGGTGCGAAGCGTTTGGCCAGGAGTTCACGCGCGAAGTCGGCGGAGGGCGGCCGTTGCAGCATCGGCGGTGTGCGGAAGCGCTCGACCGCGGAGCGCATCACGCGGCTCTCCAGGTGTTCCCAGGCGGCTGTGATGCTCGAAACGACGGTTGTCGTGCGACTCATGTTCTCGCGCAACGCCATCAGGCCGTGAGCCACGCGATTGACCACGGAGTTCTCGTCTGCGGCCGTTGACCATCCCGCTTCGATGAGTGTGTCGATCTGGTCGACGGCCAGGACTGCGGCAGAGTCGAATGCGACGATGCGCGAGATGTTCTGCACCATTTCCTGGTACCCGAGTGTCGCGTTGCGGATACCCCACTGGGCCAAATCGTCTGCGTCGTCGACGTCGAGGTGAAGGAAGGCCTCACCGAGATCCCTCGCGTCGTAATCCTGCGACGCGGTCAGTACCAGCGCGCGCAGGATGTGCTGTGAGCGTCGACGATGGGGATGATGCCGATACACGCCTGCCACGAACTCTTCGAGCGCGGACGCGGTCAGCGATGAATCGCCGACGACTGCGGCGCGCGTAGATTCGGTCACCCCGGCTTCCCGGGCGAGGCGGTCGAGGAGTTGCGCGAGTTGGGTGGGATGATCGAGACCCGGACGACTGAGGCTTTCAAGCATTGCGACCGTCACCGACTTCCAGAAGTCGCTGCCATCCAGCAATTTGACGAGGAAGAAGTAGCCGCCGCGTTCCTGCACACGTTGGCGGATCTGGCCCAGAAGGTGCGTCTTTCCCGATCCCGCTTCGCCGCGGATCACCACGCCGATGGGACTTGCCGACTCCGCCCGCTGCGCGTCGACGAAACTGCGCATCGTCTCGTCGGTGACCTGCTCGTGCAGGCCTGCTACGTGATAAGCCCCCGACGTGCCCCAGACGTCGTCGGGGGTATCGGCCCAGTCGAGACGAATCGACTCGAGTGCCTGACGAATTCCGTTGTCCATCAGGCCTCCTCGATGGCGAACAGGTGGCACGGTTGTGTGCCCACCACAACGGCTGCGGCTCGGTCGGCCTCGCGCAAACGGGCGCGGTCGTCCTGCGGTATCAGGCTGATTCCGGGGCGGTCCTGCAACGTGAGAATCGCCGCGTCGAATTCGGTGCGGCTCACATCGGGGAGTGCCGAACGCAGCGCACCGACGTCGACCAGTGCCCCGCGGCGCGCAGCCAATGACTCGTAGGCTGCGACGATCCGGGGGGTGACCGCGCCGGAGGCCGAGTCGGTCTGCGGGGTAGTCGGAGCGCCCTCGATGACGGGACGCGAACGCCCGAAGATCTCGTACAGACGCAGGTCCTCGGCGTCGAGATGTCGTCCGATCGCGTTGAGTACGGCGTAGAGCGCGCGGACCGGCGGCAACGAGCGGGCTGGTGGACCGGAGCGCAACTCGTCTGCGCACCAGGCCCATCCGCGATCGGTGAGCGAGTGGTAGAACGCGTTGCGGTCGCCCTTGCGCGACTCGATCAGGCCGTGGTCGATCAACCGCTGTCGCGCGGTTTTGTCCAGGTTGGGGCCCAGCTCGCGCAGGCGCGGCGTCGACACCTCCGCCGACTCCGCCATCAGGACGAAGAGCACCGCGCTCTGGCTCGGTGTCAGCTCCGGGTGGTCCACGGTGACTCCTTCATGAGTGTCCGGTGCAGTGATCCGGTATTCGGGTTTCGATGAGTGAGAACGTCGCGCAGTTCTGCTACGACCGACAACGGATCGTCGAGGACTGTTTCGTTGGGGTAGCGCAGTACGAGGTAGCCGTGGCGTTGCAGCATGTTGTCCCGACTGCGGTCGCGCGCGTACTTGTCGGCGCGACGGTGGTCGGGGCCGTCGACCTCGACGACGACGCGCTCATCCGGCCACAGGACGTCGACCACGGCAACGCCCGACAGCGCCGCGAGATCGGAGGGGCAGCGGTTCCACACCCGGCCGCGTGCCCATTCATGCTGCGCCAGCGCGTGTTCGAGCGCCTGCTCGGCAGCACTGTGCGGGGCGGGAGCGCCTGTTGGCCGCGAGACGATCAGGATCGGTCGCTCGGTGTTGATCGGGAGCGGGTCGGTCGGGAGCGGGTCGGTCGGGATCGGGTGGGGCGGGACGGCGACGCCGAGGCGTAGCACAGGGATTCGGTGCACCACAGGCAGTGCGTCGGCTGTGAGCCAGACGGTGATGCGGCCGTGTTCGGCAAGCCACGCACAGGCCGCCGCGGCCGCCTGCTGAGCGGACTCGGAGAGCGTGCTGCTCGCGCGCACCGCCAGCACGACCTCGCCGCGCCCGTAGAAGTGGCGTAGTAAGGCGACGAGGGTTGCTGCGCGTTGTTCCGGCACCGCATGCGGCGTCGTGGAGTTGTGGGAAGCGCCGGTACGCGCGAGTGGTACGACGACCGCAGTGGCCAGGCCGACGTGAGCGCACAGTTGGCGCGCGAGGGCTTCCGCCTCGTCGACGTCGACTCGATCACCCGATGACCTGTGGGGTAGCCAGGCCGGAAACAAGGTGATGAGTGTCGATTCGAGCGCGTCGAGGATCTCAGCGGTGACCTGCCGTGCGGTCCGCTCATCGGGGCCGCGGTAGTCGAGGATCACCGGCAATTCAGATGCGACGGCGTCGGCGAGTTCATCGATCGCCGAACCGTGTACGTCGGCGAGGCGAAAGACCCGTCCGGGACGGATCGCATGGCCGACCAGTGGCGGCACATCACTGTCGGCGTGGGTCATCGGAGGTGAATATAGTCGCCGCAGCCGACAGGTGTGCGGGCGAGATGCGTGGCGGAACGCCGCCGCGGTGCAGCTCCCGTCACGTGTCGCGGTGCGGCTCCGGTCAGCCCGCCGCCCGCTCGACGGTGAGGAGGCTCTCGGCGCTGTGCTCGGCGTGGAACGCGGTCTCGCCGCCGCGTACTCCGAACAGTCTCTTGCTCCAGATCAGCCACACGACCGCGGCCACGTTGATCGCGAGCAGCAGAGCCTTGAACACTGTTGCCTTCTCGACGAGTTCGTAGATCTCGAGGGGGATGAAGATGCTCGTGACGATCACTGCGAAGTACTCACCCCAGCGTTTGGCGAACCACAACCCGTATGCCTCGACGAGCTGGCTGAGTCCGTAGGCCAGCACTGCGCAGCCGACGAGAACGATGGTCGTCGTGGACAGCGTTGTGGCCTTCTCGATCCATTGCACGACCTTCGAGTCGTCGATGTTCCAGCCGATCTGGTCGGCGATCGGTTTGAGGAGCGGCATCTCGGCGTCGAACTTCTCGTGCAGCGTCTGCTGGCTGTTGCGCAGCTCGATCACGAACGACCCGGCAATCACCAGGAAGATGCCGCGGATCAGGCGCTCGATTGCGAGTAACCGCATGATGATCAGATCGCGCAGCATGCGACCGCGGGGGACCTCCGGCGCGTGATCGGCCGGTCCGCTGCTGCGCGGGTCGCCGACGACGAAGTCTCCGCATCGCAGACACCGCCACGCATCGCCGACGGCGGTGTCCGAGCGGAGGTGGTCGGCGAGATCCGCTTCGTCGGGGCGGTAGGTTTCGTGGCCGCGCAGACCGCAGGAGACCAGTTCCCAGTTCACCGCAGCAGGGTAGCTCTGCCCGTGGTGGAAGCGTCACGACGCCGCGGTCATCTCACCCTCTCGATCACCCTTGTGTTCCGGTGCGCCGACATCGCCGGTCACCCCAGTGCTGGTGGCATACAACAGATCCCGGAAGTCGCCGATCGCCTGACGCTCCGTCGACCACACCATGCGGTTCCACGAGGTGTGTGAGGTGATGTCGAGATCTACCGCGATGAGACGGTCGGTGCTCGATGAACCCCCGATGGCGAACCTCGGAACCGCCACAAGCCACCGCTTCGACGACGCTCGTCGGGTCGGCGAGCGTGTCCACCGCGGCGGTGCGCCGGGGATACGGGCGCGAAACTCTCGGAGGGCTCCAGTATCTGCGTGATGGCATTCCGTCCGCACCGCGCGGAGTGACTCCGCGTGCCGCGAAGGGTTCGCGGTCGTCGATTTGGGTGTGGCCAGCAGATTCTCTACACTAGAACGGTTGCCTGTGCGCCTTGGTGTGTCCGCAGTCGCAAGTATGCGTACACACGCGGGGTTTACGGCCACAAGTGAATAGTCGCCGGTGCCGGTGAAAAGCCAAGGGCATCGGCGGCGAGAACCTTACACAACTATCCACTTCGTGGAAGGCCCACCGCAGGTCATGAGGGATTTCCCTCCGACCGGCGCTGCATGGGAACCGCTACGAGAAAGGTTGACGGTCAACCATGACCATGACTGACCCGATCGCAGACTTCTTGACACGTCTGCGTAACGCCAATTCGGCGTACCACGACGAGGTGACCCTCCCGTCGTCCAAGCTCAAGGTGAACATCGCCGAGATCCTGAAGCGCGAGGGCTACATCACCGATTTCCGCGTCGAGGACGCGGAGGTCGGCAAGAACCTCGTCGTCTCCCTCAAGTACGGCCCCTCCCGTGAGCGCTCCATCGCCGGTCTGCGTCGCGTGTCGAAGCCGGGCCTGCGGGTGTATGCAAAGTCCACCAACCTGCCCAAGGTGCTGGGCGGCCTCGGCGTGGCCATCATCTCCACGTCGTCGGGCCTGCTCACCGACCGTCAGGCAGCCAACCAGGGCGTGGGCGGCGAAGTCCTCGCTTACGTCTGGTAAGGGAGGCCTACACATGTCGCGTATCGGTAAGAACCCCATCGAGATCCCCGCGGGTGTGACCGTCTCCGTGGACGGCTCCACGGTCACCGTGAAGGGTCCCAAGGGCGAACTGAGCCACACCGTCACCTCGCCCATCGAGGTGGCCCAGGAGGGCAACACCATCGTGGTGACCCGCCCCAACGACGAGCGCCGCAACCGTGCCCTGCACGGCCTGAACCGCTCGCTGGTCGCCAACCTGGTCACCGGCGTCACGCAGGGCTACACCACCAAGATGGAGATCTTCGGTGTCGGCTACCGCGTGCAGGCCAAGGGCCGCGACCTCGAGTTCGCGCTCGGTTACAGCCACCCCGTGCCGATCGAGGCGCCCGAGGGCATCACCTTTGCCGTCGAGTCGCCCACCAAGTTCTCGGTGTCGGGAATCGACAAGCAGCAAGTCGGCCAGATCTCGGCGAACATCCGCCGCCTGCGTCGTCCGGACCCCTATAAGGGCAAGGGCATTCGCTACGAGGGTGAGCAGATCCGTCGCAAGGTCGGAAAGACGGGTAAGTAAGCCATGAGTGATACAGCAACCAAGACCGTTCGCAAGCCGCTCGGCAAGGACGTGTCGACCCGCCGTCGCACCGCGACCGCGAATCGACACTTCCGCCTGCGCAAAAAGGTCGCCGGCACCCCCGAGCGTCCCCGCCTGGTGGTCAAGCGCTCCAGCCGCCACATCCACGTGCAGCTGATCGACGACCTGGCCGGCAAGACCTTGGCCGCGGCGTCGACCATCGAGGCCGACGTGCGCGCCGCCGGTGGCGACAAGTCCGCGCAGGCCGCCAAGGTCGGCGAGCTGATCGCCGCCCGCGCCAAGGCAGCCGGCGTCGACGCCGTCGTGTTCGACCGTGGTGGCAAGGACTACCACGGCCGTATCGCCGCGCTCGCCGACGCCGCCCGCGAGGGAGGCCTGCAGTTCTGATGACCATTTTCTACAGCTTCACCAACATGACCGGAGGGAACCTCTGATGCCCGGACGTCAGCGTGACGGCGGAAACGGACCCGCCGGAAACGACAACAACAACGCCACCGCCGGTGGCGACCAGCGCGGCGATCGCCGCGGCGGCCGTGGCCGTCGCGACGACCGTGGCGGACGCGAACAGGACCGCAACCAGCTCGAGCGCGTGGTGACCATCAACCGCGTGTCGAAGGTGGTCAAGGGTGGTCGACGCTTCTCCTTCACCGCCCTCGTGGTGGTCGGCGACGGCCAGGGCATGGTCGGCGTCGGCTACGGCAAGGCCAAGGAAGTCCCGGCCGCGATCCAGAAGGGCGTCGAAGAGGCTCGCAAGAACTTCTTCCGCGTGCCGCTGATCGCCGGCACCATCACCCATCCCGTGCAGGGCGAAGCCGCTGCCGGAGTGGTGATGCTGCGTCCGGCCAGCCCCGGTACCGGTGTGATCGCCGGTGGCGCGGTGCGTGCCGTCCTCGAATGCGCAGGCGTGCACGACGTGCTCGCCAAGAGCCTCGGCAGCGACAACGCGATCAACGTGGTGCACGCCACCGTGGCCGCGCTGAAGATGCTGCAGCGTCCCGAAGAGGTCGCGGCCCGTCGCGGTCTGCCGATCGAAGACGTTGCCCCGGCCGGCATGCTGCGGGCCCGAGCGGGACAAGGAGTCTGATAGCCATGGCCGAACTCAAGATCACCCAGGTCAAGGGCACCATCGGTACCAAGAAGAACCAGCGTGACAGCCTGCGCACCCTCGGCTTGAGGGGCATCCGCCAGACCGTCACCCGCGAGGACACCCCGATCAACCGCGGTCTCATCAACGTGGTCCGGCACCTCGTGACAGTCGAAGAGGTTTAACAGCAATGACCATCAAACTGCATCACCTTCGCCCCGCTCCGGGCGCGAAGACCGAGAAGACCCGCGTGGGTCGCGGTGAGGGGTCCAAGGGCAAGACCGCCGGTCGCGGCACCAAGGGCACCAAGGCACGCAAGAACGTGCCCGCCGCATTCGAGGGCGGCCAGATGCCGATCCACATGCGGTTGCCGAAGCTCAAGGGCTTCACCAACCCCAACCGGGTCGAGTACCAGGTCGTCAACATCGGCGACATCGCCCGGCTCTTCCCGCAGGGCGGCACCATCGGCGTCGACGAACTCGTCGCCGCCGGTGCGGTGCGCAAGAACAAGCTGGTGAAGGTTCTCGGCGACGGCGAACTCGGTGTCGCCGTCAACGTGACCGCCAACAAGTTCACGGCATCGGCCAAGGAGAAGATCGCCGCTGCCGGTGGCAGCGTCACCGAGCTCTGATCCGGTTCACCCATATCCCGTTCCGCGGCGGGCGGCAGACTTCACTGCCGCCCGCCGCGGTGCCGGTGGGCCACCGGTGAAGTCCACTCATCCGGTCACGGTAGAGTCACAGGGGTTGCCGGACCGCAGACAGCGGGACTCTGGCCCCGTGGGGCCCGAGCCACACCGACCGCAACCACCGATCAACGTCGATTGCCGAGCACGCCGCGCTCGCCCGGGGACAGGTACCCCGGGGACACGCGTGGTCGTTCCTAGGAGGAGTTAGTGCTTTCCCCCCTCGTCGCGGCCTTTCGGACGCCCGACCTGAGGAAGAAGATCCTCTTCGTCGTCGGCATCATCGTGCTGTATCGCCTCGGCGCGACCGTGCCGTCACCCGGCGTCGACTACAAGGTGGTCAGCGCCTGTATCGACCGCATCAACAGCGGTAGCGGCAACCAGGTCTACTCGCTGATCAACCTGTTCTCCGGCGGCGCGCTGCTGCAGTTGTCGGTGTTCGCGATCGGCATCATGCCCTACATCACCGCCAGCATCATCGTGCAGCTGCTGACCGTGGTGATCCCGCGGTTCGAGCAGCTCCGCAAGGAAGGCCAGTCCGGCCAGGCCAAGATGACGCAGTACACCCGCTACCTCACGGTGGCGCTGGCCCTGCTGCAGTCCACCGGCATCGTGGCGCTCGCCGACCGCGGCACCCTGCTTCCGCAGGAGTGCGGCCAGGTGCTCACCGACCAGTCCATCTTCGGCCTGTCGATCATCGTGCTGGTGATGACCGCGGGCGCCTGCCTCGTCATGTGGTTCGGTGAGCTGATCACCGAACGCGGCATCGGCAACGGTATGTCGCTGCTGATCTTCGCCGGTATCGCCGCGCGTATCCCCGCCGAGGGTCGCGCGATCCTCACCAGCCGCGGCGGACTGGTCTTCGGTCTCGTCTGCGTGGCGGCCCTCATCATCGTCGCCGGTGTGGTCTTCATCGAGCAGGGCCAGCGCCGCATCCCCGTCCAGTACGCCAAGCGGATGGTGGGTCGCAAGATGTACGGCGGCTCGTCGACCTACCTGCCGCTCAAGGTCAACCAGGCCGGCGTCATCCCGGTCATCTTCGCCTCGTCGCTGCTGTATCTGCCGCAGCTCATCGTCCAGCTCACCAAGAGTTCCGACGGCACCGAGTCGGGCTGGCAGACCTGGGTGCAGACGTATCTGGCCGATCCCAGCAACTGGGTGTACATCGCCGTGTACTTCCTGATGATCATCTTCTTCACGTACTTCTACGTGGCGGTGACGTTCAATCCGGAAGAGCGGGCCGACGACATGAAGAAGTACGGCGGCTTCATCCCGGGCATCCGGCCGGGGCAACCCACCGCCGATTACCTCGGGTACGTGCTGAGCCGTATCACTCTGCCCGGCTCGATCTACCTGGGTATCATCGCGGTACTGCCAAACCTGTTCCTCGAGATCGGTAACAGCGGTGGTGTGCAGAACCTGCCATTTGGGGGCACGGCCGTGTTGATCATGGTCGGCGTGGGACTGGACACGATGAAGCAGATCAACAGTCAATTGATGCAACGCAAGTACGAAGGATTCCTCAAGTGAGACTCGTTCTTCTCGGCCCCCCCGGCGCAGGCAAAGGCACCCAGGCAGAACTCCTGTCCGAGGCGCTGGGCATCCCGCACATCTCCACCGGCGACCTCTTCCGCGCCAACATCTCGCAGGGCACCGCCATCGGTGTCGAGGCCAAGCGCTACCTCGACGCGGGCGACCTGGTGCCGCCGGAGATCACCGTCGACATGGTGCGTGCCCGAGTGGCCGAGCCCGATGCCGCCAAGGGCTTCATCCTCGACGGGTTCCCCCGCTCGACGGCGCAGGCCGATGCGCTCAAGGAGATCCTCGCCGACCTCGGCAACCCGCTCGACGCGGTGCTCTCGTTCGTCGTCGACACCGACGTGGTGGTGGAGCGGATGCTGGCCCGCGGTCGCGCCGACGACACCGAAGAAGTGATCCGCAACCGCATGGACGTCTACAACAAGGAAACCGCGCCGCTGCTCGAGTACTACGGCGACGCGGTGAAGACCGTCGACGCGGTGGGCGACATCCAGGACGTGCATCAGCGTGTGCTCAGCGCGCTCGGTGCGGGCGTGTCCTGACCGTTCTCATGTCATCGTCGGTCGTGTCGCCTCCGGTGGGCGGACGGTAGCCATGGGATTTCGTAAACCCAAGCGCGTACCGTTCCGCACCGCCGGCGAACTCGACGCGATGGCCGCGGCCGGCGCGATCGTCGGGGCCGCGCTGGTCGCCGTGCGTAACGCCGCGGCCCCCGGGGTGAGCACCCTCGACCTCGACGAGGTGGCCGAAACGGTGATCCGCGAGGCCGGTGCCGTCCCGTCGTTCAAGGGCTACCACGGGTTTCCCGGCTCGATCTGTAGCTCCGTGAACGACGTTGTGGTGCACGGCATCCCGTCAGCGGATGTGGTGCTGGCCGAGGGTGATCTGGTTTCCATCGACTGCGGCGCCATTCTCGATGGTTGGCACGGTGATTCGGCCTGGACGTTCGGGGTGGGGGAGTTGTCGGTTGCCGACGAGGAACTGTCCGAGGCCACCCGCCTGTCCATGGAGGCGGGTATCGCCGCGATGGTCGACGGCGCGCGGCTGACCGACATCAGCCATGCCATCGAAACCGGAACACACAAGGCGGAGAGCCGTTTCGGGCGATCTTTCGGGATCGTCGACGGTTATGGCGGACACGGCATCGGCCGCGAGATGCACCTCGACCCGTTCCTGCCCAACGAGGGCGATCCCGGCCGCGGACCGCTCCTGGTGATCGGTTCCACCCTGGCCATCGAGCCGATGCTCACCCTCGGCACCACCGACACCACCGTCCTCGACGACGACTGGACCGTGGTCACCGACGACGGCTCGCGCGCCGCGCACTGGGAGCACACCGTCGCGGTCACCGCCGACGGACCACGCATCCTCACGCAGCGTCCGCTCTAACGTGTGATCGCTTGTGCCGTAGATCGGTGTCAATAGTCGGCACCGATCTACGGCACAGTCATCGATTCGGGGTCAGTGCGGTCGTCCGTACACGGTCGGCGCGGGTATAGAGCACCATCGACTCACCACGCACGAAGCCGGCCAGGGTGAGTCCCTGCTCGTCGGCGAGGTCGGCGGCCAGCGACGACGGCGCCGACACTGCCGACAGCATCGGGATACCGGCCATCACGGCCTTCTGGACCAGTTCGAAACTTGCGCGTCCCGACACCTGCAGGATGTGTCCGCGCAGGGGTAACCGATCCTGCATCAGCGCCCAGCCGATCACCTTGTCGACGGCGTTGTGCCGTCCGACGTCCTCGCGCAGCACCAGCAGTTCACCGGTGACCGGATCGAACAGGCCCGCCGCGTGCAACCCGCCGGTCTTCTCGAACACCTTCTGCTGCTCACGAATCCGATCGGGAAGGTCGAGCACCACGTCGGCGTCGACGCTGAGCTCGTCCGCGGATACATCGAAAGATGAACGCGTGGTGACTGATTCGATACTCTCCTTGCCGCAGACGCCACACGCGCTGGAGATGGTGAAATCGCGTGCGAGCGACGGGTCGGGCACGGCGACGTGCGGGGCCAGCGTCACGTCGAGGACGTTGTAGGTGTTGAGCCCGTCCGGGTCGGTGCCCGCGCAGTAGCGGGCCGTGGACAGGTCTGCCGCGTGCAGCAGCACGCCCTCGGACACCAGGAAACCTGCGGCCAACTCGACGTCGTGGCCGGGGGTGCGCATGGTGACGGCCAGCCTCGACCCGCCGATCCGGATCTCGAGGGGTTCCTCGACGGCGAGCGCGTCGGGCCGGGTGACGGGTTCGGCGTCGCGACGCACGCGAATCACCCGGCGGCGCGCGGTGATACGTCCCATGGCATGCCAGCGTAGTCCGGCCGGGGGGCCTCACACGTCGAGTACCAGCGTCACCGGGCCGTCGTTGACCAGCTGCACGTGCATGTGCGCGCCGAAACGTCCCGTGGCAACCACCGCGCCCGCCTTCCGCAGCACATCGACCACGGCGTCGACGAGTGGCTCGGCGACCGGTCCCGGGGCCGCCGCATTCCACGACGGCCTACGCCCTTTCGCCGTGTTGGCATACAGCGTGAACTGGCTGATCACCAGGATCGGGGCGTCGAGATCGGCGGCGGACTGCTCACGCCCATCGGGCCCGTCGAGGATCCGCAGCCGCCAGATCTTGTCGGCGAGTTTCGCGGCGTGATCGACGGTGTCGTCGTGGGTGACCCCGACGAGCGCGACGAGGCCCAGCGTGCCCGGCGCGAGGTCGAGGGCCCCGACGACCTCACCGTCGACCGACACCGACGCCTCGCTGACCCGCTGGATGACCGCTCGCATGCCGACCAGCATCACAGATGAGCGCCGGGGTGAACACCCGGTGTCGCCACGGTGAGACCGGAATAGGCCGCACACCTAGGCGGTTGCCGATCTCATGAGCGCAGCAACGCGGCACGAGCACATCGCACGGTTCGGCACCCATGGAGCGTGGGGCTGGTTCAATCGGTTCTCGCCCGACGAGGCGCGGCAGATCGAGGACCTCGGGTACGGCACGATCTGGCTGGGTGGTTCGCCCCAGCATCTCGGGCCGGTACGGAAGGTCCTCGAGGCCACCGAGCGGCTCACGGTGGCCACCGGCATCGTCAACATCTGGAACACCGATCCCGACGCCATCGCGGGTGAGTATCACCAGCTCGAGCGGGACTTCCCGGGGCGCTTCTATCTCGGTATCGGTGCCGGTCATCCCGAGGCGACGGCCGAGTACACGTCACCGTTCGTGGCCGTCGGACACTATCTCGACGCGCTCGATGGCAAGAAGGTCCCGGTGGAGCGACGCCTGCTCGCCGCGCTGGGACCGCGGATGCTGCGCATGTCGGCGGAGCGTTCGCTGGGAGCCCACCCCTATCTGACGACACCGAAACACACCGCGCAGGCCCGCGAGATCCTCGGCGCCGACGCGTTGCTCGCGCCCGAACACAAGGTGGTGATCGACACCGATCCCACCGCGGCGCGTGCGGTGGGACGCCCGCCGGTCGATCAGCCCTACCTGCACCTGCGCAACTACACCTCGAACCTCAAGCGCCTGGGCTACACCGACGCCGACATCGCCGACGGCGGCAGCGACGCCCTCATCGACGCGCTGGTCGCCCACGGCAGCGCCGCGGCGGTGCGCAGCCAGATCGACGAGCACCTCGCCGCCGGGGCGAACCACGTGGCCGTGCAGGTCCTCGGTTCGGAGACACCGGTCGACGAGCTCGCCGCGATCATCGGCGCGTCCTGACCTTGTGCCGTACTTCGGTGTCAGCAGGTGACACCGAAATACGGCACTGATCGCCGGGCCGAACTCACGTCAGCGCATAGGTGACGGTCACGGTGAACGACACCGTCTGCTGGCCCGGTTCCAACGGCACCGCGGACACGGCCACGTCGGAGGAGCGCTGCGGCGTCTGCGGTTGCGCGTCGCCCGACGACTCGGTGATCGTGATGACCTTGCCGAGCGAATCACCGGCCAGCGAGGCGTACTGCGATGCGCGGGTGCGCGCATCGTCGAACGCCGCCTTGCGGGCCTGCTCGAGCAATGTCGAATCGTCGTCGATGGAGAAGGCCACGTTGTTGATGCGTGTGCTGTCGCCGCCGGCGGTGGCGGCCGCCGACAGTACCTGCGACGCCTTCGCGGTGTCGTGCATCGTGATGCGGATCGTGTTGGACGCCTGATAGCCGGTGATCTCGTTGGTACCGCCGGGAGCGGGTGTGGAGTACTGCGGGGTCAGCGACACATTCTGGGTCGCGACATCTTTGCGGTCCACCCCGGCCGCCACCACGGCGTCGGTGACCTTCTTGACCGTGGCATTGGACTCGTTGAGTGCCGTCGACACGTCGGGCCCGGTGGCCTCGACGCCCACGTCCGCGCGCAGGGTGTCGGGAACTCCGGTCACTTTTCCGCTCCCGACAACCGTCACGGTTCTGGTCTTGTCCGAACCGTCGTCGCCGCCGCAACCCGCCAGAAGTGTGACGGCGAGCAGGACCAGTGTCGCGGCGAGTGCCGCTACTGCCCGCGGCACCGGCCGCCTCATCGCACCGGTTCCTTGAGCAGCATCGAGATCGCCCAACCGACGATCGAGATCACCAGGGCACCGAGGATTGCCGACCAGAAGAAGCTGTCCACCTCCAGGCCCCAATGAGTGGTGTTGCGCGTGATCCAGGCGGTGATCTCGATCATGAACGCGTTGATCACGATGTGGATCAGCCCCAGCGTGAGGATGTAGAGCGGGATGGAGAGGATCTGCACGATCGGCTTGATGAACGCATTGATGACACCGAAGATCAGGGCGACCAGCACCACCACGCCGAACTGCGTCAGCACCGACGAATTCGCGGGGAACACGAAGTCGAGTCCGGGCACGATGAGTGTGGCGATCCACAGGGCGAAACCGGTGAGGCCGGCCTCGATCAGAAATGCACGCATGTCCGGTCATCTTGCCAAAGTCGACGCCGCGCGGCGCAGTTCTTCCCGAAGCGCCTCACAGGCCGAGTTCGACCATGCGTCGGGTGATGCGATCGTCGGTGCTGACCACGGGTGCCGAGCCGCGCACCCAGGGGTCGCCGCCGAAGTAACGCTGCATGATCTTCTCCGCACTGCGGGTCGCGATCGCCTGAGTGGTGAGGGTGGGGTTGGGGCCGCCGAGCGAATTCGCGAGAACCGAGTTGTCCGCGATGAACAGACGATCGACGAACCTCGCCTCACCGCTGTCCCGCGCGACCGAATTGCGCGCCGACACCCCCATCCGCATCGAGGAATGCACGTGCAGCAACAGCGGTGCCCAGTCCATGCGGTAGACGGTTCGCGCGCCCGCCTTCCGCAGCAGACGCGCGGCGGTGGCGGCCACGTACTCCCGGTTGCGTCGCGACGGTGCCGACCGTTTACGGATGTCGATGTCGATCTTGGCGACCGCGCCGTTGGAGTCGGCCGGGAACGCCGACGGCACGATCCGGCACTCGGGTTCGACGTGGTCGTCGGTGATGCACAGCACGTTGAGCATGTGATCGATGCCGTTGGCCATGAACTCCTTGAGTTCGGCACCCGCGAGCCTGCCCGTCGGCCCGTCCCACGGGCCGCGCATACCGCGACCATTGGTGTACTTACCGCGAATCCCGCTGTTGGACAGGCTCATGGTGAATGCCTGGATGCCCGGGGTGACCCCGGAGTTCTCCAGGCACCCGTAGCCGGGCAGTTCAACCCGCGCACAGGAGTTGCCCCCGCGGGTGTTGCCGGTGTCCTCGTCGAAAAGCCCGACGACCCAGTCGAACCAGTGGTCGGTGTGACCGCGCCCGACCCAGTCGTTGGGATTGGGCAGGCCACTGTTGAACCAGAGGCGCGGCGTTTCGGTGGCGCCCCCGGCGAGCACCACCACGCGGGCATCCTCACGAAACAACTCGCCCGTGTTGTTGTCCCGCCAGGTGACCCCGGAGGCGCGCACGCCGTTGCCCGACCCCGCCGTGTGCACCTGTGTCACGAAGGAGTCCGCCCGCAACTCGACGGCCTTGCCGCCCTTGCGAACACGGTCGGCGGCCAAGCCGAGGGGTACGTAACTGTTGTCGGTCGATCGCCGCGCCAACTGGTTGCGCGGAGCTTTCGCCGGCAGGTAGCAGCCCTGGAAACAGTGTCCGCAGAAGGTGCAACCGGTGGCCTGCGGATAGGTGAGCAACGAACTGTCCGACGTGCGGCCGGCGTTCCCGCCCGGGTGCAGGATGCAGTTGGGCTGTGGCCGGTAGGCGGCGCCCGTGGTGTCCCGGCCGCGCTGCAAGGGTAGTCCGAGTCCCTCGCAGCCGCGAAAGAACAAGGCCTCCTTGGTGCCCATCGGCGCGGGTTTCACCGGCAGGGTCTCCTCCACCCACTCGAGGTAGGGGACGAGTTCGGCGTAGGTGAACGGAAAGCGGTGGGTGGTGTCGTAGCGGGCGCGGTCGGCGCCGTCGTATCCGCTGAACACCCCCTGATACGGGCGTGGCGAGTTGCCGAAGAAGTGCTGGGTGGTTCCGCCGACGCCGGCGAGCTCCCACACGAAGCTGTTCTGCGCCCATTCCCGAAACCACCCCGGCTTGTTCCGGTCGCCCGGACCGAACCGCAGGAAGCCCGCGGTGGGATCGTTCGCGTCGAACTCCAGGTGCGACCACTGTTTCTCCGGGTTGCCCTGGCGCGGACCGCCTTCGAGCAGCAGCACGTCGAGTCCCTGTTGGGCCAGTTCGGCGGCCACGACGGGGCCACCGCCACCGGCACCCACCACGATCACGTCACGCACGTCTCAGAATTCCTCCATACCGCGGTAGTACCCGATGAACTCGTCGTGACCGTCGACGATGCCGTGCGGCCGATAGTTCGCGATGTTCCACGCACCCGGGCGGCGCCGTAGTCGTCGTGACACAGGATCGTAGAGGCGGTGCTCACTCCACACGGTGAATGCCGCACCGTCGAGCAGGATTCCGCCGACAAAGCGCAGTAGACCGGCCCCAGACCCTCGAAGTGGTTGCGGCAGTGCGGAATCGAATACGGCGAGCAGGTCGGCGGCGGGTCGCTCGATCAGCTCGAAGGCGCGGCATTTGGTGTCGAAGTCGGCGTTGGCGAAGGGGGATGCGAAGGGGCCGCCGACGGGGGAGCCCGCCAGGGTCGCGGCCACGTTCAGCACGAGGCCGGCCGCGAGCGAGAGCGGGAAGGTGCGGTCGTTGTCGGTGAGGCCGAGTGCGCGGTCGATGGCGCGAGTGGTCTGCGGTTCGGGTAGCCGCGTGCCCGGCACCGACAGATCTGCCAGCGTCACCGAGAGTGCGACCGCCACCGGTCGGACCAGTGTGTCGCCCTGCGGGAGGAAACGATCGATCAGCGCGATGAATTCGTCTGCCGCATCGTCGGATACCGCTCCCGGGCCGGGTGCGGTGACGCGCTGCCGGCGCGAGTAGGGATCGTTGCCGGGCATGACCATGGCGGCCACACCGGTGAGCGCCTCGTGCGAGGCACGTCGGACGGAGTCAAAGATCTCACGCACCGGCGACGGTAGCGATGGGTAGCCGCCGAGTGGCTGGGCCGCGGCGGGATCGGCCCGTGCGATCGCCGCGACGATCGCGGTCAGTCCCGCTGCGCGGAACAGCTCGCGCCGAGTCACAGTGGCAGGGGTCACACGTGCGACCGTACGTGACGCGGAACCTGTTTGCAGCCAAACGTCAAGTGACGCGCTGGTGGTGGCTGACTAGGTGTGGTGGGCTGCGGCGTGCGGGAACCGCTGGTCGTCGGCGCCCTCGATGCCGAGAAGGCGCAGGTACATGGCGTTGAGAGACGACGCCGCGCGGTCGAATTCGCGCGGATCGGTGAGGCGACGGTGAGCGAAACGTTCGAACATGCCCAACACTGCGTCGGCCACCGACTCGGGGTCGGCGGCGAGGTCGGCCTCCCCGGAATCGGCGAGACGACGCAGATAGCGCACCACCCGACGTCGCGGCCGTTCCTGGATCTCACGCCAGATGGACGCGATCGACTCATCGGCCAGCGCCTGATGTTCGATGACCGTCATCAGGTCGAGATGGCGGGCGTAGGCGGTCAGGAATGCCGCGGTGGAGGCGCGGCCCAGCGCCACCGGATCACTCTCGTCCACGTCGCGGATCTCGTGTGCGGCAAGGAAATCGTCGCGCACCGTGGCCGCCACCGACGCGAAGACGTCGGCCTTGGACGTGAAATACAGATAGAACGACGCCCGCGACACCCCGGCGGCGTCGGTGATGTCGGCGATGGTGGTGTGGGCGTACCCACGTGCGGCGAACACCTCCGCAGCTCGGCGCAGCAGGTGGCTTCGGGTCTCGTGTTCCTTTCCCTCGCGGGAGGTGCGCGCCCGCGCCCAGGCCGCCTCGGTCACGACGGCCGCGACCCAGGTGACACGCTCGGTTGCTGCGCCCGCTCGTTCACGATCTGCGTGCGCAGGCGGTACTTCTCGATCTTGTTGGTCGCGGTGCGCGGCAGGTCGTCCACGATCCGCACGATACGCGGACGCATGTACTTCGGCATCACCGCTGCGGCGTGCGCATCGATGTCCTCGACGGTGAGCACGACACCCTCGGCGGGTACCACGAACACCACCACGTCGTCCTCATCCCCGGACTCGGAGGCGATGGCGAAAGCGGCGCAGTACTGCACCGCCGGATGCTGATTCACCAGATCCTCCACCTGGAACGACGAAAGGCTCTCGCCCCGAACGCGAATGCGGTCGCCCAGACGGTCGACGAAGTAGATGGTGCCGTCGGCGGCGCGCACCGCGGCGTCGCCGGTGTGCAGCCACAGGTTGCGCCACGCCGCCACCGTGGCCTCCGGCTTGTTGTGGTAGCCGAGCATCGTCAGCGCCGGCAAGCGGGGTCGCACCGCCAGCTGGCCCGGTTCGTCCACACCGCATTCGCCGTCGTGATCGTCGCGGATCGTGACCTCGCAGAACGGGCCGGGGCTGCCCATGAACCCCTTGCGCGTCACCTCGGCTCCGCTCAGCACACGGATCCCCCGCTGCTGCGCGCGGTCGATGATGTCGGCGTGGTCGAGTCCGCGGTAGTGCTCGTCGGGTGTGCCTGCTCCGGCAGTGGTCTCCTCGATGAAGGCGCTCACCGTCGCGCCCGATTCGGTCTGGCCGAAACCGGCCAGCACGAAATCGAATCCGAAGCGCTGCGCGACTTGGGCGTGATGGAGCGGCAAGGGCTGCATGTACACCTTGTTGAGCGTGTTGGCGCGGTCGTCGGTGCGCGGCTCGGCGTTCATCAGCCATGGGATCATCACGTCCAGCAGGATCGCGGTGGTGGCGTTGCACGAGGCGATGCGTCGCCAGAAATCGCTGGGGCTGAACCGATCCCACAGTGCCACCGAGCATCCCACCCACGCCGCGCGAGCGACGTTGGCGATGGCGCCGCCCACGTGGTACATGGGCAGGTCGCTGTAGATCACGTCGTCGGCGGTGAGCGGAGCCCGTAACCCGAAGGTGTACTGCGCCATCCACCGATAGGGCTGCACCACGCCCTTGGCCGGTCCGGTGGTGCCCGAGGTGTACACGATGTTGGCCGGATCGTCGAAGCCGACGGTGACCGCGGGGCGCGGGGCGGCCGCCACGAGATCGGCCCACGCCGACGTCGCGAAGCGGGCATTCACCGCGGCGACGTCGGCCACATGGTCATGGGCGCCGGGTTCGGGTGCGTACACGACGACGGTGGGGAGATGGCGCAGTTCGACGGCGACGTCGTTGACGGCGGGCAGGTGCGTCGCGTCGGTGATCAGTAGCGCCGGTGCGGTGTCGTCGAGCTGGTAGGCCAGCAGCCGCCCGGTGTAGGCGAAGTTGACGGGGCAGTACACCGCGCCCGCCTTCCAGATCGCGAACATCAGGACGGCGGCGATGTGGGAGTTGGTGGTGAGCACACTGACCCGGTCACCCTTGGCGATGCCGTGCGCGGCGAGGTTCCCGGCGATGCGGTCGGTGAGGTCGCCGAACTCGGCGTAGCTCAACGTGAGCGACTCCTCGCCGTAGTGCAGAAGCGGCGCCTCGGGGGTGACGCCGACCCAATGGTCGAGCCGTTCGGTGATGATCTCGCCATCGGCGGCGAGCACCGCGAGCAGGGATGCGGGATCGGGGTGCCGGGGGTCGATCGCAGACGAGGGGGACATGATTCTCCTGTGGTGAGGTGGCGGTCGGGGGCGGTCAGGGACGCGTGCCGTAGGACGGGCGTCCGAGCAGTGTCGGCACGATTCGATAGGCGTCGGACACCCAGTCGCACAGCAACTCCCGGGTGGTGCGCGGGTCGATGAGGTCGGCGACACCGAACTTCTCCGCGGTGCGGAACGGTGACGTGAGCGCGGTGAGCATGCCGCGTATGCGGTCCGCCTCGGCCTCCGGGTCGTCGGCCGCCCCGATCTGCGCGCCGAACGCCGCCTCCACGCCGCCCTGCATCGGCAGTGAACCCCAGTCGCCCGACGGCCATGCCCAACTGCGTTGTGCCCTATGACGGTTGACGATGCCCGCACCGCCCACGCCGTAGACGCGGCGCACGATGATCTCGGCTTGCGGTACCCGTGCCTGGTACACGGCGGTGATGGCCCGCGCGCCGTGCCGGATCGTGGCGCGACGTTCGGCCTCGAGCCCGATCGTCATGCCTGCCTGGTCGGTGAGACTGACGATCGGCAGGTGGAACGTCTCGCACAGGTCCACCAGCCGGGTGATCGCCAGCGCGCCCGACGCCGACATGGTGGCTCCCGCAAAAGGGTCCGCGGCGATGACGCCGACGGGATGGCCGGCCAGCCGTGCCAGCGCCGTGAGCGTTCCGCCGCCGTATTCGGCGTAGCGGAACACCGACCCGGCGTCGAAGACCGCGTCGAGGATCGGGGTGATCGCATACGGGTGTCGCGGATTGCGCGGCACCGCCGACAGCAGTGACTCTTCTCGTCGTGCCGGCGGATCGGCGCACTCGGTGACCGGTGGGGTCTCGAAGACACTTGTCGGCAGGTACGACAGGAAGCGGCGGATGGTCTCGAAGGCGTCGTCCTCGGTGGCGACGATGCGTTCGACGGTTCCGTTGTCGCGGTGGACATCCGAACCACCGAGTTGCTCCTTGGTGAGATTCTCCCCGGTGGCGCTGCGCACCACGGGTGGGCCCGCGGTGAACACCTGACCCACGCCGTCGACCATCACCGAGAGATGCGACATCACCAGCCGGGCAGCGCCCAGACCCACGGTGGGACCCAGACAGGCCGCGGCCACCGGAACCAGCGACAGGTTGTCCACCACCACATCCCACGCCGGATTGAACGGGACATACGTGTAGCCGGCGTCGAGCGCCATCTTCACGCTGCCGCCGCCGCTCTGACCGTCGAGCAGGCGCACCATCGGCAAACGCATCTCGTTGGCGTAGCGCTCCAGGAAGATCTGCTTGGCGTGAATCGCCGCATCGCCGGCGCCCCCGCGCACGGTGAAGTCGTCGACGCCGACGGCGACCTTGCGTCCGTCCATGCGGGCGGTGCCCGCGATGAAGTTGGTGGGCGACACCGAGACCGTGTGGCCCGCATCGTCGACCGTCGGGAAGCCCGACAGCGCACCCATCTCGGTGAAACTGCCGGCGTCGCCGAGGCGCGCAATGCGCTCACGCGCCGTGAGGCGTCCCGAATCATGTTGCCGTGCAATCTTCGCCGGTCCACCCATGGTTTCGGCGAACGCGACGCGGCGATCGATCTCGGCCACTTCGGCCGACCAATCGGGATCGTCCGGCTCGGGGTTGTCCGGCTCGAGCGCGGGCGCAACCCCGGCGGCCGTGACGTCGGCGGGTTCCACCACGACCAGCGGTGCACCCGATGCCACGAGGTCGCCCGGGGTCACCAGCACGCGGGTCACCCGCACATCGTCGCCGGCACGCACGACGTGCTCCATCTTCATCGCCTCGAGCACCGCGATCGACGCAGTGGCGCCGACCTCGCTACCGGCCTGCACGTCGATCGACACCACGACACCCGACATGGGTGCCGAGATGACGTGTGCGTCGGCGGGCAGTTCCGCCGCGACGGGCCCGGCCGTCGGCGCGGGTTCGGCCACCGGTCGCGTGCCGGGCAGTTCGTGACCGGCCAAATCCGACAGACGGCCGGGCACGAAGGTGGTGTCCCAGGTGCCGGCAATGAACTCCGGATCGGTCAGGATCGCATGCAGCAGTGCACGATTGGTCGCAACCGGCTCGACGACGAAGTCGGCGATCGCCTCCGCGGCGCGACGGGCGGCCCCGGCGAAGGACCCCGCGTGCGCGACGACCTTGGCCAGCAGCGGGTCGTATCGGGGCGATACCGTCGCGCCGGGATGGCCGGCCGTGTCCACGCGGATGCCGGGACCCGAGGGCGGTGCGAACTCGTTCAGTACCCCCGCATCGGGCCGGGGTTCGCCGTGCTCGTCGAGTGTCTCGGAGTTGACCCGCACCTGCACGGCGTATCCGCGTGGGGCGGGTGGTGTCGCCAGTCCGCAGTCGGCGAGGCGTTCGCCGCGGGCGATGCGGATCTGCGTCGTCACCAGATCGATCCCGGTGATCTCCTCGGTGACCGTGTGCTCCACCTGCAGGCGGGGATTGGCCTCCATGAAATAGAACTCGTCGCCGGAGACCAGGAATTCGACGGTACCCAGGTTCTCGTACCCGGCGAGCCCCGCCAGTGCGATCGCCGCGTCGAGAACGGCCCCGCGAACGTCCCCGGGTAGATCGGGGCTGGGCGCCACCTCGATCACCTTCTGATGGCGACGCTGGATACTGCAATCGCGCTCCCACAGATGGGTGAGTGCTCCGTGCCCGTCGCCGATGACCTGCACCTCGATGTGGCGCGGATGCTCGATGAGTTTCTCCACGAACAGGGTGTCGTCGGCGAAGGCCGCCGCCGCCTCCGAAGCGCATCGGGTGTAGGCCTCGGCCAGCTCGGATTCGTGCCGCACCGCGCGCATGCCGCGGCCACCACCGCCGGCGGCCGCCTTGATCATCAGCGGTCCGTGCGTGGCGAAGAATGCCTGCGCGTCGTCGAGAGTCGCCGGGCCCGGTGAGCCGGGGGCGATGGGGATACCGGCCTTGGCGGCCAGAGCCCGCGCGGCGGTCTTGTCGCCGAACACGTCGAGCACCTCGGGAGGAGGCCCGATGAACACGATCCCGGCTTCCCGAGCCGCCCGGGCGAACGCCGCGTTCTCGCTCAGGAATCCGTAACCGGGGTGGATCATGTGCGCGCCGCAGCGCGCCGCGGTCTCGACAAGGTCGGCGGCGTCGAGGTAGGCCGCGGGGCCGCTCTGCTGAAGCCGGTGGGCCTCGTCGGCCATCCGGACGTGCAGGGCATCGGCGTCGTCGGCGGCGTACACCGCGATGGCGGTGTCGCCGAGTTCGTGGATCGCGCGCACGATCCGCACGGCGATCTCGCCGCGATTCGCCACCAGAATCCGGGCCATGTTTTCACTCCTCGCCGATGCTGACTCCGCCGCTGACGCTGACGTCACTGTCAGTACAGTACGCCATCGCATGCGGTGTCCGGAACAGGCAATGCCCGGCCGGCCGCGACGGTGTGGTGCAACCCGACCGCGGTCGTTGTGCCCTGGCTCACCCGTGTCATAAGGAGGACGATCGGGTCATGGGCACCGTTCTCGTCGCCTACGCGACCAAACACCACTCCACCGCCGAGATCGCCGAGGCCATCGCCGAGGAACTGCGTGGTCACGGCCTCGACACGGACTGTCTGGAGGTGGGGGAGGCAACCGTCGGCAACCACGATGCGGTCATCGTGGGCAGCGCGGTGTACATGGGGCGCTGGCGCAGGGAGGCGACGGCGTTCCTGAAACACCATCGAGCCGAACTCGGACGAGTTCCGTTCTGGATCTTCAGCTCGGGTCCGGTCGGTGATCACGTCGAGCAGGATCTGGCGGAGGATTCGAAGTGGCTCGAGCCACGTAAGGTGCTCGAGCTCGCCGAGTCGGTCGGGCTGCGCGGTCACACGGTGTTCGGCGGGCGGATACCGACCGATCCGCGGGGCTTCGTGGAGAAGGGGATGGCCAAGAACACGCCGGAGGGCCTGCGGGACGCGCGCGATTGGGATCAGATCCGCCACTGGGCCGACGGGATCGCGGCCGAATTGGGTGCCGCACGCACCTGATCCGCGGCCCCAGCGGGTGCCGGGAATGCGCCCGGACCGCTATTTGGACTGTTCGCGCAGTTCGCGTAACATGGATCGTCGGTGCGCGTGCCGTGCCGGTCTACGCGTGTCATCACCCGGCGCGCGACTCCGGCGCCAGCGTGGACGGTGATGACCCTGCCGTGAGGCGGGTGTCATCACAGTAGCGGACAAACACGGATTCAACCGGGCAACGCGGTGATCCGTTCGCCATGGCGAACGGGGATCGCGCGGCCAGGATCGCGGAGGACATGGCGAAAAAAGACGGGGCCATCGAGGTCGAGGGACGAGTCATCGAACCCCTGCCCAATGCGATGTTTCGCATTGAGCTGGAGAACGGTCACAAGGTTCTCGCCCACATCAGCGGCAAGATGCGGCAGCACTACATCCGCATCCTGCCCGAGGATCGGGTCGTCGTGGAACTCTCGCCCTACGACCTCGGTCGTGGGCGGATCGTCTACCGCTACAAGTAAGACTTTCCCGCACGTCGGGGAGAACAACAGGCGCGGTTTCGCCGTGCCTGCACAACCAGCAAGGAGAAGCGGACGTGAAGGTTCAGCCGAGCGTCAAGCCGATCTGCGAGAAGTGCAAGGTGATCCGCCGTAACGGTCGGGTCATGGTGATCTGCGAGAACCTGCGTCACAAGCAGCGTCAGGGCTGATCACCGGGCCGCAGGGCTCACGGCACCCACTCCGGGTCGCTTGAACAACCGAATAACACAGGAACTCCCAGCACCAGCGACGACAGACGAGTCGTCGCCCACCTCCGGTTCAGAGGCCGGAGCCTGACAGCGTTCAGGACGGACTAGGAGCAGACCTCTGACATGAAAAGGAAACCGCCACATGGCACGTGTTGCAGGTGTGGATCTTCCCCGCGAAAAGCGGCTGGAGATCGCACTCACCTACATCTACGGGGTTGGTCGTACCACCTCCAAGGAGATCCTCGACGCCACCGGGCTCAGCCCCGACCTGCGCGCCAAGGACCTCACCGACGCAGATGTCACCAAGCTGCGTGAATACATCGAATCCTCGGTGAAGGTCGAGGGTGACCTCCGCCGCGAGGTGCAGGCCGACATCCGTCGCAAGATCGAGATCGGCTGCTACCAGGGCCTGCGCCACCGTCGTGGCCTGCCGGTCCACGGGCAGCGCACCAAGACCAATGCCCGCACTCGCAAGGGCCCGAAGAAGACCATCGCCGGGAAGAAGAAGTAATGCCTCCGAAGTCACGTAGCGCAGGCCCGAAGAAGGGCGCACGCCGTCGCGATAAGAAGAACGTCCCGCACGGCAACGCACACATCAAGTCGACGTTCAACAACACCATCGTTTCGATCACCGACCCCAACGGCAACGTCATCAGCTGGGCGTCCTCGGGTCACGTCGGATTCAAGGGCTCGCGCAAGAGCACCCCGTTCGCGGCTCAGCTCGCGGCGGAGAACGCTGCGCGCAAGGCCGCCGAGCACGGCGTGAAGAAGGTCGACGTGTTCGTCAAGGGACCGGGTTCGGGTCGTGAGACCGCGATCCGGTCGCTGCAGGCCGCCGGCCTCGAGGTCGGCACCATTTCTGATGTCACCCCGCAGCCGCACAACGGTTGCCGTCCGCCCAAGCGGCGTCGGGTCTAGCGGGAAAGGAAGAGAATAGACAATGGCTCGTTATACCGGCCCCGCAACAAAGAAGTCCCGTCGTCTGCGCGTCGATCTCATCGGCGGCGATCAGGCGTTCGAGCGTCGCCCCTATCCGCCCGGCCAGCACGGCCGCTCGCGGATCAAGGAGAGCGAATACCTGCAGCAGCTGCAGGAGAAGCAGAAGGCACGCTTCACCTACGGAGTGATGGAAAAGCAGTTCCGTCGCTACTACGAAGAGGCCAACCGTCGTACCGGCAAGACCGGTGATGAGCTGCTGAAGATCCTCGAGACCCGTCTGGACAACGTCGTGTACCGCGCCGGCCTGGCCCGTACCCGTCGTCAGGCGCGTCAGATGGTCACGCACGGCCACTTCACCGTCAACGGTGTCAATGTGGACGTCCCCAGCTATCGGGTCAGCCAGTACGACATCATCGATGTCCGTCCGAAGTCGCTGCAGACCGTCCCGTTCCAGATCGCCAAGGAACTCCAGGGCGATCGTCCGGTTCCGGGCTGGCTGCAGGTGGTTCCGTCGACGCTGCGCATCCTCGTGCACAACGTGCCCGAGCGCGCCCAGATCGACGTGCCGCTGACCGAACAGCTCATCGTCGAGTTCTACTCGAAGTAATCGCAGTCGAGTTCTACTCGAAGTAGTTCGCCGATTCAGTAATACGCCGGCAGCAACAGCTGCTCGGTTCACCTTCTAGGCCGTCAAATAGCGGTCGGCCACAAGGAGTCACGTCAATGCTCATCTCACAGCGACCCACCCTCACCGAGGAGATCATCGCCGAGGACCGGTCGAAGTTCGTCATCGAACCGCTCGAGCCGGGCTTCGGCTACACCCTCGGCAACTCGCTGCGTCGTACCCTGCTCAGCTCGATTCCGGGTGCTGCCATCACCAGCATCCGCATCGACGGAGTGCTCCACGAGTTCACCACCGTCCCCGGGGTCAAGGAAGACGTCACCGACATCATCCTGAACCTCAAGGGCCTCGTGGTCAGCTCTGAAGAGGACGAGCCGGTCACCATGTACGTGCGCAAGCAGGGCCCGGGCACCGTCACCGGCGCCGACATCGTGCCGCCGGCCGGTGTCACCGTGCACAACCCCGATCTGCACATCGCCACCCTGAACGACAAGGGCAAGCTCGAGATCGAGCTCGTCGTCGAGCGGGGCCGCGGCTACGTCCCGGCCGTGCAGAACAAGGCGTCGGGTGCCGAGATCGGCCGCATCCCGGTCGACTCGATCTACTCGCCGGTGCTCAAGGTCACCTACAAGGTGGAGGCCACCCGCGTCGAGCAGCGCACCGACTTCGACCGTCTGGTGCTCGATGTCGAGACCAAGAATTCGATCAGCGCACGCGACGCCCTGGCGTCGGCGGGCAAGACCCTGGTCGAACTGTTCGGTCTGGCACGGGAACTCAACGTCGAGGCCGAGGGTATCGAGATCGGGCCGTCGCCTGCCGAGGCCGATCATCTGCAGTCGTTCAGTCTGCCGATCGAGGACCTCGATCTCACCGTGCGGTCCTACAACTGCCTCAAGCGCGAGGGTGTGCACACCGTCGGCGAGCTGGTGGCGCGGACCGAGTCGGATCTGCTCGACATCCGTAACTTCGGGCAGAAGTCGATCGACGAGGTGAAGGTCAAGCTGCACGCCCTGGGTCTGTCGCTCAAGGACAGCCCGGCCAGCTTCGACCCGTCGCAGGTTGCCGGTTACGACCCGGCGACCGGAACGTGGTCGGACGAGGCATCATTCGATGCCGACTCCGGTGAGGATTTTGCCGAGACCGAGCAGCTGTAGTTCGCTGCGTTGCCAAACCCCGACTCGGGAGATCGAGTGATCGCCGGGTCCTCCTAGGAGAAGACAATGCCCAAGCCCACCAAGGGTGCCCGCCTCGGCGGGTCGGCCAGCCACCAGAAGGCCATGTTGGCGAATCTCGCCACATCGCTCTTCGAGCACGGCCGCATCACCACCACCGAAGCAAAGGCCAAGCGCCTGCGCCCGTATGCGGAGAAGCTGATCACCCACGCCAAGGCCGGCAAGCTGGCCAACCGGCGTGAGGTCATGAAGGACATCCGCGACAAGGACGTCGTGCACACGCTGTTCGCCGAGATCGGTCCGTTCTTCGCGGACCGTCCGGGTGGCTACACACGCATCATCAAGACGCTGCCGCGCAAGGGCGACAACGCCCCCATGGCAGTGATCGAGCTGGTGCGCGAGACCACCGCGTCGAGCGAGGCGAACCGCGCCACGCGCGCCGCCGCGTCGAAGAAGGCCGCCGAGAAGAAGGCTGCCGCCCCGGCACCCGCCGCGGCCGACAGCACCGACGACACCGCCGGCACCGATGACGCCGACAACGTGGTCGAGGCCGTCGAGGCCGAGGCGTCCGACGACGCCGTCGAGAACGCCGAGGCTGTGGCCGAGGCCATCGACGACGAGTCGACCGCTGCCACCGCCCCCGAGGCGGAGGCCGCCGACGTCGACGTCGACGGCGACAAGGCCGACGACAAGTAAGTCGGATCACACTGAGCGCGTCACACATGGACGGACCCGCCACCCCGATGGGTGGCGGGTCCGTTCGTTTGCGCCTCGACATCGGTTACGACGGAACCGATTTCGCGGGATGGGCACGCCAGCCCGGACAGCGGACGGTGTGCGAGGTACTCGAGACGACGCTGGCGACGGTGCTGCGGGTGCCGGTGCGGCTGACCGTCGCCGGCCGCACCGACGCCGGGGTGCACGCCACCGGACAGGTCGCGCACGCCGACATCCCGTCGTCGGCGCTGGCCACCCGGTCGATCGACTGTGACCCGTCGAGGTTGGTACGCCGACTCGCCAAGATGTTGCCCGCCGATGTCAGGGTGAAGCAGATCGTCACGGTGTCAACCGATTTCGACGCCCGCTTCACGGCGTTGCGCCGGCATTACGAGTACCGGCTCACCGACGCCGCATTCGGCGCCGAACCCGTCGTGGCGCGTGTCACCGGCGACTGGGTGCGTCCGCTCGACGTCGACAGAATGAACGACGCATCGCGAACCCTGCTGGGACTCAACGACTTCGCCGCGTTCTGCCGATTCCGGGAGGGCGCCACCACGGTGCGTGACCTGCAGCGCTTCGCCTGGCGCCGCGGTGGCGACGGCGTGCTCGTCGCGGAGGTCGTCGCCGACGCCTTCTGCTGGTCGATGGTGCGGTCGCTGGTGGGGGCGGTGGCCGCGGTGGGCGACGGCCGCCGCGACGTGACGTGGTGTGCGGGCTTGCTTGCGGAGCGCACCCGATCGGCTCAGGTGCCGGTGGCGCGGGCCCGGGGCCTGTCGCTGGTGGGGGTGGATTATCCCGACGCCTCTCAGTGGGCCGCCCGCAACGCCGTCACCCGTGACGTGCGCGACGCGGTCCCGGGGGAGGACTGCCGCGGAGGGTAGCAAGCGTCGACACACATCGAGTGCCGTATTTTCGTGTCACCTGGTGACCCTGATCTACGGCACAAGCAGGCGGCAGCGCACCTCAGATCTCGTGGGCGAGGCCCTGCGCGTAGTTGACCCGGGCGCCGAGGTCGGCCACCGCTGCCGGTGACGACACGGGGATCGACGTGGTGTGCATCAGCCCGTTTCCGGCGACGGTGACCTGCACGAATCCCACCGTGCGATCCTCCTTGACGAGCAGAAACAGGAGTCCGAGGCCGCACAGGACGATCGCGGTGACGATGGCGACGATGATCGCCCACTGCGGGATCTCCCGCGTGGTGCGCGACAGGTCGGCGAAGCTCCACTGCGTGCCCGCGATCGGGTAGGACCCGACCGGCGTGAGCACCTGCGTCCTGGTGCAGTGGATGTCGCCGATCGAGACCAGAATGGGGTCGCCGGCGGGCGGCTGGGGTACGTAACCGCTGAAAGCCGGGCCGGGCGTGCTGTAGGGCAGTCCGGTGTACGGATCATTCTGGGGATTGGTCACGAGCCCATCGTCGCACAGCCACGCCGCAGTCTAGGAGCGGAGCTTGAGGCCGTTGGCGTCGGGCACACTGCCGGTGAGCATGCGGATGCCGTCGACGAGAGCCCAGATGCCCACACCCATCACGATGAAGATACCGACGATCAGGATCGACGTGACCCAGCCGAGAATCGTCAGGCCGAGCATGATGCCACCGGTCTTGTTGTCGCCGATGTAGAAGCGTCCCACGCCGAATCCGCCGAGGAAGATCTGCAGCAGCCCCGCGGCCAGCTTGGACTTGTCCGACAGTGGCTCACCGGTGTACGGATCGCGACCGAAGGGGGCGCCGGCATCCGGCGCGCCCGGCACCCCGGGATAGACGGGCTGGGCGTAGGGCCCGACGGGCTGCGGCGGCGGTGCGCCGGCATAGGACGGTCCCGCGGCGAAGTTGTTGGGCTCGGGCTGCGGCGCGCCGAACGGGGCGGAGGGCGGCTGATTGGAGTCCGGCGAGTATTGCGGAGATGTCATGCAAGCCATCGTGGCACGTCCGAATCGGCGTCGACAGTCGTTCGATTGTTGTCTTTGTCGGGTTGCCGACGCACCTGCCGGCGGGCTATGGCGACGTCAGGTTGCGCTGCGCTCGTCGTCGAGCGCGTCGAACACCGCCTCGACGGTCTCCTCGTCGCCGCTGAAATCGTCGGAACGGCGGCCTTCGGTCATCAGCGTGCGCCACACCAGCGGATCGAACTCCATCGGTTCGTTGCGCTCGAGGAACTCGGTCAGCACCTGCACGAAGCGTTCCGGCTCGTCGTGAAACGGGAAGTGACCCGACCCCGCGAACGTCGACAACTCGCTGTGCGGCATCGCCGAATGCAGCATCAGCGCGTGCTCGTAGGGGATGACCGAGTCGTCATCGCCCCACACCACAAGCACCGGAAGGAATTCGGTCAGATATGCGCGATCGAGCATGGTGACCGCCTGGCCTCGCCAGTCCACCACCGCGCGCAACGTCCGCAGGAATGCGGCCGACGCGGTCGGCGCGGCGAGATCGCCGACCACCCGCATCATGTCCTCGTGGTCGTTGAGCATCCGTTTGGGCGAGAGGTTGCGGGGAAAACCCGGCGGGGTGGGTAACGACGGCGCTTTGGCCACACTGTGCCCGACGGCGCGCATCGCCGGAAGCACACCGGGCACCCGAAGAAGGGTGAGGGCTTCGTGCACCACCGGGATCGTCACCAGGCGCAGCACCGGGTTGACCTCGCGGCTGACCCCGCCCGCAGCCACGAGAACCAGGCGTTCGACGAAGCGGGGGAACTGGTAGCAGAACTGCGTCGCCACGCCGCCGCCGAGCGAGTGACCGACCACGGTGACCTTGTTGATGCCGAGTACCACCAGCAGGTCGCGCATTCCGTTGGCGAACGCGGACACCGAATAGTCGGCGCGGGGCTTGTCCGAGCGGCCGTGCCCGAGAAGGTCCGGTGCGATCACCGTGTAGTGCTGCGCCAGCATGGGGATCACGTCGTTCCAGGTGGACGAATTGTCGCCGATGCCATGAATCAGCAGCAGCGCCGGGCCGTTGCCCGCAATGCGGAAGGCCCGGCGGTAACCGTGGATGCGCCGATACTCGACGCGCACCTCGGTATCGGAGACCGGGCGCAGGTTGGCAGGCGCCTGGCCACCTCCGGCTCGGTTGACGTTCGCGCCGCGTTCGGCGGTGCCGGCGCGGCCCCTTTTCTCGGACACGTTCGACTCCTCGACATTCACCACAATGTGACCAGCGACGTCGGGATGGTTCCGCTCACGGCGCTTTCAACTATCGAGTTAACCCCACGTTCGGCGATCTTGCGCGAGATGTTGCACCGAGTTAACGGCCGCCGACGAACCCGTGACGCAGCCGGACCGCATCGGCACCGCCCAGTAGTCTGGGGATCGATGAATCCGTTCGACATCGACTCGTTTCTCGCGACGGGCGGACTGATCGGACTGTGCGTTCTCATCTTCATCGAGACCGGTCTGCTGATCGGGTTCGTGTTGCCCGGCGACTCGGTGCTGTTCACCGCGGGTGTGCTCGCGGCACAACCGGAACCGTTCGCACCACTGTGGCTGTTGTGTGTCCTGGTGCCACTTGCGGCGATCCTGGGTGATCAGTGTGGCTACGTCATCGGGCGCCGACTGGGTCGGGGAGTGCTCGAGGGACGGGTGATGCGCAGCATCGGACCCACCTACCTGGAGCGAACACATCGCTATTTCGAACGGTTCGGACCGCTGACGGTCTTCTTCGGACGCTTCATCGGCATCGTGCGGACCCTCACCCCCGTGGTGGCCGGTTTCAGCGGCATGCCGTATCGGGTGTTCACCCTGTTCAGCGTGCTGGGCAGCATCGTGTGGGCAGGCGGGATCATCCTGGCCGGGTACTTCCTGGGTCAGGTGCCGCTGATCCGCGACCATCTCGAGGTGATCATCGTCGCATCGGTGCTCACCGTCGTGGTGCCGACGCTGATCGCGGCCTGGCGACGATGGCGGACGCGTCGACGCGACGTCGCCGGGCTTGCCGACGAAGCACCCGAACGTGAGCGTCAGGTGTAGAACGGCTCGGCATTCGGGGCGGTGGCGCCACCGAAGTCGTCGGCGATGGTGGCGGCGAGTTCGACCAGCGCGTGGCGGGTCGGTCGGCTCACCAGATCGAGGTCGATGTCGGCGCCCTCGGCGAGGTGGTCGTCGAACGGGATCTGATGCACCGCGCGGCAGCGGGTCAGGAAGTGTTGCGCCAGTTGACCGGTGTCGATGGTCGACGCACCCGGACGCGACGAGCTGAGCACCACCACCGCGCGCGACACGAGATGACCGAAACCGTGCGCCTGCAGCCAGTCCAGCGTTGCGCCCGCACTGCGCGCGCCGTCGAGTGCGGGGGAGCTGACCAGGATGATCGCGTTGGCGAGGTCGAGGACACCGTTCATCGCCGAGTGGCTCAGGCCTGTTCCGCAGTCGGTGATGATGATGTTGTAGAAGCGCTGCAGAATGGTCAGCACGCCGCGGTACTCGTCCTCGTTGAACGCTTCGGCCATCGCCGGATCACGTTCGGAGGCAAGCACTTCGAGTCGGCTCGGCGCCTGTGAGGTGTGCGCACGAACATCGCTGTAGCGGTACACGTTCTCGTCGGCGAGCAGATCGCGCACCGTCGACCACGTCTGCTGCGGAATCCGCTGTGCGAGGGTGCCCAGGTCGGGGTTGGCGTCGACGGCGATGACCCGGTCGCCGCGCAGCGTCGCGAAGGTGGACCCGAGCCCGACGGTGGTGGTGGTCTTGCCGACGCCGCCTTTGAGGGAGAGCACCGCGATCCGGTAGTCGCCGCGGACGGGGCGACGGACGCGTTCGAGCAACTGCTGATACTCGATGTCGCCGGGGGAGTCGCCGGGGTTGATCGTGCCCGCCGACAACGTGTGTACCGCGCGTCGCCAGCCGCGGGCCGGTGGTCTGCGGGCCTTGCGCAACAAGGCCACCTCGTCGAGTCCGGGGCCCCGTGGGTGGTCGCCGGGAAACCGGCCGGGGCCCGGCGGCGGCTGGGGCCCCGGCGGCGCCTGCGGCATCGGAGGGCCGTGCGGTACCGGCGTTGTCGGCGCCGGTGGATGAGGCTGTGTGCCGGCGTGCCCGTAGAGGTGAGCCGTCGCCGGTTGCGGTGGCATCGAGGTGGGCGGTGGAACGGCGGAATGAGGGGCGGCGGCTTGCGCTGCGGTGGGCGGCGGTGCCGACGGCGGAGGTGTGGGCGACGGGTGCGCGACGTGCGGAGATGGGGCGGTCGGCGGTGTGATGGGGGGCGGTGTGATGGGGGGCGGCGTCGGCGCTGCAGAGGGCGGCGGACCGGCTGTCGGAGGCGCGGGCGGCCGGCCCGACCACGGTGCAGCCGTGTGCACGGGGCTCGCCGGCGGGGTGGCGGTACCGTTCGCTGCGGCGGGTTCGTCGGGATCGGCGAGAGGGGCGAACTGCAGCCACGGTGGCGGTACCGGGCGGGCGGTGTCGCGCCCGTAGTCGTCGGTCGTCATCGATCCAGCATCCCCCTCGGATCCGAGGCTCTCGCGGCACCGGTGTCGGTGCGCTGCGCCGTGGGCAGCTTACCGAAGAGTAGGTGCCACCCGGCGAGTCGGATTGATCACCGACCCCGACTTGTCGGCGAGCCAAATGAATGAGCGTGTAGATCTCGCCGCCGTGTGGCGAGTGTGGCAACATCCAACGTCACGTCATATCGGACACTTCGGTCGCGAGATTCGGCCGAGAACCCGGGCACGACCATGACGGATCCACGAGATGACCCGAAGTCGGATGGTGATGGAACCGGCCACCACGTCGGTGCGTCAGAGGGATGGAACTGCGTCAGAGGGATGAACAAAACGGGGGTGTCGATCTCGCATGACCGAACAGCACGACAGGGTCACAGAACAGCACGACAGGGTTACCGCGCACCACACCGCAGGTGCGGGCACGACCTCGGGAACCGATGAAGCCGCCGAGGCGCCGGCCGCGTTCCGTATGTCGTCGGCACGTTCCCGGTCGGGGACTCTCGCTGTGGTGACCACTCCACAGGGCCTGCCGACCACGGTCCGCATCGATCGCTCGGAGCTGAACAAGAGTCCACAGGTACTCGCCGACGAGATCCTGCGCCTGTGTCGCCGATCGGCGATGGTGGCCGGACTCCGATGGCGTGAAGAACTCGTCGCGGCGGGAGCACCGTCCGAGGTGATCGACACCCTCGGACTGCCGACGGCGGACGTGTTAGCGCACGCCGAACAGTCCGACGACGAGATCGAGGACGCGCCGTCGTCCTGGCTGAGACGGGTGTAGGGGTCGAGATGACTTGGGCCATGGACGAACTCGAAGCACGGGCGCGTGCTCAACTCGGTACTCTCGCGGACTTCGGGGATCGACTCGGATCACTATCGGTCCGGCAGACTTCCGACGACGACCTCATCACCGTGGAGGTCGACGGCACCGGCGCCCTGACCGGATTGTGGTTCGCCGACGGTGCCAACGAACTGGGGGCGAGTCGCCTCGGCGACCAGATCGTCGCAACGGCCGCACTCGCCGCCCAACGGGTTTTCGCGCGCAGGGCCGCACTCACCGAGGAATTCACCACCGCGTTCGGCGAACAACTGGGCATCGGCCCGACGGGCGAATGATGCACACGGAACCACGACGCGCATACGCGCGTCTCATCTCACAACCGACATCGAGGGGGCAGACATGGACGACGTGACAGTGAGTCCGGAAGTGCTGGAAGGTTTCGCGGCCACCAACGCCGCCATCGGCACCGCTGTGGCTGCGGCGGGCGGTATCAACGCTGCGGCCAACACCGCGGTCATGATTCCGGTATTCGGTCTCATCGGGCAGGAGTTCCTCGCCTCGTTCATCACCGCGCAGGCCAACCACCTCTTCTCCGTCGGCAGCCTGGCCGCGGTGCATGCGTCCACCGCGGCGGCCTCGCTGACGGGTCTGGCCGAATTCGACGGCACCGACGGCGCGAACGGCGCCGTCATCCGCTCGGCGCTGTGACCACACAGCACAGCGTCGGTCCTGCGGTCCCGGCGCTCACCGACATGTCGGTGCAGGAGATGATCGACGCCACCCCGCTCGGTCCCATCCTGGATCAGCCGGTCGGCGAGATACTCGCGGGACTGGGTCTGCCGCCACTGCCACAACTTCCGCCCCTGCCCCCACTGCCGGGACTGCCCCCGCTGCCGACGATCGATCTCGCGATGCTGTTCAAGCCGTTGACCGATCTGCTCGGCGGATTCGGCACCGGTGACCTGTCGACGGCGGGATTCGACCCGTCGATGGTCTTCGAGGGCCTGTCGAAGGTGCTCGAGACCTCGCTGTCGATGAGTCAGGGCGCACTCGAGGCGCTCGACAAACTCTGGACCGGGCAGGCCTCGGTCTCGGCGGCGGCCAAGACCACCGAGGCGGGTGCGAACAGTGCGGCGCTGTCGGGGCAGGGCAGCGGCATCTCGTTCAACATCCAGGCCGCGGCCGGCATCGTCGCCACCGGTCTGGCGACAGTGCAGGCGATCATCGCGGCGACCATCGGCAAGGTCCTCGTGATCGGGCCGGGTCTGCTCACCCCTGTCGGTCAGGGGGCCGCGGTGCTCTTTGCCAACGAGGGACTCGCGGAGGCGACCACCGCAGTCGCCGTGACCCGCGCGCAGCTCCTCGGACCCACCACGTCGATGACCGTCAACGGTGCACCGGTCGCGGTGACCAGCGCCCCCACGACCGCAACGGCCCCCACAACCCAGTCTCCGTTCGCGATGGCCAGCACCATCTTGCAGGCGGTCTCGCCGGTGTTGACCACGGCCGCCGAGTTGCCCTCGACGCTCTCGACGCCGGTGCAGAAGATGCTGACCCTGCAGGACAAGGAGATTCCCGATATCGAACCCGCCCGGATGGCGCATCCCGAACGGGTCGACGACCCCGATCACACCGGGCCGAGTCCCGGCGCCACCAGCCCGGCAAGCCTCGGCGGCGCACCGATGCCCGGCGGCATCGGTCCCATGGCAACGCCTCTCGGGCCGGCCCGCGCGTCGATGCCGGTGCCCGGAACCACCGAACCCGCCGGTTACGTTCCGGGGACGGCCACCAAAACGGCTGTCACCGCCGCGCCCGCGACGATGCCCGCCTCCATGGCGCCGATGGCGGGGGCGGCGGGCGCCGCGCGCGGGGCCGGTGCGGCCGACGAGCACCATGAGATCCCCGACTACCTGGTGACCGAGGACAACGGCCAGCAGGTGGTCGGTGAGGTCGGCGGTGTCGCACCTCCGGTTCTCGGTGACGACCAGCCCGCCGCGCCCGCACCCGCGCCCGACATCGAATTGCGCCTGGGCGTGCCCGCTCCCGACCTCACCACCTGACTTCTTCGGCGACTCATACCGTCCCCGTCTACTTCACCCCGATCCGGCAGGAGAATCCCATGGCCCACGAATCGCATCTCGACGTCGACCCCGCTCAGATATCCACGGCTGCAGGTGATCTCGACCGCCTCGCCGACCGGCTCGAACGTGTGCTCGCCGATGCCCGCGCGTCCCTGGACGTATCCGAGGCGGGACGCGACGAGGTGTCGCAGACCGCGGCCCGCACCTTCACCACCGTGGCCGCGGGATTCGCCGGTGACACCGCGACCGGCGTCCACGAGCTCCGCAAGATCGCCGCCACCCTGCGCGCGCAGGCCAAGGGAATCGACGACGCCGACACCGAGGCGGCCGCGAGCCTGCGCGCCTGACCGTCACCGCCCCACCACGTCCGCACCCACCCACCGCATCCGGGAAGGAGATCGACATGACCGGCTTCACCGGCATCGTATGGGACGCCCGTACCACCGAGCGTCTGGTCGCCGACCTCTCCGCGGGCGCTGGGCCGGCGCCGCTCGCCGAAGCGGGAATCTCCTGGGCCGCACTGGCAGCCGAGCTCGCGGACATCGGTGCGCAGTACGCCGCCGTGCTTGCGCGGCTGGGAGTCCACTGGCAATCCACTCACGCACCCACCGCGCTGGAACATCTTGCCGAGCTCGTCACCTGGTTCGCCGACACCGCCGCCGATGCGACGGCGAACGCGTCGCGCGCCGAGGCGCAGGCCGCCGCGAACACGGTCGCCCGGCTGGCCATGCCGAACTCGGCCGAGGTCGATCTCACCGAGCATCTGCGTGACCTGGCGGTGAGCGTCAGCGCGGTGGCCCCCGTGTTGACCGGGGCGGCTGCGCACGCCGAACGCGCACTCCACGATCAACGGATGCGAGCGGCACGCGTGATGGACACCTACGAGCACGCCACCGAGCCGGTGGCCGCGCCGTGGCACCCGGCGCGCCCGTCGCCACTGATCGTCTCGGATGCCGCGCTGCGTGCCGAGCAAGCCGCAGCCCGTTCCGCGGCCCAGCCGTCGGTAGCGCCCGCCGCCCCCACCCCCACACCGGCATCCGCCGCGCCGATACCCGGTCTGCCGTTCGCGGCGTTCTCGGCTCCGCCGGCGGCGAAGTCCGTTTACGCGCCCACCGTGCTGGCCTCGAGCGCCCGGCCGGCGCCCCTCATCCCCGGCCAACCCACACCGTCGGTGCCCGCGAGCGATCCCACCCTGCCGCCGCCGGTACATCCCGGCGCTGCGATGACCGAGCGGACGCCGGCCCGGCAACAGTCGGGGGCCGACGCGTCCGCGAGTGGGCACTGCGCCGACGGCACCTCCGACTCCTTGGCCGGAGCACCCGAGGCCGCACCGAGCACCTGGGCCGACGTGGTCACCACGCACAGTCCGGTGGTCCGGCACGGTCCGGAACTCGAGGAGGGTTCGGCCACACTGGATCCCGCCTACCTCGAGCAGACCCTTCGGCTCGGTGCGGGAGGTGCACGATGACGTCGACGACCACCCGGGGGGCGCGCCTGAACGTGGCGACGCTTCGCCACGCCGGGCGCCGAGCGGGGGTGACCACCTGGCCCGTGGTGCTCGACGTGACGCCCGGCGACACCGACGTCGAATCCGCTGATGGGTCTGCGGTTCTCGCCGAGCAGGAGCTCGCTCGACTCGGACTCGTCGACGTCGACGGGGAGCCTCCGCAGTGGCTGGCCACCGCACTGTGGGTGCTGGCCCGCCCCGATCGCGAACTGGAGATCCGGACGTTCACCGCCGCCGGCACGATGCGCGCGGTACTCGCCCGGCGCGGGCACCACCACGTGTTCGCCGAGCGCGAGGGCGACGCCGTGGCGCTGCGTCCCGTCGACGTCCCCGACACCGCGGAGATCGGCGCCATCGTTCGCCGACACTGCGCCACGACCACCGCCGCAACCACATTCACGACGCTCGCACAGCCCACTGCGGAACTCGCCGATCGTCTCGGACGGTGTCGGGGCGCCGACGACATCGCGAGTGTGCTGCACGCCCTCGGGATGTCTGCCGCCGACGCGGCATCGGTGGGGCGGGCGTTGTCGCATACGGTGCGCCGCACCGAGATCGTCGCGGTCTCGCGCGAGGGTGCAACGCTGTCGCAGGCGCCGGGTGCGGTGGGCATCTTCGACTCCGACCGGGGCTGTGTTGTCGCCAGCCCCAGCAGAGCTCCCGACGGCCGGGTGTGGACCACCTTGTCGCCGGGTACGGGTCATCGCATCGAGCAGGCCACCGGTCTGCTCGTCGGGACCCTGCCCGAAGGCTGGTGGCGATGACACCGGCCTCGGGGATCGTCGGCGCGGGCGGAACATCCGCCGGCGCCGGCAACGCACATGTCAGAGGTATCTGTGTCACGGATACCGCTCGGGGGGCATCGCACCGCGGTGCCGTTACACAGGAGGAGAACACATGAATCTGGATGGAAGCGGCGGCGGCGCCGTCGATATCGACGTCAGCAGCGCACTCGGCACTGCGCAGTCGGTGTCAGGTCTGGTCGACGAGATGCAGGAGACGATCAACCGCATCGGCCGGGCCTCGGCGAATGGTGTCGCGGACTGGGGCGGTAAGGCGTCCAGCGCCTTCGACACCACCCACACCGACTGGAACTCGTCGGCGATGACGTTGAACTCGGCGCTCAACGACATCCGCACACAGCTCACCAGTGGCTTCACCGGATACGAGGACCACGACGGCCAGGCCGCGTCGGGCTTCGACACCGGCGGACCGACGCTGCGCCTCTGACACCGCGCCGATCACTGCCGGACCCATCACACCCGCCCCACTCGAAAGGACGTCCATGACGAACCGCATCAAATACGATTTCGCCTCGCTCGGTGACCTGAGCTCAAGCCTGCAGGCCGAGTTCAGCCATCTCGAAGAGCTCGCCAACAAGCTCAAGCAGCAGGTCTCGTCGCTCGACGGCAGCTGGCACTCGCCGCTCGCCAAGTCGGCATATTCCGACGCGCAGCTCAACTGGGATCGCGTCTTCTCCCAGTCGCGCGAACAGTTGCTCGGCATCCACCACGGTGTCACGAACGCGTCGCGCACCATGTCCGACCTCGACGGTGCCATCGGTCGCGGATTCCGGGGCATGGCCTGACATCCCGCCACCACCTCACGGGCCGCTCCCGGGATACTCTCGCTGCGTTGCGGGTGAATCCCGGGAGCGGTGTTCAGGACGGAAGGGAAGCCGGTGTCCGCTGAAGGTTCCAAGAAGGCGATCATCGCCGCGCTGACGGCAAACGCCGGGATTGCGGTTGCGAAGTTCGTGGGTTTCGCCATCACCGGCTCGTCGTCGATGCTGGCCGAGGGTGTGCACTCGGTGGCCGACACCAGCAATCAGGGTCTGCTGTTGCTCGGCCAGAAACGTGCCGGGAAGGCCGCAGATCAGCTCCACCCCTTCGGCTACGGCCGGTCGCGCTACTTCTACTCCTTCATCGTGGCTCTGGTGATCTTCGCCCTCGGCTCGATGTTCGCGATCTACGAGGGCATCGAGAAGATCACCCACGCGCACGATCACGAACTCGAGTCGCCGCTGGTGGCGATCGTCATCCTGGTGGTGGCGATGTGTCTGGAGGGCTACAGCTTTGCCACCGCGTTCCGGGAATCGAGTCCGCTCAAGGGCCGGGCCACCTGGTGGCGTTTCATCCGCAATTCGCGCAATCCCGAGCTGCCGGTGGTGCTCCTGGAGGACTCGGGTGCCCTCATCGGCCTCGTGCTCGCACTGGCTGGAGTGGGGCTCACCATGGCCACCGGCGATGCGATCTGGGACGGCATCGGCACACTGTGCATCGGTGCGTTGCTGGGTGTCATCGCGATCGTGCTGATCGTGGAGATGAAGAGCCTGCTCATCGGGGAGGGTGCCACCGAGGACGAGGAGATCGCGCTGCGTGCCGCCCTGGCCGGCGACGGCGTCGACCGGGTCATCCACATGAAGACGCAGTATCTGGGCCCGGAGGAGATGCTGGTTGCGGCGAAGATCGCGGTGTCGCCCGGCACCGATGTGGCGAATGTGGCCCGCGCCATCGACGCCGCAGAGCAACGAGTCCGCGCGGCAGTGCCCCAGGCCAGGGTGATCTATCTCGAGCCCGACATCGATCGCGGTGACGGGTCGCGGTGATTACCGCGCGCACGGCGCACCCTTGTCGGTAGCGTGAGCCACACGAGCCGGACGGAGTCCACGCGCAAACGGCAGGCAGAGGAGAACCGCTGATGGCCAACGCATTCACCCGCACGAAGTCCGTCGAGCAATCGATGTCCGACACCGACGAGCCCGGGCACCAACTGCGCAAGGACCTCACCTGGCGTGACCTGATCGTGTTCGGTGTCTCGGTGGTGATCGGTGCCGGTATCTTCACCATCACCGTCTCGACCGCCGGAGACAAAGCGGGACCGGCGATTTCGCTGTCGTTCGTGATGGCTGCCATCGCCTGCGCGCTCGCCGCCCTCTGCTACGCCGAGTTCGCCTCCACCGTGCCCGTCGCCGGTTCGGCCTACACGTTCGGCTACGCGACCTTCGGCGAATTCCTCGCCTGGATTCTCGGCTGGGATCTCATCCTGGAGTTCGCGGTGGGCGCCGCGGTGGTGTCGAAAGGCTGGTCGAGCTACCTCGGCAGCGTGTTCGGGTTCTCCGGTGGCACCGTGAGTCTGGGTTCGTTCACCATCGACTGGGGCGCCATCCTGATCGTCGCGACAGTCACCACGCTGCTGGTGCTGGGCACCAAACTGTCGTCGCGGGTGAGCGCGATCATCACCGCGATCAAGGTCTCCGTGGTGTTGCTCGTCATCGTCGTCGGCTTCTTCTACGTCAAGACCGCCAACTTCAGCCCCTTCGTGCCGCCCGCCCAACACGCTGCGGGAGAAGGCAGGTCGGTCGATTCCACCTTGTTCTCGCTCATCACCGGTGGCGGCGACAGTTCCTACGGGTGGTACGGAGTGCTGGCCGCCGCGTCGATCGTGTTCTTCGCCTTCATCGGTTTCGACGTCGTCGCGACCACCGCCGAGGAGACCCGCGATCCCAAGAAGGACGTTCCGAGGGGCATTCTCGGATCACTGGCCATCGTCACCGTGCTGTACGTGCTCGTGACGATCGTGGTGACCGGCATGGCCAACTACAAGCAACTCGCCAGCGAGGGCGGCGACACCAAGAACCTGGCCGACGTCTTCGCGCTCAACGGTGTCACCTGGGCGGAGAAGATCATTGCGATCGGTGCGCTGGCCGGACTCACCACCGTGGTCATGGTGTTGATGCTCGGGCAGTCGCGCGTGCTGTTCGCCATGTGCCGCGACGGTCTGCTGCCGCGGCCGATGGCCAAGACCAGCCCGAGATTCGGCACACCGGTGAGGCTGACCGTCCTCATCGGTGTGGTGGTTGCGCTGGTCGCCGGGTTCTTCCCGATCAACAAACTCGAAGAGATGGTCAACGTCGGCACCCTGTTCGCCTTCGTCGTGGTCTCCGGCGGGGTGATCGTGCTGCGGCGCACCCGGCCCGACCTGTCGCGCGGATTCACCGTGCCCGGTGGCTCGGTGATCCCGGTTCTCGCGATTCTCGCGTGCCTGTGGTTGATGCTCAACCTGTCGGCGCTCACCTGGATTCGCTTCGTGGTCTGGATGATCATCGGCGTGGCGATCTACCTTCTCTACGGTATGCGGCACTCGATGGTGGGTCGGCGAGAGCGCGGCGAGGTGGACGATTCGGCGCAGGCCGCGACCGAGGGTTCCGCAGCCGACCGGTAGTGCAGATCGCCGCCATCGCATGCCCACCGGGCGGTCATGCCCGGCGTTCGGTGTCACATCAGGTCCGATAGCCTGGCACAAAGCATCACGCACGCCACCGGCACACCGGGCGGACTCGAACCTCCCGGGTGATCACTTCGCGACAAGGGGACCTGATGACGACGGTGCACGACGCACTGACCGCGGACAGCAAGAACGGGATCGACTACAAGGTGGCCGACCTCTCGCTCGCCGACTTCGGCCGCAAGGAGATCGAACTCGCCGAGAACGAGATGCCCGGACTGATGTCGCTGCGACGCGAATATGCCGACGTGGCGCCGCTCAAGGGCGCACGGATCTCCGGATCGCTGCACATGACGGTGCAGACAGCCGTCCTCATCGAGACGCTGGTGTCCCTCGGCGCCGAGGTTCGCTGGGCGTCGTGCAACATCTTCTCCACCCAGGACCATGCGGCCGCCGCGGTGGTGGTGGGCCCGCACGGCACTCCGGACGAGCCCAAGGGTGTGCCGGTGTTCGCCTGGAAGGGTGAAACACTCGAGGAGTACTGGTGGGCCGCCGAGCAGATGCTCACCTGGCCCGACTCCGATGCCGGCAGCCGCCCGGCGAACATGATCCTCGACGACGGCGGCGACGCCACCATGCTGGTGCTGCGTGGCGCCCAGTTCGAGAAGGCCGGCGTGGTACCGCCCGCCGAGGACGACGACTCGGCGGAGTACAAGATCTTCCTGGAACTCCTGCGTGACGGTTTCGAGAAGGACAAGACCAAGTGGACGACCATCGCCGAGTCGGTGCAGGGAGTCACCGAGGAGACCACGACCGGTGTGCTGCGGCTCTACCAGTTCGCCGCCGCGGGTGAGCTCACGTTCCCGGCGATCAACGTCAACGACTCGGTCACCAAGAGCAAGTTCGACAACAAGTACGGCACCCGGCACTCGCTGATCGACGGCATCAATCGCGGCACCGACGTGCTGATCGGCGGCAAGAAGGTGTTGATCTGCGGCTACGGGGACGTCGGCAAGGGTTGTGCGGAATCGCTCGCCGGGCAGGGTGCCCGCGTCCAGGTGACCGAGATCGATCCGATCAATGCCCTGCAGGCACTCATGGACGGATTCGACGTGGTGACCGTCGAGGAGGCGATCGGTAACGCCGACATCGTGATCACCTCGACCGGTAACAAGGACATCATCCTGCTCGAGCACATGCGTGCGATGAAGAACCAGGCGATCCTGGGCAACATCGGTCACTTCGACAACGAGATCGACATGGCCGGCCTCGAGGGATCGGGCGCCAAGCGCATCACCGTCAAGCCGCAGGTCGATCAGTGGATCTTTGATGACGGTCGTTCGATCATCGTGCTCAGCGAGGGACGGCTGCTCAACCTCGGCAATGCCACCGGCCACCCGTCGTTCGTGATGAGCAACAGCTTCTCCAATCAGGTCATCGCCCAGATCGAGCTGTGGACCAAGAACGACGAGTACGACAACGAGGTCTACCGCCTGCCCAAGCACCTTGACGAGAAGGTCGCGCGAATCCACGTCGAGGCTCTCGGCGGAACGCTCACCAAGCTCACCAAGGAGCAGGCCGAGTACATCAATGTCGACGTCGAGGGCCCGTACAAGCCGGAGCACTACCGCTACTGAGTCACCGACCGTTGACCGACGAGGTCGCCCCGGCGCTGCCGTGGGCGACCTCGTCGTCAATGGCCGTCAGGTACCGATTTCAGGTACCCATGGCGGTGTCAGGTGCCGATGTCCGGTTCGGTGCCCGGGCAGACGTACCAGACGGAGCCTTCCTTGGCGAAGGTCTCCTCGCTTTGCTTGGACTGTGACCGCTGCTGCCCGAGTTCGACGTGGGTCAGCACCTGGGAGGTAGCGGTGGTGCCGTCGACGGAGACGTTCAACAGGCCTTCGAGAACCACGTTGCCCGGATTGCTGGGCGCTTTGCTCACCTGCGACCGGACCTGGCTGCACACAGCCTGTTTGATCCGCGTGACGTCACGGGTATTCAGCGCGTCGATGAACTTCTGCATGGCGTCGCGAATCCCGATCAGCTCTGCCGGATCGTCCGGCAAGGACTCCTCCGCGCCGGAGCCATCGGACCCGGAGCCATCCGGTGTGGACTCGGGTTGCGATGTGGGCGTTGATGATTCGGCCGACGTGGAGGAGTTGGCCGCGGTTGTGGCGTCCGGCGAGCCGGAGTTTCCGCCGACCGCCAGCACAACCACCAGCGCACCGAGTGCCAGGACTGCGACCACACCGGTGACCACCGCGGCGATGAGTCCCTTGTTGCGGCGCGGCGGTTGCGGCGGCGGTGAGAAACCACCCCCGTACGCCTGCGCTCCGAAAGGGGGCCCACCATTCGGCGGCCACCCGCCCGGTGGTGGGCCGGGCATCGGGGGCATTCCCGTAGGGGGCATTCCCGTAGGGGGCATTCCCGTCGGGCGCGCGCCGTACCCCGGTGGTGCCGCAGGTCCTTGCGTTTGCGGCGGAACCGCTCCCGGGGGCGTGGATGGTCCGGGCGGAGGGCCGGGACGTGGGCCGGGAACCGGGCCTGGCGGGCCCCACGGCGGGACGGCGCCGCGGTCAGGCGGCGGCGGGTAGGTCATGTCGCTCCTCGGCGGACGATGGATGTATCCAGGCTAACGAACAGGGACTCCGGCATGACCCAACGGTCATTCCGACGGGCGACGTGTCCATGACGTGATCGATGTCCGATCAGCGTCGCCGGTTGTCAGGTCGTCAGGTCGTCACCCGATCATCAGACGCCGCGCGAGGTCTTCCGGTTCCGGCGAGGTATTGCCGATCTCGATCCACGGACTCACCCAACCGGCCGCCGCGAGTTCTCGATACGCGTCGTGCACCCGGAGCTGAAGTGCGGTATCGGTTTCGTACGCGTCGCGGGTGCGGCCGGGATCAGCCGATTCGCGCTTCCGTGCCCGGTTCATCGCCACGTCGGGGGAGACGCCCAGCAGGATGTGGTGGTCGGGGGTGGGCAGGCGGAAGCGGCCGAACTCCAGGTCGCTCACCCAGCGCACCACCTCCCCGTCGGCGTGCTGATGTAGCCGCGCCGCGCTGTAGGCGGCGTTGGAGGCGACATAGCGATCGAGGATCACCACGTCGGAGTCGTAGCAGGCGGCCCGGATCTCCTCGTTCGCATCGAATCGGTCGAGCGCGAACAACAGAGCCATGCCGTAGACGCTGTTGCGCATATCGCCGTGTTCGCCGTGCAGGGCCTGTGCTGCGATGTCGGCGGTCAGCGAGCGGTCGTAGCGGGGGAAGGTGAACGTCGACACGCTCACCTCCTCCCGTCGGAGGTGATCCACCAATCCGGTGACCAGTGTGTTCTTGCCGGCCCCGTCGAGTCCCTCGACCGCTATCAGTACTCCCACGCCCGAGATCGTAAGCTGCGCTCGTCGATTCTCACTCGGCGCCCGGCTGGAGTATGGCGCCGGCTCGCCTCGCTCCGAGCCTCCTCGCTGCGCTCGTCGATTCTCACTCGGCGCCCGGCTGGAGTATGGCGCCGGCTCGCCTCGCTCCGAGCCTCCTCGCTGCGCTCGTCGATTCTCACTCCG
>NZ_JBSFQF010000014.1:48381-89361 GCF_053588575.1 Gordonia sp. NPDC003429
GGCGCCCGGCGCGTCGATCACGGTGGTTGGGTCACAAAAGTGTCACCATGGACGCCATGAAGCCTCGCATCCTCGTCGTCGATGACGACGCCGCGCTTGCCGAGATGCTGACCATCGTGCTGCGTGGCGAAGGCTTTGAACCGTTCGTGGTCTCCGACGGTACCCAGGCACTGACCGCGGTCCGCGAGATCCGCCCCGACCTCGTGCTCCTCGACCTCATGCTGCCCGGGATGAACGGCATCGACGTCTGCCGCGTTCTGCGAGCCGATTCGGGCGTGCCGATCGTGATGCTCACCGCCAAATCCGACACCGTCGACGTGGTGCTCGGCCTCGAATCGGGCGCCGACGACTACATGGTGAAACCGTTCAAGCCCAAGGAACTCGTCGCGCGAGTGCGCGCCCGGTTGCGGCGCAACGACGAGGAACCCGCCGAACTGCTCTCCATCGGGCCGGTCGAGATCGACGTTCCCGCCCACAAGGTGACCCGCGACGGTGTGCCGATCTCGCTGACCCCGCTCGAGTTCGACCTGCTGGTGGCACTCGCCCGCAAACCCCGGCAGGTGTTCACCCGCGATGTCCTGCTCGAGCAGGTGTGGGGTTACCGTCACCCGGCGGACACTAGACTCGTCAACGTGCATGTCCAGCGTTTACGGGCGAAGGTCGAAACCGACCCGGAGAATCCCGAGGTCGTCTTGACGGTGAGGGGGGTCGGCTACAAGGCCGGCCCGCCGTGATCGGCCGTTCTCGACGACGCGTCAACAGCACCTTCGGTCGGTTCACCCGCACCGCAGCCGGCATCGGAAGGGCTTTCGGGCACCTCTGGCGCCGATCTCTTCAATTGCGTGTGGTGGTGTCGACCCTGGCGCTGTCATTTGTGGTGCTCCTGATCTTGGGTTTCGTGCTGATGAGCCAGATCACCGACCGGTTGCTGGAGGTCAAACTCAGCGCCGCCACCGAGGAGGTCGAACGCGCGCGGGTCGCCGTGGAACGCGACCTGGCCAGCGGCGACGGCAACACCTCGGTCCAGAACAGGTTGCGGCAGACACGCTCGCTGCTCACCGACCGTGACGTCGACACCGGCCAGACAGCGGGGACCGTCGGCACCTTCGACACCGTGCTTCTCGTGCCCGGAACCGGACCCGACGGCTCGGAATCCGGAGTGGGCCCGATCTCGGAGATCCCGCGCAATTTGCGTGACATGGTGCAGGGCGGGCAGATCGCCTACCAGTACGCGTCGGTGCCCAACGGTTCGGGTGGACAGATCCCGGCGCTCATCGTCGGATCGCCGACCAACTCGTCGGTCCCCGGCCTCGAGCTGTACCTGGTGTTTCCCCTCACCAGCGAGCAGAACACCGTCGACCTGGTGCGCGGCACCCTGCTGACCGGTGGTGTGGTGTTGCTGGGGCTGCTCGCGGCGATCGCCTGGCTCGTGTCGCGGCAGGTGGTGATCCCGGTGCGATCCGCGTCGCGGATCGCGGTGCGTTTTGCCGACGGTCGCCTCAAGGAACGTATGCCGGTCCGCGGCGAGGACGACATGGCGCGGCTGGCGATGTCGTTCAACGACATGGCCGAGAGCCTGTCCAAGCAAATCACCCACCTCGAGGAGTTCGGTGGGCTGCAACGCCAGTTCACCTCCGACGTCAGCCACGAGCTACGGACCCCGCTGACCACCGTGCGCATGGCCAGTGACGTGCTCTACGAAGGCCGCGACGATCTCGACCCCGTGCGCAAACGCTCGGTGGAACTGCTCGACAAGGAACTCGACCGCTTCGAGACGCTGCTCAACGAACTCCTCGAGATCTCCCGGCACGACGCGGGTATGGCCGAACTGGCCGCCGAGCGCATGGACATGGCCATCCCCATCGACGGGGCGCTGGCCACCGTCAGCAGACTCGCGCAGGACACCGACACCGAACTGATCCTCGACCTGCCCACCGAGCCCGTCATCGCCGAGATCGATCCGCGCCGGGTGGAGCGCATCCTGCGCAACCTGCTCGCCAACGCCATCGACCACAGCGATCGCAAACCGGTCACCCTGACGATGCGCTCGGACGGTGACGCCGTCGCGATCACGGTGCGTGACCGCGGCATCGGACTGCGTCCCGGCGAGGAGAAGCTGGTCTTCAACCGGTTCTGGCGTTCGGACCCGTCGAGATTCCGCAGGTCCGGAGGCACCGGCCTGGGTCTGGCGATCAGCATCGAGGACGCCCGCCTGCACCAGGGCCGCCTGGAAGCGTGGGGAGAGCCCGGAAACGGCGCCAACTTCCGGCTCACCCTCCCGCTCATCCGCGGGCACAAGGTGCTCGGCAGTCCGCTTCCGCTCAAACCCGTCGGCTCCGGCGCGCGGACGTCCTCGCGGAGCACGCCCGCCCTCGAGGCGCACGAGTCCCCGGCGCTGGCCTCGGGAACGGGCACCAGCTCATCTCCGTCCGGACCGCGATCACCGGCAGCACCCCAGTCGCCCGCGGCATCCGGCGAATCCGGGAGCGGCCAGCGGTGAACACACGCACTCACCCGTGGTGGCCGGTCTTGGCCGTCGTGCTCGCCGTCCTCGGATTGGTCACGGCATGCGGCGGCGTCCCCAACAGTTCGTCGCCGCAGCCGATCACCTCGTTCAAACGCGAGGCGCCGACCAATGCCGTGCCGGTCCCGCAATCCGACATGGACCCCGAGGCGCTCGTCCGCGCGTTTCTCAAGGCCACCTCCGATCCCGCCGACGGGCACGCCGCGGCCCGACGGTTCCTCACCCGCACCGCATCCCCGCAGTGGGACGAACGCGGTGACACGATGATCCTCGACGAGATCAACACGTTCGTCGATCAGCGCAGCCAGCAGTCGGTGCGGATGCGGCTGGTCGGCGACAACGTCGGCACCCTCAAGACCGACGGGCAGCTGGTACCCGCCACCGGGCGGGTGGAGACCACCATCAGCCTCGTCCGGGTGGGTGATCAGTGGCGGATCGACGGCCCGCTACCCGACGGCGTGATGATCGACCGCACGCAGTTCGAATCCGCCTACCGTGCGGTCTCCCTCTACTTCACCGACCGCACCCGCCAGCATCTGGTCTCCGACCCGCGGTGGTTGTTCGCCGGGCTCGACTCCGATCCCACCACGATCATCAACGAGCTCATCGCCGGTCCGGCCCAGGACCTCGACGCGGGGGTGGACACCGCGGTCCCCGCCGGAAGCTCGTTGCGCGGACAGGTGACCTCCATCTCCGGGGGAGGCGTGCGGATCGAACTCGTCGGGGTGGGTGACCAGTCCATCCGGGACCGGACGATGCTTGCCGCACAACTCATCTGGACACTCAACGGCGCCGACATCGGCGGCCCGTACGTCATCGACGCGGACGGGGCGCCGCTGGTGGCCGATCGGGCTTCGGGCTGGCAGACCGCCGACGTCAAGTCCTATGACCCCGCGGCGGTGCCGAGCACGGACGTCGGCCTCAACATCATCAGCGCCGGCGGGCTGCTCAAGGTGACCGACACCGGAACCACGCCGTCGGGCGGCACGCTGGGAACAAGCCGGCAGGTGCGCTCGGCAGCGATCTCCGCCGACGGTTCCGAGGTGGCGGCGGCTTCCGCGCGGGACGGCAACCCCGGGCTCGATCTGGTGGCCGGTCCCTACGGGGGCAGCACCGCCGCGGTCGCCTCCGGCGGTTCGATCACCCGCCCGTCCTTCGGCGGATACGGCAACGACACCTTCTGGGCGGTGATCGACGGAAAACCGGTCCGGGTGACCCGCGATCCGCAAAGCGGCGCGGTGGTCGTATCCCAGGTGGACGCGATCGCGGTGCAGACCGTGGTCCGCGGTCCGATCACCGAACTTCAGGTGTCACCCGACGGTGTGCGGGTCGCCATGATCGTGGGAGGCCAGGTCGTGTTCGCGATCATCGCCGCCAACGAGGACGGTCAGGTCGCCCTGTCCAGTCCACGGATCGCCGCCTACAACATCGGAAACCGCGCGGTGTCGCTGGACTGGGCGTCGGCGAGCACTCTCATGATCGCCCGCGACGCGCCGGATTCACCGGTCGTCCAACTCGCCATCAACGGCACGCCGGCGGCGGGCCTGATCAGCGGTAACATCGCGCCGCCGGTCCGGGCGGTGGTGGCCGACACGACGACGGTCTACATCGGCGACGAACGCGGCGTGCTCCGCCTCGGCAGCACCAACGGCCAACCCGATCAGTATTGGACCGAGGTCGAACCGGCGATGTCGCCCGGCGCCATCCCGGTCCTGCCCTGACCCCGTACTGGCCTGACACCGGGCTGGCCTGACACCGAGCGCTCACGCACCCGCGATCACCAGGACGAGGTCCACCCCGATGTCGCCGGTGGCCAGTACCCGCACCGATTCGGCAGCGGTGGCACCGGTGGTGAGCACGTCGTCCACCAGCACCGTGACTGCCGAGGGCACCACCCGCGCCGACGAGGATGGCCGAGACGACGCGTCGCGGCGCAGCAGCACACGGTCGCGCAGATTCGCCGAACGCTGTCTCGCGTCGAGACCGGCGGAGTCGCGCCCGCCGGCGCGAATCACGAGCAGCGGACACACCGACACGCGCGGCCCGAGGTGGCGTGCGGCGCTCGCTGCGATCGCCGTCACCGGGTCGCCGCCGCGGCGTCGCGCCGCCAGTCGCCGGGTGGGTGCCGGGATCAGCCGCAGACGACCGGCGTCGGGAAGCTCGCCCCACCGGGCCAACTGCACCAGCGCACCGGCCAGGGCGGCTCCCAGCGGGTTCGCGAGATCGCGTCGACCCCGCTCTTTGAGTGAGATCACCGACCGGCGGTACGGTCCGCGGTGGCGACCCAGTGCCCAGACCGGCGCACCCACCGGGATGCGTGGCTGCAGTGACACCGGCGCGTCGGCCAGGCGCGTGGCACATCGGGCACACCACGAGGTGCCCGGCGCCTCACATCCGCCGCATGTCACCGGCAGCACCAGGTCGGCGCCGGCACGCACCACCGCGGCCACCGAAAACTGTGGTGACGACTTGGCCATCGGCCCATCATCGCGTTCGGTGAGGGTCCGCGCGGCGTCATATCGCCTCACCGACGACCATCCGGTGGACGCGAACTCGTCTGTGGATCGCCCGGTCGGGGACGTTGGTCCCGATTCGCTGAGAACTTCATGATCACGGGGGAGAAAGATGGCCGGGAGGCAAACTTCCGACTACCGTCATAAGTGCAGCAAGTAGCCGAGACGTCCTCGGGAGGTGAGGCCCCTGACAGTGGGTGTCAGCCGTCCGGCTGGCATGAATGAAAGTCGGCATCTCACGTGGCACCGTCACCGTGGCCCTCCCCGCAGCGGACGTCAGTCACAGCCGAAGCTGCCTTCCCCCAACGTCTTTCGCCGACGCTCGGAGAAGATCGGCCGGGTTGTTCTCGCCGTGACGGCCATCGCTCGTGAGGATGCGGACGACAGATCCCAGGAGGTAGTTGAATGTCTCAAGTCATCCATCGCAAGGGTCAGCGGGAATCGAAAGTCCTCGGCGGCAATTCGGCCGACGACAACTACGATCCCGAATTCGCCTTTGTGCGACCCCCCGGAACCGTCGAATCGGAGGAGCCCGAAGAACCCAATGCCAAGGTCGTGTTCAGCGGCCGCAACGTCGAGATCCCCGAGCACTACCGCATCTACGTCGGCGACAAGCTCGCCCGGCTCGAACGATTCGACCCCACCCTCTTCCGCTTCGACGTGGAACTCGACCACGAACGCAACCGTCGTCAGGCGAAGGCGTGTCAGCTGGTGGAGATCACCGCGATGGGCAAGGGGCCCGTGGTCCGCGCCCAGGCGTGCGGTGAGAACTTCTACGCCGCGCTCGAATTGACGCTCGACAAGCTCGAGTCGCGTCTGCGCAGGGTCAAGGATCGTCGCCGGGTACACCATGGCAATCGCCGGCCGATGTCGGTGGCCGAGGCCACCGAGGTGGGCGCGCCGCCGTTACGCGGCGACCAGCTCGTGGCGCAGGACGTGCCCGACACGTCGTCGAACGCCGAGGAGAAGACCTGGGACGACGGGGTCACCGAGCACACGCCGGGGCAGATCGTGCGGATCAAGGAGCATCCGGCGGTACCGATGTCGGTGGATGACGCCCTCTACGAGATGGAACTCGTGGGGCACGACTTCTTCCTGTTCCACGACAAGGAGACCGATCAGGCGACGGTGGTGTACCGCCGTCACGCCTTCGACTACGGCCTGATCCGCCTGGCCTGAGCGCCGGTCGGTCAGGTTGCGTTCAGGCGACCTCGCTACCATGGATTCCGGTCTGTGTTTGCGCACAGGCCGGATTCCGTGTGTAAGCGACATGAGTAAGGGACTCGATCCACGGTGCTGAACAAGCTGCTGCGCGTCGGTGAAGGCCGCATGGTCAAGCGACTCGATGCCATCGCATCGCACGTCGAAGCTCGCTCCGACGAGGTGGAGGCACTCACCGACGAGGAGTTGCGTGCCAAGACCGACGAGTTCCGCGAGCGCTACAGCGAAGGCGAATCCCTCGACGAACTGCTGCCCGAGGCCTTCGCGGTGGCCCGCGAAGCGGCCTGGCGCGTGCTCGACCAGAAGCACTTCCACGTGCAGATCATGGGTGGCGCCGCACTGCACTACGGCAACATCGCCGAGATGAAGACAGGTGAGGGCAAAACCCTCACCTGCGTGCTGCCCGCCTACCTCAACGCCATCTCCGGCGACGGTGTGCACGTGGTGACCGTCAACGACTACCTCGCCAAGCGCGACTCCGAGTGGATGGGCCGCGTGCACCGCTTCCTCGGGCTCGACACCGCGGTGATCCTCACCGGCATGACCCCCGAACAGCGGAAGGTGGCCTACGCCGCGGACATCACCTACGGCACGAACAACGAGTTCGGCTTCGACTATCTGCGCGACAACATGGCCCACGCGCTCGAAGAACTCGTCCAGCGCGGCCACAACTACGCGATCGTCGACGAGGTGGACTCCATCCTGATCGACGAGGCACGTACCCCGCTGATCATCTCCGGTCCCGCCGAGGGATCGAGCAAGTGGTACAGCGAGTTCGCCCGGATCGCCCCGCTGCTCGAGCGCGACGTCCACTACGAGGTCGACATCAAGAAGAAGACCGTCGGCGTGCACGAGGCGGGCGTCGAGTTCGTCGAGGACCAGCTCGGCATCGACAACCTGTACGAGGCGGCCAACTCGCCGCTGGTCAGCTACCTCAACAACTCGATCAAGGTCAAGGAGCTGTTCCACCGCGACAAGGACTACATCGTGCGCAACGGCGAGGTCCTCATCGTCGACGAGTTCACCGGTCGTGTGCTCGACGGACGCCGCTTCAACGAGGGACTCCACCAGGCCATCGAGGCCAAGGAGCACGTGGAGATCAAGGCCGAGAACCAGACCCTGGCCACCATCACGCTGCAGAACTACTTCCGCATGTACGACAAGCTCGCGGGCATGACCGGTACCGCCGAGACCGAGGCGGCCGAGTTCGACCAGATCTACAAACTCGGTGTGCTGCCCATCCCCACCAACAAGCCGATGATCCGCAAGGACGAGACCGACCTCATCTACAAGACCGAGGAGGCCAAGTTCGCCGCGGTGGTCGACGACATCACCGAGCGCCACGAGATCGGGCAGCCGGTGCTGATCGGTACCACCAGCGTGGAGCGCTCGGAATACCTGTCGCGGCAGCTCAAGAAGCGCGACATCCCGCACAACGTGCTCAACGCCAAGTTCCACGAGCAAGAGGCGCAGATCATCGCCGAGGCGGGCCGCAGCGGCGCGGTCACCGTGGCCACCAACATGGCCGGTCGCGGCACCGACGTGGTGCTCGGCGGCAACCCCGACATCATCGCCGACACCCGGCTTCGCAAGGCGGGCCTCGATCCGGTGCGCACCCCCGACGACTACGAGGCGGCGTGGGAAGAGGCCATCGAACTCGCCCGCGCGGAGGCGGCCGAGGAAGCCGAGGCCGTCCGTGAGGCCGGGGGCCTCTACGTGCTCGGTACCGAACGGCACGAGTCGCGCCGCATCGACAACCAGTTGCGCGGACGATCCGGCCGTCAGGGCGACCCCGGCGAGTCGCGGTTCTACCTCTCCCTCGGTGACGAACTCATGCGACGGTTCAACGGCGCAGCGCTCGAGGCCATCATGAACCGCGTCAACCTGCCCGACGACGTGCCGATCGAGGCCAAGATGGTCACCAAGGCGATCCGCAGCGCGCAGACGCAGGTCGAGCAGCAGAACTTCGAGGTCCGCAAGAACGTCCTCAAGTACGACGAGGTGATGAACGAGCAGCGCAAGGTGATCTACGCCGAGCGCAAGACCATCCTCGAGGGCACCGATCACAGCGAGCAGATCCAGCAGATGATCGACGAGGTCGTCGCCGCCTACGTGGCGGGTGCGACGGCCGAGGGCTACGCGGAGGACTGGGATCTCGACGAGTTGTGGACTGCGCTTCGGTCGCTGTACCCGATCGAGCTCGACGCCAAGGAGGTTGTCGGCGAGAACGAGTACGGCGAACGCGACGACATCAGCGCCGAGGAACTGACCGAGACGCTCAGCGAGGACGCGCACAAGGCCTACGCCGCGCGCGCGGAGGAGATCGAGCAGATCGGTGGGCCCGACGCGATGCGGCAGCTCGAGCGGACCATTCTGCTGAGCGTTCTCGACCGCAAGTGGCGCGATCACCTCTACGAGATGGACTACCTGCGTGAGGGCATCCATCTGCGGTCGATGGCCCAGCGGGACCCGGTGGTCGAGTACCAGCGCGAGGGGTACGACATGTTCACCGGCATGCTCGAGGGGCTCAAGGAGGAGACCCTGCAGTTCCTGTTCAACGTGCAGGTGCAGGCCGAGCCGGCTCCAGTGGTGACGCCGGCGTCGGCGGCGGCCACAGCCGCCGCGGCAGCCCGCCAGCCGGCGATGGCCGGTGCCACAGCCCAGGGCAGCGGCTCCGGCGAGGGCTCGTCGTCGCAGGCGCCCGCGGCGCTGCGGGCGGTCGGCGTGTCCGACGAGTCCGAGCCGCCGATGACGTACTCGGGCCCCGACGAGGGCGGCGGCACCGCGGTGCACTCCGAGGACGAGGAACTCGACGACCCGGCACTGGTGTCGGCGAACCGCCGTGAGCGTCGTGCCGCCGCACGGGCCAACGCGAAGGGCACCCGTCCCAAGCCGCCCAAGTCCAAGCGCCGTCAGGGGTAGAAAAACTCATGGGAACCGAGTGGGCCCCGCCCGCGTCGGATTTCCATGGACTCCCCACGCATCCGGATACTGCCGGCCCCGTCGTGTGAACGCGCCGGGTCGGCGGTAGGTCTCGTCGACCCGCACCACGACTCCACCCTGCACCACGACCGCACCCCGTCGCGTCCTGCGGCGCCGCCGGTACCGCAACGGCCGCCATCCCAGGTGCCCCCTACCGGCTCACGGACGGTGGCCGCGGCCACGCTGGAGGCCCGACGGTTCGCAATCGCGACGGTCTCGTTGGCGTTCGAAGTGATTGATCGGCGTCGCTCACTGACCCACGTGCAGCCACGTGTCGCCCCGGCGGTACTCGACCAGCTCGGGGTACTCGTCCGGACCAACGTCGCCCGCTCCGGCGCCGACGGCGCCGACGGCGCTCGCATGCGGCGCGTCCACATCCAGATGTGCGGCTCGGGGGCGGCGGAGATCTTCGGCAGCTACGCGAGGGGACCGCGGGTGCGGGCATTCGCCGGACGCATCGAGCGGCTGCCGTGCCGGGTGCGCACACCCCAGTCGCCCGGTGACCGGCGCTATCAGAACACCGCGACCAAGGTCGAATACCGTTGGCAGTTGGTGTCTTTCATCCTCGCGTAACACGACTGGCCGCGGATGACCCGGATCGGCACCACCACGGGCCACGCGCACCGCCGACAGATCTGGGCGACCGCATTCGCCGTGCGCATCCGCGGCGATAGGATCGGTCGGTGGCGAACCGTCTGTCCGCGCGTGAGGCGGTCTCGTATTTCCTCGACGACGCGGGAACCACCACGCACCTGGGCGCGCTGCTGATCCTGCCCGGCGATTCGGGCAAGAAGCGTTCTGCGCCAAAGCCCGTCACGATCGGCTCGCTCGACTATCCGTCGCTCGCGCGGCTGGTGGAGAATCGGCTGCAACTGGCTCCCCGCTACCGGCAGGTGGTCCGTGAGGTCGCGTTGGCGCTCGGGCGGCCGGTCTGGATCGACGATCCCGACTTCGACATCAACTTCCACATCCGCCGCTCGGGATTGCCGAGGCCGGGAAACATGGGCGATCTCGACGACCTGATCTCCCGGGTGATGTCACGGCCACTCGATCGCAGCAGACCCTTGTGGGAGATGTACCTCATCGAAGGGCTCGCCGACGGCGGGCTCGCGATCCTGACGAAATCGCACAAGTGCCTCGTCGACGACGGCGATCGCGAGATCAGCACACTGATCTGCGACGACACCGCCCAGACCGCGGCACTGCCCGCCGATCTGTGGATGCCCGGCACGCCGCCCGGGGCTGCCGAACTGGCGATCGGGGCGATCACCGAGACGTTGGCGCGACCCGGCGAACTCATCGATTCGGTACTCGGGGGCAACGGTTTGCTGGGCGAGGCGCGCGCGGTGGTGTCGGGTGTGGCGCGCCGCGCGGGGAGGGTGGTGCAGCAGCTCACCGACTCCGCCCCGTCGAGCGTGCTCAACACCCCCGGATCGTCCACTCGGATGTTCACCGTCGCCACCGCACCGCGGCGCGGCGTGGCCAAGATCGCCGAGCGATACCGGTGCACGGTCAACGACGTCGAACTGGCCATCATCACCGGGTCGATGCGCCGCTGGCTGCTGTCGGTGGACGCGATGGGCGAGTTCGGTGACACAGTGCGTGCCATGCTGCCGTTGGGTGCGCGCGAGAAGGGCGTCACCGCCGATCCTGTTCCCGACAGCTGGATCAACGTGGACGAACCGACTTTCGTCACGGATCTGCCGGTGGGCGAGTCCAACCCGCAGGTTCGGTTGGCGCAGGTGGCGGGGCTGGCACATCGGTACTCGCAGTCGTCGCGTCGGGTGTCGAGTGGGGCGCAGCCGCTCTTCGCCGAACTCGGGGTGGTCCCCTTCGGCGAGTTGAGTTCGCGTGCGTTTCGTTCGCTGGACCGACGGGGGTACAACGTGCCGGTGTCGATGGGCACCGCACCCATCTCACAGCGCTACGTCCTGGGACGGCCGGTCGGCAGCCTCTACGCGGTGCCCAATCTGGTGAGTGGGCGGGCCCTGGCGGTCAGCGTTGTGGAGTACGTCGACCACCTCGGGTTCGCGTTCATCGCCGATCGCGGGGTGATGACGGATCTACCCGAAATGGCCGAGTACGTCACCGAATCGTACGAGGAACTCGTCGAGGGCAAGTGACGCGATCGCACCGACGGCATCACCGGGGCGGGTGCCATCCGCCCGCGCCTGTGGTCATCCGCCCGCGCCTGAGGCCATCCGCCCGCGCCTGTGGTCATCCGCCCGCCCGGGTGCCGCGCGGCGACACTAGGCTGAGATCTCAGAGTGTGAGTGCCGGTGTCGGCGGGGAGGAACGCAAGCGATGAGGGTGTACTTTCCGGCGACTTTGACGATGCTGATGGCACTCGCCGAGACCGGTGAATTCCGGCCGGTCGGCGGCACCGGCTTCGCCCTGACCCCGGCGCTGCGTGAGTCGTATGTGTCCGGCGACGACGAGGAACTGGCCGAGGCGGCGGTCCGCGAGGCGGCGCGTGCGTCGTTGCGGCTGCTGGCCGGTGAGCCGCCCGAGGCGGGTGATTCGTCGGCCGCCGCCGATCTCGAGGCCGATGCGCGCACCACGAAGCCCGGCGACACGCCGCGGCTTCCTCCGCGCCGCGCGGTGGTCGCCGCAGACGTCACCGAGGTCACCCTGCGCCCCGAACTCGACGACGCCGTGGTGAAGGTGGCCGGTCCGGTCCCGACCTCGGCGATCGCCTCGATCCTCGTCGACGGCGCCGACGCCGAGGACTCGGTGCGGACCGCGGTGATCGTGGTGGATGCCGCCGATCTCGGCGACGAGGATGCCGAACTCGCGATCGGTGACGTGGAGGACCACGACTTGGGGTGGTACGCCACACAAGAACTGCCGTTCCTGCTCGATCTGCTGTGACTCCTGCACGAGCCGCGGCGATCCCGATGAGCTAACCTACGGAAGCGTAGGTTGGCTTCGGCGGTGAGGAGATGTGGTCGGCGATGAGCTGGTTGGAACGCTTCGAGGCACCGGTGGCCGACGTCGCCGCCCGCCACCGGGGTGCGCAGTGGGTGCGCGCGGCGGTGTCGCGGGTCACCACACCGCTGTTGCCCGACGACTATCTCCACCTCGCCAATCCGTTGTGGTCGGCGCGCGAGCTGCGCGGCAAGGTGGTGTCGGTGGTCCGGGAGACCGACGACACCGCGACGATCCGGATCCGTCCCGGCTGGGGCTTCTCGCTTGACTACAGCGCCGGTCAGTACATCGGGATCGGGGTCCTGGTGAGCGGCCGGTGGACCTGGCGCTCGTACTCACTCACGTCCGTCCCCGATCTGACCCGCACCGACAAGACCATCGCGATCACCGTGAAGGCGATGCCCGAGGGGTTCCTGTCCAGCCACCTGGTCAACGGACTCTCGCCGGGCACCGTGGTCCGGCTGGCGGCGCCGAAAGGGGAGTTCGTGCTGCCCGACCCGCTGCCGTCGAAGATCCTGTTCCTCACCGCGGGCAGCGGTGTGACACCGATCATCTCGATGCTGAGAATGATGCGGCACCGGCAGCAATCCGGCGACGTGGTGCTCATCCACTCGACTCCCACCGACGCCGACCTGCTCTTCGGCGACGAACTGGCCGACATGGCGGCGTCGGGTCTGTTGGACCTGCACGTGCAGCACACCCGCAGCGACGGCAAGCTGACCCCGGATCTGCTCGCCGAACTGTGCCCGGACTGGCGCGAACGCGCGACGTGGGCCTGCGGCCCGGGCGGCTTCCTCGACATGCTCACCACCGCGTACGACGACGCCGGCGTGCCCGAGCTCCTGCACATCGAACGCTTCGCACTGGAGCGGGGTGCGGTGGGTGCCCAGGGCGGTGAGGTCACTTTCTCCCGAAGTGGCCGGACCGCCACGGCCGACGGCGCGACCACCCTGCTGGAATCGGGCGAATCCGCCGGCGTGATCATGCCGTTCGGATGCCGGATGGGAATCTGTCAGAGTTGCGTGGTGATGCTGGAGAAGGGCTGCGTACGCGACCTGCGCTCGGGCGTCGAACACGTCGAGGGTGAACGAATCCAGACGTGTGTGAGCGCGGCGGCGGGGGATTGCACCCTGGGCGTGTGAGACACGCGGACCGGCGAACATGCTGGTCGGCGACTCGTGCGGAGCGGGCAGCGTCCGTATTGTCCACCTCCTGCCGCGTCGACGCGTAGGCTCTTCGGGTGAAACAGTCGACCACGGAGGAGAATCCGCGTGCGAACTGAACTGACCGAGTTGACCGCGACGAGTGATGTCCCGGTATGTGATGACGGCACCGTCACGCTGCGTGCCCATCAGGCCGACGACGTCGATCGGATCGTCGAGTACGCCACCGACCCGCTGACCATGCGATGGGCGAAGATGCCGTCGCCCTACGGGCGCTCGGACGCCGAGCGGTTCATCGTCAACGCGCTGCAGGGCTGGCGCGACGGCACGTCGATGATCTGGGCGATCGAGCACGACGGCCGATTCGTCGGCAGCGTCGACCTCCGTGGACCCGGGCGCGTTGTCGACATCGGCTTCGGGCTGCACCCCGATGCCCGGGGGCAGGGTCTTGCGCGGCGCGCGATGGTGCTCGCCATGGAGTACGCCGTGGCCGAACGCGACGTCGAGGTCGTTCGGTGGCAGGCCGCCGAAGGAAATCTGACGAGTCTGCGCGCCGCACATGCTGCGGGCTTCACCCTGGTGGGACGCTTGCCCGACTGGCTTGAGATGAACAGCGGTGTGGTCGACGCCTGGTGCGGAAAATGGCATGCGGGCGACGGTTTCGAGCCCACAACCGTATGGCGCGCAACGACTTTCGAGACCGATCGGTTCCGTCTGCGACCGCTCGAGCCCAAGGACGACGAACGTATCCGGGAGACGCTCGATGATCCGATCTCGCGGAAGTACCTGTTCGGCCGGCCCGATCCGCTGACGCTCGAGCATGCCGCGGCCGAGCGGACCCGCAAGTGGTGGACGGCCGCACGAGGCGAAACGTGCACCTGGGCCGTCGCCGACAAGGAGACCGACGACTACCTCGGTGACATCTCGCTGTTCAAGATCGATCCCGTGGTCGGTGCGGAGGCGGGCTTCTACACGCACCCGGAGGCGCGTGGCTCCGGTGTGCTGGGGGAGGCCTTTCCGGCTGCCGTCGAGCACAGCTTCGATGTCCTGGGGGTGCGGCGGCTGACGATGCTCGCAGCGGACTCGAACGAGGGCAGCAAGAAGCTCGCGCAGCGCGCGGGATTCCATGAGTTCGGCGTCCAGCCGCTCGCCGCGAGCTCCGACGGCCACATCGAAGACCTCGTCGGATACGAGCTGCTCCGCGAGGAACTCGCCGACTGACCCGGCGGAGCAAGCGCCCTTCGGCTCACCGGCGGGGAACTCGATGCGGATTACGGTGTGTCCCCGAAAGCTGGGGCTTTTGCCCGCCCCGCGTCGGTGGGAGGCTGACGTGGAGGGCGGGCGAGCCGCCACCGTAAGCGGTGAGACCGGAGGAACCATGGCTGCGTCCAACGACCTCGAATCCGATGAGTTCCGCCATGTCGACCTCTGCATCGTCGGTGCGGGTGTGGCCGGCTTGAACGCGCTCGCGGTGGCCACCGGGTATCTCGACGCGGGGCAGCGCGTCGCACTCGTCGATCGTCGTGAGAACGCGGGCGGGATGTGGAACGACACGTATTCCTATGTGCGGCTGCATCAACCCTACGAGTTCTTCACCGCCGGCGATATCGCCTGGCAACTGCGGCGCGCACCTGAGTATCTCGCCACCAAGCCGGAAGTGCTCGGGCACCTCCGATACTGCCGCGACGTATTGTCCGATCGCGTCGGACTCGAGGAGTACTACGGCTGGAGCATGGTTGGCTACGACGAGGACTCCGACGGGGTCACGGTCCAACTCAGCGGACCCGACGGTCGGCGACAGATCATCCGAACGCCCCGGTTGATCAACGCCTTCGGATTCGATGTCACGCCGAACAAGCCACTGGCACTGTCGAGTTCGCAGGTCAACTCGGTCTCGCCCGATTCCTTCGACTTCACCGAGAGGCGATTCGCCGAGAGTCACACCCCGGTGTGGATCGTCGGCGGCGGCAAGACCGCCATGGACACGGCGGCGCTGATCATGGCGCGCAATCCCGGTCGTGAGGTGAACCTGGTGGCCGGTGCCGGGACGTTCTTCAACAACCGTGAGGCCGTGTTCCCGGTCGGTGTGCGCAGGTGGTTGGCAGGCAGAACCGCCAGTCAGGTGTTCGGCAAGTACGCCGACATGTACGACGGCACAAACGATCAGCAGGTCACCGACGCCTACCGCCGGGTCTATGGGATAACACCGATGCGGGAGGCCGAGAGGTTTCTCAACGGGAACCTCTCGCCGTCGGAGCGAGATGCGATCTCCGCCGGGCTCAACAGCACGGTGATGGATTATCTGTCCGACGTCGTCGACCGGAATGATCTGCCGCAGTTGGTGTTCCGTAGCGGCGAGGAGGTGCCGACGGTCCCGGGGAGTTGGGTGGTGAACTGTACCGGCTACATCCTGCGCGAGAACACGACTGACGCGCCGTATGTGTCGGCGGGCGGTCGTGTGGTCACCATCCATTCCGGGTCGGCGATTGCCCAGTTCTCCACGTATGCGTCCTATTTCCTCACCCACCTCGCCTTTCTGGGCAAGCTGGACTCCACGCCGCTCTACCAGACCGACCTGACCGTGGTGACGCGCAACCATTCGCAGTCCTCGGTCGGCATCGGGTGCTGTCTCGCGATGTACAACCTCGGCTTGATCGCCGATGAGGTCCCGCTGCGGGTTTTCACGAAATGCGGGGTTGACTTCGACCGGTGGGCACCGATGCCCCGGCGTCTCGCGGCGTCGGCCCAGTTCATGCTGACCCATCGCCGCAAGCGCGAGCACTACCGCGCCGCGTTGGACACTGCGGCGCAGCGGCTCGGCATCCGATGCGGCCCGCTCGTCGGAGTCGGCGCCACATCCTGACCGGTCCTGACCGGGCACTCCTCACACGGGTGGACAGTCCTCCCCGAATAACCTACGCTTGCGTAAGTTACGGAGTCGTAGGCAGGCGTGGTCGTAGGCAGAAGACGTCGGTACAGCCCAAGCTCCGTCGGACCGTGACCACCGGCAAGCAGGGAGGGCGCTTTCATGGCGATCACCGACATTCCCGAGTACGCGCATCTGAGCAAGGCCGACATCGAAGAACTCGGCCGTGAACTCGATCAGATCCGGGCCGACATCGAGGCCGACCGCGGCGAACGCGACGCCCGCTACATCCGCAACACCATCCGGGTGCATCGCGGCCTCGAGGCGGTCGGTAGGGCACTGATCGTCGGCTCGTCATCGCGGCCACTGTGGTGGGCGGGCGCGGGCACCCTCGGTGTCGCCAAGATCATCGAGAACATGGAACTCGGCCACAACATCATGCACGGCCAGTGGGACTGGATGAACGATCCGGAGGTCCACTCGACGTCGTGGGAATGGGACAACACCGACCCGTCGGCGCATTGGAAGCACACCCACAACTACATCCATCACAAGTACACCAACGTGCTGGGCATGGACGACGACGTGGGTTACGGGTTGCTGCGCGTCACCCGTGACCAGCGTTGGCGGCCTTTCTATCTCGGCAATCTCGCCTACAACACGCTGCTCGCGTTGCTGTTCGAGTACGGCGTGGCCGCGCAGCATCTCGAACTGGGCAAGAAGCGGCGGACCGAGGCCGACAAGGAGCAGTTCCGCCGCGACCTCGCCGACGTCGGCCGCAAGATCGGTCGACAGGTGACCAAGGACTACGTGATCCAGCCGGCGCTCGCCGCGGCCGTGACCGGTCGCCGGGTCGGCTACCGCAGAGCGTTCGGCAAGGCCGCCACGGCCACGCTGACGGCCAACGTGATCCGCAACCTGTGGACCAACGCGGTGATCTTCTGCGGTCATTTCCCCGACGGGGCAGAGAAGTTCACCAAGCAGGACGTCGACAGCGAAACCCAGGCCGAGTGGTATCTGCGGCAGATGCTGGGCAGCGCCAACTTCCGCAGCGGCTTCCTGCTCGCCTTCATGAGCGGCAACCTCTCGTACCAGATCGAACACCACATTTATCCGGACCTGCCGTCGAATCGGCTGGCCGAGATCTCGGTGCGGGTGCGGGAGCTGTGCGACAAATACGACCTGCCCTACACGACCGGCTCGTTTCCGCTGCAGTACGCCAAGTCGTGGCGGACCATCGCGAAGCTGTCGCTACCGGACAAGTACCTGCGCGCCACGTCCGACGATGCCCCCGAGACCGCATCGGAGCTCCGCTTCAAGGCCGACCTGCCCGCCGGTGCCCGGCTGCGGCCCACGATCGACCCGCACAGCGGCCGTCGACGCGGTCTGCGCTCGGCGATCGAAGCGTTGCGGGGACGACGTCGACGGGCACGCGGCAGCGTCTCGGCGCAGGCGACGATCCACGACCGCGCGGCCTGATCTAGGGACTTCCGACTTTCGGCTCTTCGTCGGGCACGACGATGTGGGCCATAATGGAACGCAATGGCGATCACCGACATCAACGAGTATGCGCACCTGACGGCTGCCGACGTGGAGGCGCTGGGTGCCGAACTCGACGCCCTGCGACGGGAGGTCGAAGCCGACCTGGGCGAGCGCGACGTGCGCTACCTGCACCGAACGATCCGCGCCCATCGCGTGCTGGAGGTGGTCGGGCGCGCGGCGCTGCTGGGCAGCAATCGGCGGTCGTTGTGGCTGCTCGGCACCGGGGCGTTGTCGCTGTCGAAGATCATCGAGAACATGGAGCTCGGGCACAACGTGATGCACGGGCAGTGGGACTGGATGAACGATCCCGAGGTGCACTCGTCCACCTATGAGTGGGACATGGTGTGCGCCGCGCCGCACTGGAAGCACTCGCACAACTACATCCATCACAAGTACACCAACGTCGTCGGGATGGATCACGACGTGGGCTACCGGACTCTTCGGGTCACCCGTGACGAGCCGTGGGAACCCAAATTCCTGTTCCAGCCACTGACAAACGTGGCGCTGGCGGCGACATTCCAGTGGGGGATCGGACTGCACGACCTCGAACTGTCCGATGTCGTACGGGGCAAGAAGCCCAAAGAGGTCGCGATCCCGCAGATCAAGACGTTTCTGCGCAAGATCGGCAAACAGGTCGGCAAGGATTACGTGCTCTTCCCGGCGCTGAGCGGACCCAACTTCGTGCACACGCTCACCGCCAATCTCACCGCCAACCTGATCCGCAACCTGTGGGCGTACGTGGTGATCTTCTGCGGACACTTCCCCGACGGTGCGGAGAAGTTCACCGTCGAGTCCCTCACCGACGAGACGCCGGGCCAGTGGTACCTGCGTCAGATGCTGGGCTCGGCTAATTTCCGCGCCGGCCCCGCCATGGCGTTCATGTCGGGGAACCTGTGCTACCAGATCGAGCACCACCTCTATCCCGACCTGCCGTCGAATCGGCTGGCCGAGATCGCCGTGCGGGTACAGGCGCTGTGCGAGAAGTACGACCTGCCCTACTCGACGGGCTCGCTGTGGATGCAGTACCTCAAGACGTTGCGGACGATCAACAAACTCGCGCTGCCCGACGAGTTCCTGCGCGACACCTCCGACGACGCACCCGAGACCGCGTCGGAGCGTCGCTTTGTCGGCATCGACCGCGCGATCGGACTCAAGACCGCGCTCTCGGAGGTGCGACACCGGCGGCGGTTGCGTCGCCGGACACGCGCTCACTGATCGTCGAGCCCCCTGCTGAGAACCGCCCGCAACAGTCGACGCACCGCCATCGCCCGACGGTGGGACGGCCCGGTGAGCTGATCGAGTGCGCACTCCGGGTCGGCAGGTGGCCCGAGGTGGGTGCACCCGCGCGGACAGTTCTCGACCGCCTCACGCAGATCGTCGAAGGCGTCGACGATGTCGTCGGGTCCCACGTGCGCGAGCCCGAACGAGCGGATCCCCGGGGTGTCGACCACCCACGTCCGTGGCCCGCCGCCGGGCAGTGGCAGCGCCACCGACGCGGTGGAGGTGTGTCGGCCCTTGCCCACCCCGGAGACCACGCCGGTCGCCCGATCCGCATCGGGCACAAGACGATTCACCAAGGTGGACTTGCCCACCCCGGAGTGTCCGATCAACGCGGTGAGGTGGCCGCGCAGCAGTGCCAGCACGTCGTCGAGGGGATCGTCGCGTCCGGCGCGGACGATGGGGATGTCGAGACCGTCGAACGATTCGACGAACCCGGTGGGGTCGGCGAGGTCGGTCTTGGTCAGGCACAGGATGGGTTCGAGCCGGCCGACGTAGGCGGCGGCCAGCGCGCGTTCGACGAATCCGGTGCGCGGGGGCGGGTCGGCGAGTGCGGTCACGATGAGTAGCCGGTCGGCGTTCGCGACGACGATCCGCTCGTAGGGGTCGGTGTCATCGGCCGTGCGGCGCAACACCGTTCGGCGCTCGGCCACCCGCACGATACGCGCGAGGGTGTCGGCCCTGCCGGACACGTCGCCCACCACGTCCACCTCGTCACCGACGACGATCGGGGTGCGGCCGAGTTCGCGCGCACGCATCGCCACGACGTGCGCGTCGGGATCGCCACCGAGTGCACAGCCCCACCTGCCCCGGTCCACCGACACCACCATCGCCTGTTCCGCGTCCTCGTGGGAGGGGCGGGTCTTGGTGCGCGGGCGGCTGCCCTTGCCGGGACGAATCCGCACATCGGATTCGTCGTAGCTGCTCGCGCGCCGGCTCACCGTCAGGCCACCACCGTGATCATGGCCACCGTGATCATGCGAGCCGCCCCGGTCACGGCTGCCCGATCATCTGCTGCCACATCCCGGGGAAGTCGGGCAGGGTCTTGGCGGTGGTCTCGATGTCGTCGACGGTGATCGCGTCCACCCGAAGCCCCAGAATCGCACCCGCCGTGGCCATCCGATGGTCGGCGTAGGACTGCCAGTGCGCCCCGTGGAGTTCGGCGGGCCGGATGATCAGTCCGTCGTCGGTTTCGGTGATGTCCCCACCGAGGCGCCCGATCTCGGTGGCGAGTGCGGCCAGCCGATCGGTCTCGTGGCCACGCAGGTGCGCGATGCCCGAGAGCACCGATTCGCCGTCGGCGAGGGCGGCGAGGGCGGCGATCGTCGGCGTGAGTTCCCCGATGTCACGCAGATCGCGGGTGATGGGCGACAGCCGCCGCGGGCCGCGCACCGTCAGCACACCGCCGTCGAGTTCGGCGGTGCACCCCATCTCGACGAGGATGTCGACGATCTGCGCGCCGGGCTGCGTGGTGGTGGCCGGCCAGCGCGGCACCCCCACCGTGCCGCCGGTGACCGCGGCGGCGGCGAGGAACGCCGCGGCGTTCGACAGGTCGGGTTCGCAGGCCACGTCGACCGCGGTGATGGTTCCCGGGGCCACCCGCCACGTGTCGGGCTCGGAGGTGTCCACCGCGACGCCCGCGGTCGCCAGCATGTCGACGGTCATGTCGATGTGAGGGGTGGACGGAACCGGTGGGCCGACGTGCTCGATGGTCATGCCCTTGTCGAAACGCGCGGCGCTGAGCAATAGTCCGGAGACGAACTGGGACGATCCGGAGGCGTCGATGGTGACGGTGCCGCCCGGCGCCGACCCACCGCCGTGCACGGTGAACGGGAGAGCATCACCGTCCACGTCGGCGCCCAGTGCGCGCAGCGCGTCGAGGATCGTGGCGAGTGGTCGGGTGCGTGCCTGCGGGTCACCGTCGAACGAGACGTCGCCATGCGCGAGTGCCGCCACCGGAGGCAGGAACCGCATCACCGTTCCGGCAAGCCCGCAGTAGACGTCACCGCCGTGCAGTGGCGCCGGTTCGATCGACACGGTGGTGGGGTCGGCGGGATCGACCCGCACGCGTGCGCCCAGTGCGGTGAGCCCGGAGAGCATGAGGTTGGTGTCACGGCTGCGCAGGGTGCCGGTGATGGTGGACGGACCGTCGGCGAGTGCGGCGAGCACCAGCGCCCGATTGGTGATCGACTTCGAGCCGGGCAGCGCCACCACGGCGTCGATCGGCTCGGTCACCGTGGGGGCGGTCCAGATGCTCATGCGCTCCAGTCTCGCACGGGCACCATCAGCGGTTGTCGAGCCGCAACGGGTGGTTGGCGGGAACCTCCACCAGGATGAGGAGTCTGCCGTCGGGGTCGTTGAGGTGCATCTCGATCAGTCCCCACGGTTCGGTCAGCGGCTCCCTGACGATCTCGACCCCGGCGGCCCGCACTTCTCGTGCCACGGCGTGAACGTCGCGAACCTGCAGCCACAGCGCAGCCCCCGATGCGTGATCGGTGGGCAGGTCGGCGCTCATGTGACCGGGAACCTCGATCAGGCCGTTGCCCGCGTGGAACACCAGTCCACCCGGATATTCTCGGGCCACCGCGAGGTGTAGGCGGTGCCGGTAGAAGAACTGGAGCTTCTCCGGGTCGCGCGACCGCAGCAGGATGCGGCTTGTCAGGACCTCCATGCCCTCTGTCTACACGGTTACCGATCGGTCGGACGCGAGATCTCGCATGGCGAGTCGCGGTGATCGGGGTGTGCGGTCACTGACCTTCGGTGGTCCCGTCGGTGCCGCCGAGTGCGTGACCGCGGTTGAGGTCGTTGCCGTGACGAGCCGCCTCGTAGATCGCCTTTTCCCGTGCGATGCGGTCGGTCTCACCGATCGGTTTCGCATCGCCGAAGGCGAAGGCCGATTCGTGCGGCGCCTCGTGCGGGATGTCGGGGTCGTCGACCTCGGGGTCGACGTTCTCGGGTTGCGGGCTAGTGGACATAGGTCAACGATAGGCCTGCAGCGGTGCCCGCACGTGTCATGTGGTGGCGTCCTCACCACGACTGGAGAACTTTCCGTCGGTGACGTCGTCCCACTGGTCGAACAGACGTTTCACCTTCGGGTCGCCCTGGCTCTTGATCCAGTCGCAGAGCTCCCGGGGCGTCGACGGATTGGTGACGATGAACGGGTGCAGACCCGCATCGTGTTCGGCGAGGATACGCAGCGTTTCGGGGCTGGTGTTCGGGTCGGCGGCGGCGAGCGCGTCGCGCGGGTCGAACGCGGCGCCACGCGGGGCATCCGATCCCGCGACCCCGGCGTTGTCGCCGGCGATGTCGATCTCGCCGGTGTTGTGGTAGTCGACCGGGTCGGTCGAGGTGCTGCGCCAGTTGAACACCAGGTTCAGCACGATCGCGCAGATGGCGCCGGCGGAGATGCCCGAATGGAAGATCGTCTGGAACCAGTCGGGGAACTTGGCGTACAGGTCGAGTGCGACCGGGATCTTGTCGTCATTGGTGTACGAGAGGCTTGCCTCGGTCAGCATCGCCACGCCGACCGAGATCGCCACGACCAGGATGTTGGAGTTGTTGAACTTGACCTTGGTGAGCGTGCGGACACCGCTCGCGGCGACCATGCCGAACAACGCCACGCCCGCGCCACCGAGGACCGGCTGCGGGATTCCCTCGATGATCGCCGCCATCTTCGGGATCAGGCCCAGGATCACCAGGATTCCGCCGGCGCAGGTCGCGACGTGGCGTGACTTGACGCCGGTGATGGCCACGAGTCCGACGTTCTGGGCGAACGCCGTGTACGGGAAGGTGTTGAAGATGCCGCCCAGCACGGTGCCCGCACCGTCCGCGCGCATGCCGTCGGCGAGGCGTTGCGGAGTGATCTTCTCGTCGACGATCTCACCGACTGCCACGATGTCGCCGGTGGTTTCGGTCATGATCACCAGGGCCACGATGATCATTGCGATGATCGAACTCAGGTCGAAGCTCGGGAAGCCGAAGTAGAAGGGTTCGGGCACCGCGAACCACGAACTCGAACCCACGCCGCTCCAGTCGGTCATCCCGAACGGGATGGCGATGAGTGTGCCCGCGACGAGTCCGAGGAGGATGGAGACGCGTTTGATCGCCGGGGTACCGAACCGTTCCAGCAGGATGATGATGAGCAGGGTGAGGAATCCGAACGCGATCGATTTGGGTGCGCCGAAGTCCTCGCCGGACGACACCCCGCCGCCGAACCAGCCGGCGGCCACGCTCATCAGCGATATGCCGATGATCAGGATGATGGTCCCGGTGACCAGCGGTGGGAAGAATCTGATGAGCCGCCCGACGATGGGTGCGACGAGCATCATGAACACGCCGCAGGCGATCACCGACCCGTAGATCGCGGTCATGCCGTGGTTGAGGCCGATCGTGATCATCGGTCCCACCGCGGCGAACGTGACACCCTGCATCAGCGGCAGCCGGACACCGAACCGCCAGAAGCCGACGGCCTGCAAGATGGTGGCGATGCCGGCCACGAACAGGTCGGCGGTGATCAGATGCACGATCTCGTTCGCCTGCATCTGCCCGGCCGAGACCATGGCCCCACCGACGATGAGCGGCACGGCCACCGCCCCCGCATACATGGCCATCACGTGCTGAAGGCCCAGGGGGAACAGCTTGGTCAGTGGTGGGATCTCGTCCACCGGTCGATCGGTCTGCTTGCCGTGCTTGATCGTGTCGAGAACCGCCATGCTCTGTATCTACTTTTTGTACGTTTCGCTTGTGCCGCACCTGTGTGACGACGATGTTTCCGACACCGGTGGACAATGGTCCGCGTGGCAGCACACGGTCTCCGACGCAGCGCCGGACTCCTCGTGTACCGAAGGCGTGGCGCCGGGGGGCCGGTGCCGTCGACCGCCGGTATCGAGGTGCTGATCGCTCATCCCGGCGGTCCGCTGTGGGCCCGGCGTGACGACGGTGCGTGGTCGATACCCAAGGGTCTACTCGAGCCAGGGGAACGCGAATACGAGACGGCCCGCCGCGAATTCGCCGAGGAGATCGGTCAGCCGCCGCCCGAGGGGCCGATGATCGAGCTCGGCGAGGTGCGACTGGCCAGCGGCAAGGTCGTCGTCGCCTTCGCAGTCGAGGGAGACCTCGACGTTGCCACCGTCACCAGCAACACGTTCGAGATGGTGTGGCCGCCGCGCTCCGGGCGTATTCAGAGCTTCCCCGAGATCGATCGCGCCCAGTGGTTCGTGCCCGCCGACGCGAAGAGGAAGCTCAATCCGGCGCAGGCGGAGTTCGTCGATCGCCTGCTCGCTACGGTGAAGCGGTGACTGGTGAAGCGATGACCGGCGGCGCGGGGGACTCGCCGCTGATCGGGCTGTTCAATTCCGTCGGCACCCGATTCGACGTGCTGACCCCGCAGCTGTGGGGACCGGTGGGCCACGCGCTTGTGGAAGCCGTCTCGATCCGCCCGGCCGAGCGGGTACTCGACATCTGCTCGGGTACCGGAGCAAGTGCGCTGCCCGCTGCGCGGTCGGCGGGACCCGGTGGCCACGTGGTATCCGTCGACTTCGCCGGCGAGCTTCTCGACGTCGCGCGACGCAACGCCGTCGCACAAGGACTCGACGGGATCGAGTTCGTCCGCGCCGACGTCACCACGCTCACGCCCGGAGTGCCGCCGTGCGCGGAGGCGTTCGACGCGATCGTCTGCTCCTTCGGGGTGTTCTTCCTCCCCGAGATGGACGACGCGGTCCGCCGGTTGCTGACCCTGCTACGGCCCGGCGGTCGCATGGGCGTATCGATCTGGCACACGGGTTCGATGCGCGAGTTCAGCGAGGCGTTCTTCGACTCGGTCACCGCGATCGCCGGACCCACGTCGCACCGCGGCCCGCGCAGTGCGGGAGCGGAGAGTCCCATCGCCCGCATCGACACCGAACCGGCTGTGTCGCAATGGTTCACCTCGCTCGGCGCGCGTGCCGTCGAGACCTCGGTCTTTCGTCTCCGCATCCCCTGCACCGATGAGTTCGCCTGGTCGATGGTGGGCAACAGCGGAATGCGCGGTGCGCTCGCGCCCCTCACCGCCGATCAGGTGGACGAGATCCGCACCGATTTCCTGGCGCGGCTGGCCGAACGCGATGTGGCGGAGGTCAATTGCGACACCCTGATCGCGGTTGCCACCGTCTGACCACGGGTGCTAGGTGATGGTGATGCCGCCGTCGACAGCGATGGTCTGACCGGTCACGTAGCCGCCGGCGGCCGAACTGAGCCAGATGGCGGTGGCGGCCAGCTCAGCGGGATCACCCATGCGGCCCACGATGACCCGGGGCATCTGCGAGTCGATGTAGCCGGGTACGTAGGTGTCGGTCATCTCGCTCTCGAAGAAGCCCGGGGCCAGGGCATTGACGCGGATACCCTTGCGCGCACCCCACTGCTGGGCGAGGTCGCGGGTGAGTCCGACGATCGCGGCCTTGCTCGCCGAGTACGCGGCCTGTGGCAGGCCGGCGGTGGTGAGGCCCAGGATGCTGGAGATGTTGACGATGGAGCTTCCGGGCTGCATCGCCCGCGCGGCGGCCTGTGCCATCCAGTACGAGCCGTTGAGGTTGATGTCCACCACCGACCGGAACTGGTCGGGGGTTTCGCGGGTGGCCGGCACGGCGGTCCCCACACCGGCGTTGTTGATGAGGATGTCGACACGGCCGAAGGTCTCCATCGCCGAGTCGATCGCGTGCTGGCACGCCGCCGGATCGACGACGTCGGTGGTCACCGACAAGGCTTTGCGGCCCCGGGCCTCCACCGCGGCGGCGGTCGAGGCCAGCCGGTCGGCGCGGCGGGCGGCGAGTACGACGTCGGCTCCCGCCTCGGCGAAGGCGGTCGCGAAGGCCACCCCGAGCCCGGACGAGGCGCCGGTGACGACGACCACCTTGTCGGTCACGCTGAACAGATCGAGCACAGACATTTCGGTTCCTCTCGAGAAGGGTCGGGGGGTTCAGAAGATCTCGGGCCGTGCGTCGAGGGTGGTGCGGTCGAGCGCGGCCAGCAGGTCGAACTGGGCGTCCACCTTGGGTAGCTCGTAGGTGAAGAAGTACTGTGCCGCGGCACGTTTGCCATCATAGAAGTCGCCGGCGCAACCGTCGGCGGCCAGCAACTGCTCCAACCACATCCAGGCGACGACGATGTGTCCGGTCGCCTCCAGATATGCGGTGGCGTTGGCCAGCGACACCGCGACATCGCCGGCCGACCACACCTGCGCGGTCACCGACACCAGCCGGTCCACCCGGCGGCGCAGCATGTCCGCCCAGCGTTGGGCATCGGCCGATTCCGCGGCCCGCGCGATCGTCGCCCCGATGGTGTCGGCGAGCAGCCGCAGACCGGCGCCGCCGTTCATGATCACCTTGCGGCCCAACAGATCCAGGCCGTGAATGCCGTGCGTGCCCTCGTGAATGGGATTGAGCCGGTTGTCGCGGTAGAACTGTTCGACCGGGAACTCCCGGGTGTAGCCGTAACCACCGTGAATCTGGATCGCCAGGTCATTGGCGGCCAGGCACCATTGCGAGGGCCACGATTTGGCAATCGGGGTCAGCACGTCGAGCAGCAGACCCGCGGTGGCGGCTTCCGCCTCGTCGCCGGTCTGCTGCTGGTCGACGAGTTTGCTGCTGTAGAGGCCGAGCGCCAATGCGCCCTCCACATAGGATTTCTGGGCCAGCAACATGCGTTTGACGTCGGCGTGCTCGATGATCGGGACCGGCTTGCTGGTCGGGTCCTTGTGGCCGATGGGCCGTCCCTGGGTGCGGACCCTGGCGTACTCGAGTGATGCGAGGTAGCCGGCGTAACCCAGTGCGGTGGCGAGGAATCCGACGCCGATGCGCGCCTCGTTCATCATGTGGAACATGTAGGCCAGGCCCTTGTGTTCCTCGCCGACGAGATATCCCACTGCGCCGTTGCCGGTCTCGCCGAGGTTCAGCAGGCAGTTGGTGGTGGCGTGCTGACCCATCTTGTGATTGAGGCCGACCAGTGCGACGTCGTTGCGGGTGCCGTCGGTCAGGTATTTGGGGACGATGAACAGCGAGATGCCCTTGACGCCGGGCCCGCCGCCGGGCGCCTTCGCGAGGACGAGATGCACGATGTTCTCGCCGAGTTCGTGGTCGCCCGCGGAGATCCACATCTTGGTTCCGGTGACCCGGTAGCTGCCGTCGCCGGCGGGGACGGCCTTGGTGGTGATGTCGGCAAGCGACGATCCGGCCTGTGGTTCCGACAGGCACATCGTGCCGAAGTAGCGCCCCTCCACCATGGGTCGCACCCAGGTGTCGATCTGCTCGGGAGTGCCGTACTCGGTGAGCAGGTTGGCGTTGCCGACGGTGAGAAATGCATACGACGACATCGCGGCGTTGGCCGCCTGGAACCAGGCCATCGCCGCGCGGTTGACCACTGTGGGCAACTGCATGCCGCCGAGATCCTCGTCGAAGGGGCCGGCGATCAGTCCCGCCTTGAGGAACTCGGTGATCCCGCCGGTGATCTCATCGGGCAGCACGACGGTGCCGTCGTCGCCCACGTAGGGCTCCGCCACGTCGCCGATCTTGTTGGCGGGCGCGAAGCATTTGGTCGCGATGTCGGCGGACAGGTCGAGGACGGCGTCGAAGGTCTCGCGAGTGTGCTCGGCGAATCGTGCACGCGTGGTCAGCGATTCCACGTCGAGCCATTCGTACAGCAGGAATTCGAGGTCGCGGCGGGACAGGGCCTCGGCCATGGCACTCCTTCGGGTGACGTCGGGGACATTCACGAACGGGGGCATTCGCGAAAGGGGGCATTCACGAACGGGGGCATTCGCTAAGCGGTCGCTCATTTCTGAGCACTCGCTTATACTGCCCTGATGGCGGCCGGGGGTCAAGGTCGCGCGCATTGACGACCTGGGAGGAGAGGGACGGTGGCGGCTGGGGTGCGTGAATCGGTGGCAGCTCAGCGCATCCGGGCAGCGGCCACCGCGTCGTTCGCCGAGTTGGGTTACTCCGGTTCGTCCACCCGGCAGATCGCGGCACGTCTGAACATGAGCGCCGCCGCGATGTACCCGCACTTCCGGTCCAAGGAGGAACTGCTCTACTCGATCGCGCTGGAGGGACACCAGGGTGTGTACGACACCCTGGCCGCCGTCGACGACGCCCAACTGCCGTATCGGGCACGGCTGCGCGCGGTGGTCGGCGCCTTCGCGCGGTGGCAGGCCGAGCATCATCAGCTCGCCAAGGTGGTGCAGTACGAACTCGGGGCACTGACCCCCGAGCACTTCCGCGCCATCGCTGCGGTGCGACGGAAGACCACCGCGATCCTGGATCGCATCGTGTCGGCCGGGGTACAGGCGGGGGAGTTTGGTGCCGACGATCCAGGCGACGTGGTGCTGGCGATCTCGTCACTGTGTGTCGACGTGTGTCGCTGGTTCCCCAGTCGGGGCCACGATGATCCGGCGGCACTGGGTGAGGTCTATGCCCGCATGGCTGAGCGCATGGCACTCGCCGATTGAGCTGTCCCGCACGCTGATTGAGCTGCCCACCCGCTCCTACGTCGATCACGGGTGCGCTCCCGCGGCGCCATTTCCTTCCCGCGCATCGAATCACGTGCGCGGGAGGGAAATCGATCCGCGGGAGGCAGTGCTCTCGTGGGGCGAGGTGCGTTCCGTGCTCAGACGCCGAGCAGCCGGTGCCGTAGGGGAGTGTCGGCCGCGGCGTCGACCACCGTACCCGCCAGCGCCAGCGCGCCCTGCGCGATCGCCACCTCGGCCGCGGGCGTGAGGGTGGCGGCGGCGAACTCGGGCTGATGGTTGACCGCGGGCAGCGAGTCGATGCCGATGTACGGGTGGATCGCCGAAATCTGTTGTGACACATTGCCCATGTCGGTGGAGGCCCGTGCCATGGTGGCGTCGGGTCCCGTGCCGAACCGACGCCCTGCCGCCACGGCACGCCGCTCGTAGCAGGCCAGCAGATCCTCGTCGGTGCGGAACTCGGCGTACGGCCTGGATTCGGGGGTCACGGTGAGTTCGGCGCCGGTGGCCAGTGCACCCGCCTCGAAGCAGCGCAGCACCTTTGGCTCCACCTCGGCGAGTTCGGCCAGCGTCTCGGCCCGCACATACCAGCGGCCCTCGGTGTGTTCGGCGATGGCGTTGGGTGCCTCACCGCCCCGGGTCATCATCCCGTGCACTCGCACCGACGCCGGAAGCTGCTGTCGCAGAAGGCCGATCGCCACTTGCGCGATGGTGAACGCGTCGGCCGCGTTGACACCTCGTTCGGGGTACGCGGCAGCGTGGGCGGATTTCCCGCGATAGTCGATGTGGCTGTGGGAGACGGCAAACGGCTGTGCCCGCGCAACGTCGGCGGGACCGGGATGAACCATGGCCGCCGCGTGCTGCCCGACGAACCCGCCGCGCTCGAGCAACTCGATCTTGCCGCCGCCGCCCTCCTCGGCGGGCGTCCCGATCACGGAGAGGGTCAGGCCGAGGTCGTCGACGAGCGGAGCGAGCGCGGCCGCGGCACCCACGGTGATGGCGGAGATCAGATTGTGGCCGCACGCGTGCCCGAGTCCGGGCAACGCGTCGTACTCCGCGCAGAGTGCGACGTGCAGATCGCCGTCGCCGATCCGCGCCGCGAATGCGGTGTCGAGGCCGCAGAAGCGTTCGGTGACGTCGAAGCCGTACCCCGCGAGCCGGGTCGCCACCTGCGTGGCCGAACGAACCTCCTCCCAAGCGATCTCGGGATGATCGTAGAGATCCCGGGACAACTCGATCAGTGCGGGCAACGCGGTGTCCACGCCGCTGCGCAGCGCCGCGTCCAGGCCGCTCACCGGTCGCCCGGCACGCCGTAGGAGGGGGCGCGCGTGGGATCCACGCCACGTACCCGGTAGTCGTTCTTCTGTGGCCGCCACACCTCCCACAGGCGGTCGAGTTCGGCGAGGGGATCGTCGGCATGGTCGACGCGCAGATCGGTCACCGGCCAGGGCACATCCGATACGACGCTCAGTCCGGCGGAATGCACCGGTCCTTCCTCCCCGCCCGCGGCCAGCGCCGCGTGGAGACCGTCAAGCAGGCGTCGCTCGAAGTCCTCCGCCGCGCTGCGCGTGAAACCGCTGAGCAGCGTGTCGATCACGTCGGCGTCGGCGAGCAGATTGCCGGCTGCGACGGCCTGATGCCCGCGCACCTGTGCGTGCACCCCGAGACTGCGCGCTCCCGAGTGGGCGGCGGTGCCGCCCGCGGTGTCGACGACCGTCACCTGCCGATACTCGGGGAACGGTTCGGTGGCCAGCGCAGCGTCGAGTGCGGTCTGGGCGTCGGCGCCACCGGCGATCAGGTCGAGGATCTGCGGACCCAGAGCGGGATTGGTGACATTCTGCGATGCCACCACCCCGACGCCCGCTCGCGGATGAGCGCACCGTGCGGCCACCGCGGGACTCGACGAACACACGATGATCCCGAACGAACCGGTGGCGGGGTCGCGGGCGACCAGTGACATGGTCATCGCGCGGCGCCTTCCGGGTCGCTGAGGACGGCGGTGGCGTCGATCTCCACGAGCCACTCCGGGCGCGCCAGCGCGTGGACCACCAGCCCGGTCGACACCGGGTACACACCCTTGAGCCAGCGACCCATCACCCGGTAGACGGTTTCGCGGTAACGGATGTCGGTGAGGTACACCGTGACCTTGACGATGTCGCGCAGCGAACTGCCCGCCTCGTCGAGCAGCATGGCGATGTTGCTCATCGCCTTCTCGGTCTGCGCGGCGACGTCGCCGATGCCGACCGATTCGCGGGTGTCGAGGTCTTGCCCGATTTGTCCGCGCAGGTACACGACGCCGCCGGCGACCACCGCCTGGCACAGGTCGTTGTCCAGGTTCTGTTCGGGGTAGGTGTCACGGGTGTTGAACGGCCGTATCCGGGTGTGGGTGACCTCGGGACCGGTGGCTGCGCTCATGCCGATACTCCTGTCCGAGCGGTGCAGGGGGTCTGGGTCTGCGGACGGTACGCGAGGTAGCCGCGTTGGATGGCGATCTGGTCGGCGAGGTATCGGGCGTCGTGCCACACCCCCCAGATGAAACTCGAGCCGCGCCGGGACAGCCAGGGCAGTCCCAGGAAGTAGATGCCGGGCTCCGGCGACACGCCGCGCTGGTGGCGTGGCCGACCGTTCTCGTCGACGGCGGCGTCGACCTGCAACCAGTCGTAGTCGTAGGCGAATCCGGTGGCCCACACGATCGATGTCACGCCGGCGGCGCCGAGATCGAGTGCCGCGATCGGGTCGGTCACGCATTCGGGCAGCGGCCCCAACGCCCGGGCCAGCGGCTCGGCAGGCAGGTCGAGACCATTGCGGGCGATGTGCTCGTCGGCCTCGTCGAGCATGGAAAGATATGTGGCGTCGCCGTTCTCGATGTTGATGCGCAGGTCCGGAGCGAAACGCATCACTCCCGCGTCGAAGTGTTCGGCACGGCCGAACAGGGTGATCCCGTCGGCGGCGAGATCGCGGAAGTCCACCGTGTGTCCGCCGCGTGCCCCACTGACCGCGATGGTCACGTGCTCCGCGCCGGCCGGAGGTGTCGCGGCATCCCACTTGCCCAGAACGCCGAGCCACCAACAGAAGTCGCGGCCCCGATAGTGCCGCGGTGGTCGATCGTGCGGTCCCACGGCGAGATACACCTCGCGACCCGATGAGCGCAGTTCGTCGGCGATCTGGACCCCTGATGAGCCGGCGCCGACGACGAGCACCGCACCGGCCGGTAGCTGCTGCGGATTGTGATAGTCACTCGAATGCAACTGGTGCAGTCCTGCGGTGTCGGGCACCAACGGCGGGATGACCGGCTTCTGGAATGCGCCGGTCGCCGACACCACGAAGCGGGCGTCGATGATTCCCTCGGAGGTCTCGACCCGGAAACCACTCGCGCCGTTGGTCTTCCGCACCGAGATCACCTCGACGCCGGTGCGGATCGGTGCGTCGATCCGTCGCGCATAAGCGGCCAGGTAGTCGGCGACCTCGTCCTTGGACGCGAAGGCGTCGGGATCGATGTCGAACTCCATGCCGGGGAAGCGATCGTGCCAGGCGGGGCCGTTGGCGACGAGCGAATCCCACCGCCACGTGCGCCACCGCTCGGCCACCCGGTCGCGTTCGAGAACCACGTGCGAAATGCCCTGCGCACCGAGGTGTTCACTCATCGCGATGCCGGCCTGCCCGCCACCCACGACGACAACCTCGATCGGGTTCTGCGTCATCTCGGCCTCCACTGGTCTGGCATCTGCGGTGTCGGTATTCATGATTCTCGTCCACCTCTGCATCTGTACAGCGGATAGATCTGGGGTATTACATCGGTTGGGCCGAAGTAGCGGCATGGTGGTGCCTCAGCGATGCATCGAGTGGCATGCCGTCAGGCGGTCGCCGCCCCCGACATCTCGGCCCACGTGAAGCCGCCGTGATCGCTGCCGAGTCCCTCGGCCACCTGTCCGGCCACCGCGCAGCCGACCTGGGCCGATTGCAGCAGCGACAGCCCGTGTCCGCGAGCCACCAGGAATGCCGCGGAGAAGGCGTCGCCGCAGCCGCTGGTGTCCACCACATCGACGCCGGCGCGGGCCGGGGCGTGTTCGGCGTCGTCGGCCGTCACCACCCATGCCCCGTCGGCGCCCGCGGTCACCGCCACACAGGAGACGCCGCGAGCGATCAGCGCGCGCGAAGCGGTCACCAGATCGTCCTCGCCGGTCAGCCCACGCACCTGATCGTCGTTGGGCAGCAGGTAATCCAGCCGCGACAGCACGGGTTCGAGCCAGGCGAGCATGCCGGCGTTGCCGTCGGCCAGGATGTCGGCGGATATCGTGACCCCCGCAGCCCGGATGTCGTCGATCACCGGGGCGAGCTCGGGCGGATTGAGCAGTTCCGGAGCCCCGAGGTGGACGTGGTCGGCGCCGGTGAGCAGGTCGATCGGGAGCTCGGCAAGCGGATAGGCGAGATTCGCTCCGGGCATGTGCAGGGCCGGGCGGTCACCGTTGGGTCTGATCGGCAGCACACTCATCGACGTCGGCAGGTCCACCCGCACCAGATGCGTGGTGTCCACTCCGAAGCGCTGCAATGCCGTGGCGAGCATTCGGCCCGGATCGTCGTCGCCCACCGCGCCCACCGTCGCCACCTCGGCGCCCAGTTTGGCGGCGGTGAGAGCGGTGCCGCCCGCCGGGCCGGCCGGCGACATCCGGATGTGCTCGACGAGCGCTGCGCCTTGACCGGCGGGGATGTGCTCGACGGGCGCCGCCAGCACATCGAGTACGTGTGCGCCGACGGTCACCAGCCTCATCGGTCGTGTCCGGGGAAGGGCGTGTACTGGCGTCGCGCCGCGGTGGCGACCACCTCGGTCAGTTGTGCGGAGTCGAGGACGGCCGGGGTGCCTGCGGGCAGCGAGCGCAGATACACCTCGGCCAGCCAGTCCAGCAGTTCGATGTGTTCGCAGGCGGTTTCGAGGTTGCCGCCGATGGCCACCGACCCGTGGTTGCGCATCAGCGCCGCGGTGCGTTCGTGCAGCGCGGTGGTGACCGCGTCGCTGAGCTCCTGGCTGCCGAACACCGCGTAGGGAGCCACCCGCACCGAGCCACCGATCATGGCCGCGGTGTAGTGGATCGGCGGCAACTCGTCGACGATGTTGGCCAGTGCCACCGAGGCGACGGGATGGGCGTGTGCGACTGCCGAGGCCGACGTGGTGCGGTAGATGTCGAGGTGGAATCGCAGTTCCGACGTGGGCCGGTAGGGGGTGGGGACCACCACCGAACCCTCGAGGTCGACGATGACGAGCTGCTCGGGTTTCACCGACTCGAGGCGGCATCCGGACGGGGTGAGGAGGACGGCGTCCTCGACGCGGATCGACAGGTTGCCGCCGGTTCCCACGGTCAATCCGGCCGCCGCGAGTTGATGAGCGGCGGCACACAGCGATTCCCGCTGCTCGTCTATGTCCACGACTTCGACGGTAGTCCTCGGCGGGTGGTCGTGACAGCCCGTGGCGCCGACGATCTCAGGCGTCGATCTCGGGCGTCGATCTCAGGTGTCGATGCCGAACTCGCGGATCTTGCGGTAGATGGTGGCCCGGGAGATACCGAGCGCGTGCGCCGCCGCGGCCTTGCTGTGTGCGTTCTCTTCCAGACTGCGCACGATCGCGTCGCGTTCGAGTGCTTCGATGCGGGTGAGGGTGTGCCGGGTGAGCGCGCGGCACCGCGGCGGCAGTTGGCGTACCCCGATCACGCCGGAGCGCTGGTGGGTCACCACCTCGCGAAGGATCTGGCGCAGTTCGGCGACGTTGCCGGGCCACGGATACCTGCTGAGCTGGGTGATGGCCTCGGCGGACACCGACAGCTCGCGGCCACGGGTGAGTTGGCGCAGCAGTGCGGGGATCAGATCGTGGAGGTCCTCGATGCGGTGGCGCAGCGGCGGGATCTCCACCGTGTGGGCGAAGAACGGCATCACCGTCGACTGCACCATGGTGGACGGGGCCGATCCGGCGTCGACGCCGGTGGTCACCCCGATCCAGCCGGCGTGTTCGCGGCCGGGCAGCATGTCGGCGATTGCCGCCACCGCTTCGTCGGGTACCCGGTCGAGATCGGTGATGATGATGCAGAAGCCGTCACGTTCGAGTTCGGTGGCCAGGGTGTCGAGGGTTTCCTCGGCGGTGAAGTCGTCGGCGGCGAACACCCGTGTGGTGCTCCGCACGTGGCGGTCACAGCAGGCACGCAGCACGGTGCTGCGGCCGGTGCCCGGCTCACCGGACACCGCCAGCCATTCGCCGGCGCCGACGGCACGCGAGATCTGCTCGCACGCCAGCCGCCACGAGGAGCTGTGGCCCGCAACGCCGGGCAGGGTCGCCCGGGCCGGACGAGCGGCCGCCGCCGGTGCGGGTGCGGTGTCGAGCAGATGTACGCGAAATACGGCGATCTGGGCTGCGGCGTCGGAGAACTCGGCGACCGGTGAGAGTCGCGCCACCTGGCCACTGGGCAATGCGTTGACCCGCTGGGCGGCCGTGGCGACGAGCGAGTGGTCGACGGCCTGCTCGAGGATCGCGAGCTGATCGCGCGGATCCACCGACAAGCGCAGGCGGCGGTTCATCAGCACCACGTCGCCGGCGATGGCCAGCACCATCGCCTGGGGCGCTCGTCGGCAGGTGGCGAGGTAGGCGTTGAGCAGCCGCGACTCGCGTTCACTTGCCTGCGACATCATGCGCTGCACGATCTGCGCCGTCGCCGACTTCGCCAGCGACATCAGCAGCGAGCCCGACTCGTCGTCCCACCCCGTCAGGTCCAGCGCCCCCACCATCGCACCCGAGACCGGGTGGATGATCGGCACGCCTGCGCAGGACAGCTGGTCGAGGCAGCCGGCGTAGTGCTCGGCACCGGCCACCAGGGTGGGCTTGCGGGTCTCGAGGGCGGTACCGATGCCATTGGTGCCCGCGAACTCCTCGCTATAGCTGTAACCGGGGGCGAGATTCACGTCGTCGAGCATCGAGCGGAGACGACGATTCGCCGACGCGCGCGACAGCACCACACCGTCGGGTGAGGTCAGGATGACGCTGACCGCATCGTCGGCGAGGTCGTCGACGAGTGCGGAGAGCACCGGCCGCGCCGCGGAAACCAGAGGACTCTCGAGGTTGGGTTCGCGGACGAACGGCAACTGCAGACGATCGGCATCGACGTTGAAGGAACGTGAGCGGCGCCACGAGGTGGAGATGGCCTCCCGGACCGCGGCGTCCAGGTCATCGTCGCTGAGAAAGCGCTCGCGGGCGCGCGCTACCTCCCGGGACATCGCAGCATCGCGGGTTGGTCGGGCCTGGTCGTTCTGGCCTGGGCTGGGCTGACATTTCACCGAGCGCGTGGACTCCTCTGTGATCTAGATCTCACCTCTGCTCCCGAGTGTATCCGAACGGGACCGGTCACCGAACCGGTTCGCACGTGGGGAGGGCCGGTCGCGATCAACGCCGAGGACACGTGTGCGTGTCCGGATCGCGACCGGCCCAGTTCTGGGGCCGACGAGGTCAGGGATGGTTCACGGTCAGTAGATGTTCGACGGGCGGACCATGCCTTCGGCGAGATCGCCGAACCCGGGTGCCGGGATGGCGCCCGGGTTGATCATCACCTCTTCGACCACCGCGGTCTCTGTGGTGATCAGCAGTGCTGCGATGGAGGCGGCGCTCTCCAGCGCGGCACGCGTCACCTTGCACGGATCGATGACGCCCTCGTCGAACATGTCGCCGTACTCGCCCGAGAGCGCGTTGAATCCGTGCCCGAGGGGCAGACCGGTGACCACGTTGACCACCTCGTCGCCGTCGAAGCCGGCATTGGTGGCGATCCACCGCAGCGGCTCGGCCAGCGACCGGCGCACCACGTCGATGCCGACCGCCTCGTCGCCGGTGGCCTCGAGTGATTCGAGCGCCCGGTGTGCCTGGGCCAGCGCGGTGCCGCCGCCGGACACGATGCCGGCCTCCACCGCGGCGCGGGTGGCGGCCAGCGCGTCCTCGACCCGCAGCATCCGTTCCTTGAGTTCCACGCTGGTGACGCCACCCACCCGGATCACCGCGACCCGACCGGTGAGCCGGGCGATCCGCAGTTCGAGTGCGTCGCGGTCGGCGTCGATGCGGGCGCGCTCGAGTTGGGCTTCCAGATGCCGGACGCGGGCGTCGACGAGGTCCTGTTGTCCGTGCGCGCCCACCATGGTGGTCTCGTTCTCGGTGACGGTCACCCGGTCGCACGTGCCGAGGTGGTCGATGGTGATCTCGTGCAACTCGATGCCGGTGTCCTTGGCCACCACGTGCCCGCCGAGTGCCACCGCGAGATCCTCGAGTTCGGCGATGCGCCGATGCCCGAATCCGGGGGCGCGCACCACCACCGACTGCATCGTCTTGTGCATGTTGCCGCCCACGAGTAGTTGCAGGGCGGGGCCGTCGACGTCCTCGGCCAGCACCAGCAGCGGGCGGTCGGCGCGTTTGGCCGTTTCGATCGCCGGCATCACGTCCTGCACCGAGGTGATCTTCTTGTTGGTCAGCAGCACCACCGGGTTGTCCAGGACCGCTTCCATGCGTTCGGGATTGGTCACCATGTACCCGGAGATGTAGCCGTGGTCGAACTCGATCCCGTCGACCACATCCACCGCAAGTCCGATGGTGTCGCTCTCCTCGGTGGTGATGACCCCGGTGCGGCCGACGTGTTCGACGGCGGCCGCGATCACCTCGCCGATCACCTCGTCGTCGCTGGCCGCCAGTGACGCGATCCGTTCCAGGTCGCCGCGTCCTCCGATCTGCACTGCCTGTGTATCAAGGGATTCCACCACCGCGGTCACCGCACGTTCGATGCCGCGGCGTACCCGCATGGGGTTGGCGCCCTGTTCGACGGCACGCAGCCCCTCGCGCACCATCGCCTGGGCGAGCACGGTGGCGGTGGTGGTGCCGTCGCCGACCACCCCGTTGGTCTTCATCGCCACCTCCTTGACCAGTTGGGCGCCCATGTTGGCGAACGGGTCGCGCAGCTGGATCTCACGGGCGATGGTGACCCCGTCATTGGTGATGGTCGGTGGGCCGGTCAGTTTCTCCAGCACCGCATTGCGTCCCTTGGGACCCAAGGTGACCTTGACCGCGTCGGCGAGGGCATTGACGCCCCGTTCCAGCCGCAGCCGCGCTTCGGCGTTGTAGCGCAACTCCTTGGCCATGTTCTCGTCCTTCTTTCGATGTGTGTTCTCAGGTGGTTTGGGGGAGGGGTGATCTCGACAAGCTCGATCAGCGAAGGGGCTCGATCAGCGAAGGGGCCCGATCAGGGGATCAGGATCGCCCGGCCGCGTACCCGGCCGGAATCCAGATCGTCGAGGGCGCTCTGAAAGTCGTCGAGCGCGTAGGTTGCGGTGTGCAGTTTGACCTTTCCCTGTGCGGCGAGTGCCATCAGCTCGGTGAGGTCGTTGTACGAACCCACCAGATTGCCGATGAAATTGATCTCGGTGGAGATGATGTCGATCGTGGGGACGTTGATGTTCTCGCCGTAACCGACGACGAAGTAGTTGCCCGCGCGGTGCAGCATCGCAACACCTTCGGCGGTCGCGCCGCCCTCACCGACGAAGTCGAGGACCGCCTCGGCGCCCTTCCCGTCGGTCAGATCCAGGACCTGCTGCACCTGCGTGCTCTGCTGATTCGGCCCGCTCGCCTCGCTCCCGGCGCCGTCGGCGACGATGCCCTTGTGGGCACCGACCTCCACGGCCAGTGCCACCGCCTCCGGATTGCGGTCGACCACCACGATGGTCACCCCGGAGATGGCGGCCAGAACCTGAATTCCGATGTGGCCCAGGCCTCCTGCCCCGATGACCACGCAGGTGTCACCGGGCCGGGTCATCGCGGCCACCTTGGCCGCGGCGTGGTAGGCGGTCAGGCCGGCGTCGGCGAGGGCCGCCACGTCCGACGGTTCGAGCGAATCGTCGATGCGCACCACGCTGCGGGCCGTCGTCTTGAGATAGTCGGCGTATCCGCCGTCGGTGTCGATGCCCGGGAAAAGACTGTTCTCGCAATGCACGTCGTCGCCCGCCCGGCAGGCGCGGCACAGCCCGCAGGTGATCAGCGGATGCAGGATCACCTTGTCGCCGACGGCGACATTGGTGACGGCGTCACCCACCGCCTCGACCCACCCGGCGTTCTCGTGGCCGATCGTGTACGGCAGGCTGACACCGCTCTTCTCGGCCCACTGGCCCTCGAGGATGTGCAGATCGGTGCGGCACACACCGGCACCGCCGATCCGCACGATCACGTCGAGCGGTCCGGTGATCTGTGGATCGGGAACCTCGTTGAGTTGCAGTTTGTCGTGATAACCGACGACCTGTACGGCCCTCATGATGACCTCTCCTCGGTGGAATGTGATGTGGTGGTCGCGCCTGCGGCCGAACGGATGTCGGTGATCACCGGTCCGCTGGTGCCGTCGCATTCGCCGTCGTCGGCATACCGGGTGGCCAGCAGGCCGCGGCAGAAGTGGGAGTTGCCCTCCATCGAGATGCGCACCGACCGCGCGAACCGCAGCCGCAGCGGCACCTGGTCGGCGGGCAGCGGGTGGCCCTCCTCGTCGACCACGACCCGCGCATTGGGGCAGACACCCAGACCGATCTGCACCCGACGACGCAGCAGCGCGTACTTCGACCGCCCGTCCGGGAGGTCGCGCAGCAGCAGGTGACCGCAGTCCTCCACGCCGCACCGGCCCGACGAGATCAGCGGGGCCACACAGCGTTCCATCGCCGCGGTGTGTGCCTTACGCAGAAACGTCATGCGCAGCTCGTCGAGATCGTCTTGCGCCTCGACACCGAACGTGCCCTTGTATCCGGCGTGCGCGGCGAGACCGGCGTTGATCTTGTCGGAGTCGTGATGATCGTCGAGCATCACCCGCACCTCGCCGATGCCGTCGACACATTCGAGGGCGTCGAGTGCGTCCGATGCCATCAGGTAGGCGAAGTTCGGCGAGCAGAACGAGGTGGGCAGCCGCAGGTGAACGGTGACGCCGCGGTCGTCGAGGAACACCGACCGCACGAAGTTGAGGTCGGTGATCGGCTCGTCGAGTTCCGGGTCGAGCACCGTGCCGAGTGCGGCGAGCACCGCAGACGGCAACGGCTGTGCCGCCTCGAGCGGGGCGTCGTCGGCGTGGACGTGCCCGTGATCGGCCAGCGCGGTCATGCGTTCACCGGATCGTGTGCGGCGGCATCCGGCGCTCCCGGGGCCACCTCGGCACCCGGATCGGCGGCGGCGGTCGGGATGCGCAGCTCCTCGGGCACCTCGATGTGCGGGTAGAGAGCCGCAGCATTGAGTCCCAGGATCTTTCGCTTCTGGTCAGTGGTCAGCGGAGCGTATTCGGTCATGTCCTCGGGGATCTGGAAGTCGACGAACCGCTCCACCAGCCACTGGGGGGTCCACAGCGCGTAGTCGCTGGCGAAGAGGATCTTGTCCTCACCGATCCAGTACATGAGTTCACCGATGATCTGCGCGAAGTACCGGGGTCGGGTGTGGATGAACGGGATCGCCACCGCCAGACCGCCGTACACGTTGGATTCCTGGGTGGCGATCCAGCAGAAGTCCTCGAGCCGGGGGAGTCCGACGTGCTCGATGATGAAGTTCAGATCGGTGTAGTCGGTGGCCACCTTGTCGACGTCGGCAACGTCGAACGCGTCGCGGTCCAGCGGACGGATGGTGGGGCCCTTGTGCACGTGAACGTTCTTGATACCCAACTCGATGCACTCTTCCAGATAGCGCCGCGACCAGTGGTCGTCGAGTTTGTAGCCACGCGAGTCACCGTGCCACTCGGCGGTGTAGAGCTTCACCCCGCGCAGGTTCATCGTCTCCGCGTCCTTGCGCAATTGCACCAGGCCGTCCTCGCCGTCGCGCGGATCATAGGCGTGGTTGTAGGTGAGCTTGTCGGGATTGTCGGCGGCCAGCTTGAGCGAGTCGTCCACCTGCGCGAATCCGTTGACGTAGAAGTCTTTCAGGATGGTCGCCTGGAAGATCGCGTGGTCGGCCGGGCCGTCGACGAACAGATCCTGCATCAGGCGGTCGGCGCCGTAGTAGCAGTAGGTGTCGTAGTCCCACACCTGTTCTTCGGGGCTGAGGTTGCGGTGGTAGTCGTAGAAGCAGTCGATGAACTGTTTGCCGTGGATGTTGCGCTGGTTGGACTCGCGGCCGTCCCACAGGTGGACGTGGGCATCGACGATGAAGTACTTCTCGCCATTCTTCTCGTACATCTTTCACTCGCTCTCTCGCGGCGTTGTCGGGGGCTGTGGGGCTGAAAGAAACTGGTGCTGAAAGAAACTGGGTCTGAAAGAAACTGGTCCTCCAGACCATCTCCGATGATGGTGATCGTCGCCGGGGCCGAACCGAGGTCACGGTCCCGGCGACGATGTCTCTAGGAGGTTGCGGTCTCTAGTGTCGCGTGTCGTTAATTAGTTTATGGTTCGTGGTTTGAGAGAATTGGCTATGGCGAATTCTGCGGCCCCGGCTCTTGGCCTGCGTGATG